>NZ_AKWZ02000011.1 GCF_000306235.2 Leptospira fainei serovar Hurstbridge str. BUT 6
TAAGAAAACAGAAAGAGAAGCTAAAACTCAAATTAGATAGTATTCAAACGCTACAAAGAACCGGCTGAGAACCTATTGCCCAACTTCGCATAACTACGCGGCTCCGTTCCGCTCAAGATCGCTTTGCGACTTTCGCTCCAGGCTTCGCCAAATTCGGCTTTGTCACTTCGCTTGCAGTGGCAAGCTCGCGCCAAGTGCTTCGCACGCGCGGAACTTCGACAATTATCTTTCGTTATACGCCATTTTGAAAAATGATATTTTTAACTAAAATTCTTTAAAATTGAACTTTTAACGGGGTCTATTGATCAGATTACCAATTTTGGTCATTTCATCAATATTCCTGCTTGACAATAATAACGGGATGCAGGAATATAAGGTGTGATAAATTCCTTTAAATCGAAGGAAACAGAAAAGATCTGGAATCAGGAGTTTTCAAAGAAACTTCCGAATCAAATTCAATTTATTGCTTATAGAAAATTAGTGATGATTGCTAGATCGAAGCAAATTGAAGATCTTAAAATTCCTCCTTCAAATCATTTGGAAAGACTCTCTGGAGGTAGGGGAGGACAATATAGTATTAGAATCAACAATCAATGGCGGATTTGCTTTAAATGGAAAGATGGCAATGCCTTTGATGTTGAAATAGTTGATTATCATTAGAGGTAGTTATGAAAAAGATTCCAAATGTGCATCCTGGTGAAATTTTACACGAAGAATTTCTTTTACCTATGAATATTACTGCATACCGGTTGGCTAAAGAGACTAAACTTAATCCAACTAGGATTAGTGAGATTATTCATGGTAAAAGGGGTATATCTGCTGATACAGCTCTAAGGTTCTCAAAGTTTTTTGGCAATTCGGTTGAATTCTGGATGGGTATCCAGGATGAGTATGAGATTCGTGAAGAAAGAGAGCGAATTTCAGGCGAATTGAAAGAAATCAAAAATTATAAAGAATTAATTAGCGCTTAATCCCTTCAAAACGGCGTATAACTACTACGCATTGTCGCGTCGCTTCGGGATCGCTTCGCGACCCTCGCTCCAGGCTTCGCCAAATTCGGCTTTGTCACTCGTCTTGCAAGGCAAGTCTCGCGCCAAGTGCTTTGCACGCGCCGAACTTCGGAGCCGCTCTTTCGTTAACCGCCATTTAGCAAAATCGTACCGGAAGCCCTAAAAAGAGAAAAAATTACCTCCAGAATCCTTATTTAGCCGGTTTAAGCTGATATTCCAAGTATTGACTTTTTCTCCCACAATTTGAATATTTTACATATGAAGGTAGAAACCAAACAGGACTTGATTCAGAAACTTTCTGAAATTAAACCTAAACTGCAGAATGAATTTGGCGTTCTGAAAATTGGTATTTTTGGTTCTTTTGCAAAAGATCAAATCACTTCAAACAGCGACATAGATGTCTTGGTTGAGATGAAGAATCCAGATTTTGATTCTGTGGCCGGTTTGCAGATCTTACTCGAGAAACTCTTTGAAAGAAATGTGGATTTAATTAGAAGAAGAGATCAAATAAAATCTTCATTTCTAAACAGAATTCAAAAAGACCTTATCAATGTCTGAAGAAATAAGAGAAAGATTCGAATTCATTTTAGAATCTCTTTCTCTTACCGAAACTAGATTTAATAAAATAAAATTTCCAGACGATCTGATAAGTTCTGAAGAAGGATTAACAATTCTTGATGCAATAGCGATGAGACTCCAAGCTATTGGAGACAATGTTAAATCTATTATTAAGTTAGATAGTAAGTTCCTTAATAATTATCCTGAAATTGATTGGGAGAAGATTATGAAACTGAGAGATGTTATTTCTCATCATTATGAAGGACTTGATCACGAAATTATATTTAATATTTGCAGAGAAAAATTGGGGACCCTTAAAACTTCTGTTCTTCTTGTAGTTACCCCCAAAAATCATACAACCAAGGCTAGCTCAGATTCAATAAATTCCTTTGGCGACATCATGTTGAGTCCTTTATGAGGAGCAAATTTGTTGTAGTCGTCAACCCAATTGTGAAGTTTCTGAAGAACTTCCTCAGCACTATCTAAACTGTTTACATAAGTGTAATCCCTCTTGAATGTCTTTACAAATGCCTCTGCCATGCCATTACTTTCGGGAGAATAAGCCGGGGTGTTACAGACTTCGAATCCCAAACTTTCTAAAAAATTTACCGTTGCTAACGCCGTATATTGAGGACCGTTATCCGATAAGAACTGAGTGGATGGGGCTTTCGAATCTCCGAATCTTTGCTCCTTAGCTTCAAAGACCATGTCTCTAATCATTTCTCCGTCGATTCCAATTGTGGAACCCACATAGTTGATGATTTCTCGATCATGGCAATCCATCACAAAGGCTACCCAGACAAGACGTCCGTCCCAACAACGAATACCCAAGATATCAGAACACCAACGTATATTGCTTCTAAGCGCAATGATCTTGCCTTCATGAGTTCGTTTCGGTCGAGGAGCGTGGCGCTGTAAGAGAAGGTGGTTTTCCTTCATGATTTTATAGATCCGCTTGTGATTCACGCGAGGAAGGCCTTTATTCTTATTGATCCGATTTACAAGTGCTGTTACTCGAGGATATCCGTAGGTCGAGCGAATTTCACAAACTTCAAATACGGTTTGTTTTACGTATTCTTTGAATTCGTTCACAGATTTTTTCGTTCTACGAAAACTAGCCTCATAATAAAAGATCGATCGGGACACTCCTAATGCCTCGGCTATTCTTGTCATTGGAAACCTTCGATTCCTTCTAATGGCTTTTGCGAGATCAGTTTTTTTTTACGAGCAAGGATGACCGCTTCCTTGAGTATCTCCACTTCTTCCGTCTTGCGCCCAAGTAGTCGTTCTAAGATCTTTATCCTTTGCTCAAGTTTTTTGACTTCTGACTCGGGAACCAGATTCTCTTCGTTCTCGATACCTTTGTTTGCGCCGCTTTCCATAAACCGCCTCCACTGGAAGAGTTGATTTGGTGCTATATTATGCTTTCTCGCAACTAAGGAAACAGAATTTCCCGGCTCGTAGGTCTCTAGGATGATTTGTTCTTTTTCCCGAACCGACCACCTGCGTCTTCGCTGAACAGATGTGATTACGTGAACCGTTTCATTACTACTAGTATTATTCATAGTATTACTCCTATCTCTAAGAAGCTAACTTCGCTGTACGGTTTTAAGTGGGGTAACTACACTTCTTATATTGGATAAGCTAAACGGCGGTTAACTACGGCTCGGCCACTTCGCTTCGGGCTTGCTTCGCAACCCTCGCTCGGCCTACGGCAAATCCAGCTTTGTCACTCGTCTTGCAAAGCAAGCCTCGCGCCAAGTCCTTCGGACGCGCGGAACTTCGACAATTATCTATCGTTAGGCGAAATCGCATGAGAATATTATTTTCCAGAAATTTAAAGTTTATCAAATAGATACGAATATGATCGAATCGAAGTATTGGAAAGAGGATTTAAAAATTCTTGTTAAAGACCTTTCACCTAAGCGTAACCCAAAGAGGATTTCGGGAAAAGCTTTGGCTGTCATGGAGAAAAGAATCGTTATTTGTTTCCTAATAATTAGAAAGTTAATGGAAGCCAAATCGAAACTAACTCAAGCGATCTACAAATATAAAGATATCATCACTTATTACCCAGTAAAGGCTGATGCGCGTATTACTAAACTAAACGATATTTTTTTGGAAAGACATTATGATTTAGATTCCCCTCGAGAGAAAAAGGTAGATATTAGATTTATTTGCAATCAGCTTATTCATAATGAAATTTTCTTTCTCGTAAGAGATGAAAATAGGAATTATTATAATGTTTTGGTATGTTCGGAATATGAGCAAAGAAAGGCATTATATGAGATTTCAATTGAAACTATATCTAAGATTTTATTGGTAGTCGCTGATAATAAGCAAGAATCAATAATTTATACTTTTGATGACCGCCTTGGTGACTATGTAATTAGTAGTAAGTAATTTGTGCGAAGGTTGTCGTAATGCGACTTCGGCTAACTATCGGCTCTGACGCTGCGCTTCAGGATTGCTTCGCAACCTTCGCTTGGCCTCCGGCACATTTCGCTTTGTCACTCGTCTTGCATAGCAAGTCTCGCGCCAAGTCCTTCGGACTCGCGAAACGTCGTCAAGCCTTAGTCGTTAGGCGCCATAAGGAAATTAAATGAAAGAAAAACTTGCAATAGTTCTGTTAGGACATCAAGAATCTGGAAAATCAATGACTTGGATTAATTTATTCCAAAGTAATGTAAAAACGGGAAAATATATTCGCGATTTAAAACTTAATAATGAAGAGTATGTTAATGTTTTTCTAAAAAATGGTTCATTCGAAGAACGTGAAGAAGAAATTGAAGATATGTCTTTTCTTGAAGAGATTGGTATATTATTAATATCTGTTCAATACATTGAACATGGGATTAAAACTATAGATTACTTAATTGAGAAAAATTTCGGCATAATTATTCAATGGTTAAATCCTGGATACAAGGACTCTGATGTAAGATATTTTGATTATCTCGGCTTAATCGATCGTTTTATTTCTAAAGGTGTAACGATTCAAATTAGAAATGGTAAAGAAGACCCTTCGGAAAGAGTCAATGAAATTAAAGGCTTTATCTATGGTTGGGCAAAGCAAAATGACTTAATTTTAAGGTATAGTTAAATGGAGATATTTTCGCTAATAAGTAATGTATTCTCAATTGCCTTGGCAATTATATCTATTTGGTTTGCATTTCATTCGATAAAAAGTTCAGAAATCCAATTTATCCAAACCAAAAATACGCTGCAAGAAATTGTTGAAAGGTCTACAAAAACGGAAACGATTGTAGGTATTCATTTTGAAAAATTAATGAATACAGTATTGAATATCGTTAATAATGCAACTTCTTCACCTGAAGTTAAACAGGCTGAGCTTGCGCTAAAAGAACAAGAAAATGATCTATTATTCCAATCAAAAATTGTTGATATAATAAACTCTATTCTATCTTCAGGAGATCCAAAGAAACTAGATGAAATAATAGAAGCATTGCATAAACTTAAAAGGTTGTCTAATTAATTCCTTACGGCGTCTAACTATCGGCTTGTCGCTGCGCTTCGAGATGCTTCGCACTCTCGCTTGGCCTTCGGCACATTTCGCTTTGTCACTCGTCTTGCAGAGCAAGTCTCGCGCCAAGTCCTTCGGACTCGCGAAACGTCCTCAAGCCTCGGCCGTTAGGCGCCATAACGCTTGAAACGAATGCCGGACATCCTTGTCCGGCTTGATTTGATAGATTCTTATTTCCAGGAAAGGTCGATTTTTTTGTGTTTTGAAGCACACTCAGCTAAGTATAAATTAATTAGATTTTGATAAGGAATACCTGTTTTATCAGATAGGCCTTTGAAATAACCTATTGTATCAACATCAACTCTGATGGTAATAGGCTTTCTTAATTTCTTTAAGTAAGGGTTTTTCTTTGATTTTGAAAAATCGTATTCTTTTTTCATAAAAATGCCTCGTATTGTTTAGATTCAGATTTTGTAGCTTTTCTTGCAGAAATAATTCTAATTACGTCTTTAGATGATCTGTAGCAGTGTGAAACCATAAGTAAATTCAGTTTATGACTAAATCCAAGAATGATAAATCTTTCTTCCTTATCAGAATGATCCGGATCATTAATAATCCTAGCGTTTTCGTCATAGAAGACTGTTTTAGCTTCTTCAAAAGAAATACCGTGCTTTCTTTTATTGGAAGAGTTTTTTGTTGAGTCCCATTCAAAGTCGATTGACGACATATGTATGATAGCAATATACTATACATATATTTGCGGTCAATAGGAATTTTAAAGAAAATTAAGGTGTAGGGGATTGACAGGGCGCCATCCGTGGCGCAGCAACGCGTTACAGGCGCCTAACTTCGGCTCGGCCACTTCGCTTCGGGCTTGCTATGCAACCCTCGCTCGGCCTTCGGCAAATCCAGCTTTGTCACTAAGCTTGCAAAGGCAAGCTCGTGCCAAGTCCTTCGGACGCGCTGGACTTCGGCCAGCCTTATTCGTTAGCTGAACAGTCCCGTGACATTTTTTGTGAATCAATAGCGGGCATCCTTGCCCGCGCTCAAAGTTTTAGACTCGAGGTTGTGTAATGAATATAAGAATTTTCAAATTTATACATACTATTATATGTATAAAAATATGTATTGACAAGATGCGCATACCTTTTATACTATCTACGTAGATGGAGTTTGAGTGGGATTCTGCCAAAAACGATGAGAACCTACGAAAACATGGTTTAGATTTTTTCGAAGGCCAACGAGCATTTTTAGACCCCAAGCGTGTAATATCAATTGATATGGCTTATTCATCTGAAAATGAAAAGAGATACTTTTGTTTTGGATTAGTTGATTTGTTCGTAGCAACTATAAGATTTACATATAGAAATGATAAAATCCGGATCTTTGGAGCAGGATACTGGAGAGAGGGTAAGAAAATTTATGAAAAAGAAAATAAAATACACTGACGCACCGTCTTTGATTTCTTCGTCCATAAAGTCTTCAATGGTTGTTGATGACTTTTTGCCGCCTCCTAATAAGCTTATCTTAAAAGAAGAAAATTCAAAAGTAACGATTACTCTCAGTAAAAAGAGTATTTCATTCTTCAAAGATCAATCAAAGAAATCAGGAATTCCATATCAAACGATGATTAAGAAAGTCTTAGATTTATATACTGATCACTATGCTAAGTAACAGGAAATTACTAACCTTGCTGCCATCCTTGGCTTGATTTTTAACTCTTTAGGCACGGGACCGTCGGCTAACTAAAAATTGTCGCAGCGCTTCGGGATTGCTTACGCAACCCAGGCTTGGCCTTCGGCACATTTCGCTTTGTCACTCGTCTTGCAAAGCAAGCCTCGCGCTAAGTCCTTCGGACGCGCGGAACTTCGACAATTATCTATCGTTAACCGCAAGTTTTGGGCCCAACTCTCGGTAGACGGATAGCGAGCCTCCATGCTCGCGCTTCAAGGAAAAAATGCAAGATTACGAAAAATTAGAAATCAGTGAAGCCGTTTCGAAAATAAACAAATCAATATTTCTACCGGATATTCAGCGAGACTTTGTATGGAAGCCGATAACGTCCTAAATATTTCGCACATTTAAAGATCTAAAGAAAGGCTCTCCTTGCCAATTGAGATTGCGACCAAACAAATTTCAAAAGAGGAGAACTCCCCAATGAGGGCAGAAGAAGATAAAAGCCACCTGAAAGTGATCCAAGTGGATGAGACCTCAACTCAAGAAGGACTTGAACGAGCTCGTAAGAGGTTCAGTAGAAGAAACCCTGAACGCTCTTTTAGATGAAGAGGCGGATAAACTTTGTCAAGCTTCGAAGTATGAAAGAAGCCCGGATCGAGTTGATACACGAGCAGGTTCTTACAATAGAAACTTCGAAACAAAAGCCGGAAAAGTAAAGTTAAAAGTTCCGAAACTTAGAACAATTCCGTTTGAGTCGGCTATTATCGAAAGATACAAACGTCGGGAGAGTTCGGTAGAGGAAGTTCTCATGGAAATGTATCTAGGGTATCTGTTCGGAGGGTTGAAGACATTACGGAAACACTCTAGGGAACCAAGGTTTCTCCTTCTACGATTAGCAAACTCAACCAGAAAGTCTTTGTTCAAGCTGACGAATGGAGGATTCGTCAGCTTACCGATGAATATCCTTATGTTTAATTGGATGGATTATATCTCAAGAAATCTAGGGGAGGCGAAGTTCGCAACGTAGCGATTCTAATCGCTATAGGAGTCAACTCTGAAGGCTACAGAGAGGTTTTAGGCTCCATGGAGAAGGAGCCAGGAAGATAAGGACAGTTGGTAGGCTTTCTTGAAGCATCTAAAGGATTGAGGACTGAAAGGAGTGAACTTAATAATCTCCGATAAATGTTTAGGTTTAGTGGAATCGCTTCCTTACTTCTTTCCGGAATCCAAGTGACAAAGATGTGTAGTTCATTTCTATAGAAACGTATTTGGAACGGCTCCGAGAGGATCGTTTAAAGTTATTTCTCAAATGTTAAAGGCAATCCATTCTCAAGAGAACAAAGGCGAGTCTTTGAAGAAAGCTAACTTTGTCGTAGAACGATTAACGGAAATGAAATTAAAGGAAGCGGCTAAAGTAGTTTAGAATGGAATCGAGGAAACTTTAGTCTACATGGACTTTCCTTCCGAACATTGGAGAAAGATACGAACAAATAATCCTTTGGAACGAATCATCAAAGAAATCGAGAGGAGAACCAAGGTTGTCGGAGCTTTCCCGGATGGCAAGTCCGCTCTAATGTTGGCAACCGCTCGCCTCAGGCATGTTGCCTCCACAAAATGGGGAACCAAAAAGTATGTTGACATGAAGAAGTTAAAAGAGTTAAAAATTTCAAAGCTCACGGCTTAACGGTCATTGAGAGCCTTATCTGAAATTCTAATTGTGCGAAACTTTCAGGACACTATCCCAGTGCTTTCGCACTCGCGAAACGTCGTCAAGCCCTGTTCATTAGCCGAAATGGCGCGCAAGGACGGCCGCCATCCGTGGCGGCCGGTCTCCGTACTTCGCGATCACTGAATCAAACCACGGGAGAAACAACATGTTTGAAAAGATTGTCACAGAAATAAAGGAACCCTTCTACCAACAACATTTTGCCAATGATGGGCAGCGGTTTGTCGCTTGGTATTTGAGGAACGTACACTTGCGGGACATGAATGAGACGCGGGACGATATCACGGACGGGGCGGACGATAAACAGATAGACGCCATTGTTATTGATGATGAACGCTCCACCGTCGTGGTTATTCAAGGGAAGTTCATTGGTGAAAAAGCCGTGAACGCCGAACCCCTTCGCGAGGTACTCTCTTCATGGGTGCAGCTAAGAAATCTTGTTCGGCTCCAGGAAGTCGCTAACGCGAAACTAAAACGCAAGCTGAGCGAAGTCGCGGCAGTGCTGGAAGACGAATACGAAATTGCTTTTGAGCTTTTGACAACGGGTGAACTCACGTCAGCCGCCAAGGATGATCTCGCCACGTTTCAGAAAGAGCTCGCCGAAATTGCAGAAAATGAAGACTTCGTTTGCTCTATTTCAGTAGTCGATCAAGATGAAATCAAACGCCGTCATGACATTGCGCTTGAGGCGGACAATCCACAAATCCATCACACTATAGGGCTCGCACATGTCCAGCATATGCAGTTAGAGATTGCAGGGAGCAAGGTCGTAATTGGCGCACTGCCACTGAAAGACTGCGTAGCTTTTCCTGGAATCAAGGATGGCACCCTTTTTCAAAAAAACGTGCGTCAGAGCCTGGGATTGAACAATTCCGTAAACAAGGGAATTCGAAACACTATATACGGAGATAAGTACAAGGACTTCTTCTTTTTCCACAATGGCGTGACTGCTATATGCAACAAAATAGAGATGATCGGTCCGCAGAAGGCGACGATGCGGCTGCATGGTCTCAGTATTGTTAATGGTTGCCAATCACTCAATACAATCCTCAGTTGCAGCGAGAAAGTAAAAACTTTGGATGATACATTCATTCTCTTTCGTTTCTACGAAATTCCACAGCGAGAGCGAGCCGACCGCATTAGTATAAACACCAATTCGCAAAGCGCCGTGAAACCGCGTGACCTACGCAGCAATGATCGGAGAGTCGTGGCTTTCAAGCGCGCCTTTGAGCAAAAGTATCCGACCGGTTTCTTTATCTCGAAGCGCGGTGAATCCGCACCGGCCGAAAAAGATAAACGCTATGTTCTTGATCTAGCTGACATGGCAAAGTCTCTTATTTCCTGGCATTCCCAACGGCCCAACTCAGCCCATAGCGAAACCAAGCTTTTCGATAAGTATTTCGAACAATTGTTCCGCCGGGAATACAAGCCCGAAGACGCACAAGCGTTAAATATGTGGATGCAACAAGTAATGAAAACGTGGGAACCGGCGAATCCGCTAAACTTCAATGAGAGCCTTTTGGCAATGAAAGCTTACGCCCCTGCCCACCATCTTTACGCCATTTCAATGTGCTTTGGCATTTCCAGCAACGCGCCAGAGCGCGTTGCTCCACCGAGCCACTGTTATGCCGTGGCCGCAAGCAATCAGCTTGTTGATGAGATTGTCAAAATCGCGGGCATCAGTATCAACATGGCGCTCGAAGCAGCCGCGAATGAACCGCAGCCTATAAATCGCGTTTTCAGTCCACAAAACTGGATCAAGGCAAAGACATGCCTTGCCGGAATCAACTTCGCAATCAGAAACTATTTCCAAATGCTGCCGATGATGCCTGGAGGCGCAGATATCAAAACAAGGCTCAACGCCGCGCTCGTTCTCGATTCCGCTACTTTCGAATATCGGTGGGCTGCCGATTAAAGTACCTCCGCCATCCGTGGGCTCCGGCACCCGGCGCGTCACTTCGGCTAACTCGCGTTAACCGTTAGGCTCCTTGGCTGCGCCTCCGGCTCCGCTATGGTGCTCAGCCGCCCGTTTCTCTCGCGAATCATTCCGGCTTTGCCTGTCTTCGGCCGGCACGCCTCCATTCATATTCGCTCATGCGGACGCGCGCAAATGGGGTTTAAGGCGGGATTAAATGCGCGCGCCGCACCGAACTTCGGGCACATGCTCGCTTCGCTCGCACGTCGGTTAGCTCACCACGTTATGCGGACAGTTTGGCTAATCTTACTATGAAAATAAAGAGTTGATAATGTAACCTATAGGGTTACATTTGTAACATTGATTATTTCCTTTAAACATAAGGGTCTTGAACATTTTTTGAGACGGGCAGTAAGAAAGAATACAAGCCGATCATGCGAGTAAATTGGCGAGACATCTAGATCGATTAGATTCATCTACTTCGCCGAAAGACATGAATTTGCCCGCCTACAGGCTGCATCCTCTTAAGGGACAAGAAAAGGGTAGGTGGTCAGTATGGGTAAATGGAAATTGCCGCCTTACTTTTGAATTTGAAGGCGAAAATGCTATACTGGTTGATTATGAGGACTATCACTGAGGAAAAACTTTATGAATAAGAGAAGGCCAACTCATCCCGGTGAGATTCTATTAGAAGATGTAATAAAGCCTTTGGGATTAACGATTACTGAGACTGCAAAAAATTTAGGTGTGTCTCGTAAAACTCTATCAGAAATAGTGAATGGAAAAAGTCCAGTTACGCCTGAAATGGCTGTTAGAATTGCCATTGCTACGAATACTTCAGCTGAGAGTTGGCTAAATATGCAGACAAAGTTAGATTTATGGGCTGCAATGCAGGAAAAACCTAAAAATATAATTAAATTTCCAATTTCGGCATAGCAACTTTCTTCAAGGGCCACCAGCGCATAACTACGCAGCCTCCGCTACGCTCGGGATCGCTTCAGGCTTCGCCGAATTCTGCTTTGCCACTCGCCTTGCAAAGCAAGTCTTGTTCCAAGTGCTTCGGACGCGCAGAACGTCGGAACCGCTCTTTCGTTATGCTCAATTCAAAAAATATTTTTCTAAATGAAAAATGAGAATAAGCTTTATTAAAAATGGATAGATTTGGTTTTTTCTTTTACTCTAGAACGGGATAATCTTTTGTTTTCTTTCGCTACACGACAGGAAGCGATTTATTTACAAATTTTTAAGGAAAATGTTATGAGAAAATTAATAATGTGGAATGTAATCACCTTAGACGGATATTTTGAAGGTGAGAAAAACTGGGACTTAAGCTTTCATGAACTTGTTTGGAGCAAAGAGCTTGAGGAACTCAGCCTAACTCAGTTGAATTCAGCCGACATGCTTGTATTTGGTGCGACAACATACAAAGGTATGGCAGACTACTGGACAAAGGCGGGAGAAGAGGAAGGAGAAATAGCCAAATTGATGAATGAGATTCGAAAGGTCGTCTGTTCATCAACGCTCAAAACTGCCGACTGGAACAATACGATAGTTGTAAAAGATGCAGTAGCTGAAATTTCTAATTTGAAACACCAAGGCAATGGAGATATGTTTGTGTTCGGTAGCGGTAACCTTTCCGAATCTTTAATAAAAGCAGATCTATTTGAAGAGTTTCGCTTATGCATTGCACCAGTATTTTTAGGGGATGGGAGACGTTTGTTTAATCAGGGAATCCCCTATAAAAAACTCAAACAACTTGAGGCTCGTCCCCTTTCGACGGGCGGCATCATCGTTCGGTATGCTCCGGAGAAAGAATCGAGATAATGAAAAGCAAAAAATAATTCTTTAAAAAACGAAATGGAAGAAAATAAAACGAAACCACTTGTCACGTAATTTTCGAACTGCGTTTAGATACGGCTCTGCCATTTCCCTTTGGGCTTGCTGCAACCCTCGCTTGTCCGTCGGCAAATCCGGCTTTGTCACTTCGTTCGCATTTACAAGTTCGCGCGAAGTCCTTCGGACACGCCGGATTTCGGCCAGTTTCGTTCGTTAGCACTAAGCGCCGCGCAGTATTCGATAATCGAAAATTCGCTTAATTGATACTTGAACTTCTCTGTGCAAGCCATATAACTAGACCGATGAGAAAAACTATTTTCGCAATCAATATTACCACTGATGGGTATTGTAGTCATACCGACATGATCGCTGACGAAGAGCTACATACGTATTTCACCGATCTTTTGCGTACTGCAAGCCTCATCCTTTATGGTCGGATTACGTATCAGCTAATGGTGCCTTATTGGCCTGACATCGCCAAGCGCCGATCAGAAGCAGAATCAACGAATGAGTTCGCTCGAGTATTTGACTCGCTCGATAAGGTCTTATTCTCCACAACATTGAGAGATGTGGAAGACAGGAATACGAGACTTGCGCAGCGAAACATTGCAGAAGAGGTCCTTGCTTTGAAACAGCAGTCCGGAAAGGACATTTTCGTGGGCAGTTTGAGCATTGCGTCGCAGCTTTCGGAACGCAATTTGATTGACGAGTATCGTTTCGTAGTTCATCCGGTTGTTGCTGGAAAAGGACCGCGGTTATTCGATACCGTGAGTTCGGAAAAGAGTCTCCGGTTGGATTTTCTTGGTTCGAAAATTTTTCAATCTGGAGCCGTTGCTCTTCATTATGAAAAACATATGTGAGGAGAAATGGATTTCATAAGCTGGGCAGGAAGGCCGAACTTCGGAGCCGCTCTATCGCAATTCGTAAATGGTCTAAGAGAAAGAAAATAAATCGAGGTAGTTATGTCAATTGAATCAGAAAAAGACATTATCGGCTTGCAAAAGGTCGGTAATTTAGTTGCCGAAACCATAAAACTAATGATTGCAAATGCGTCTCCTGGAATTACTACAAAATCCCTCGACAAAATTGCTCGAAATTACTTTGAGTCCTTCGGTGCACATTCCGCGCCCGAGATTACATATAATTTTCCCGGCGCAACTTGTATCAGTGTAAATCATGAAGTAGCACATGGGATTCCCGGCTCTCGCGTTTTACGCGAGGGCGATCTACTAAATGTAGATGTTTCTCTCGAACTTGAAGGTTATTTTGCTGATGCAGGGTATTCTATTTGTCTCTCTCCAGCTCGTCAGAATCTTATAAACCTTTGCAACACGTCGCACGATATTTTACTTAAAACAATTAAATCACTTCGTTCGGGAAACAAAATAAATAAAATCGGATGTACCATCGAAACTGAAGCAAAGAAGCACGGTTATCAAGTTATTAGAAATCTTACAGGTCATGGAACAGGTAGACGTCTGCATGAAGAACCTGATAATATTGTCAATTATAAAGATCCTACTGATCTAAGGCTTTTATCTAAAGGCATGGTCATTGCTGTCGAAACCTTTATTTCTACCGGTGCCAAACTTGCTATCGAATCAAATGATGGATGGACTTTGACAACACCCGATAAATCGTATGTCGCTCAATTCGAACATACGATCATCGTAACAGAGCAGGAACCGGTATTATTAACAGTTTAAAAGTGGGTCACTTCGCATAGTTGTCGGCGCTTTTGTCACACTCGAGCTTGTTTTGGGACTCTTCCTTGGGCTTCGCCACATTTCGCCTGCACGTTCGCAATTCACAATACTGACGCCGCTCGGGGAGACTTGGCTTTCGGTCACCTTGAACGCCGGGATTGTGCCATCGACAAACGACCGTTTCCCATTGCCCAAGGTCAGCGGATATGTCTTTAGCCAGAACTTATCGACTAAATCAAACCTCATGGGTGTCTTAACGAGATTCGCACTTCCATAAACGTGTAAATTCGGCCTTTGCTGCTGCTTGAGTTTCGGGACTTTCTGCACAATATCTCCTCCTAAAAATACGGAAGGCTGCCCATTCATGAGAGGTCATGGTATTCGAGGCGACGTATTTGGTCGCTTACATGACGCTTGACCATATCTCCGAACGTTGCGGTCAGTACGGCGCCAAATTTCAAAGGTTTCGCGTCCTAACAACGGATCAAAATGGCACGGTCATTTGCCTATTCATAACTGTTCTAACAACATCAAGAGTGAAAAATTCGAGTACAATAACTCTTTTCTCATGACCGAGTCCCTTATAAAATAAAATATATCCCGGCCTGATTTTGGAACAAAAGTTTGCATACGCCGATAGCAATTAGTAACAGCTTTATACCGAATGACCGATCGCGATAATAAATGCGCGATTTTATTTTGCTTGGTATCGGATAGTTAAAGCATCATAGATTCGTAGAGTTTAGTTTGGGTATTAATCTTATAAACGACACTAAGAGTAAGTTGAAACTCGAAGTGGTTAGCGTTCATCGCAATTTTGACAAAACGGCAGTGCAAATATATACGAGTAGAAAATAGAATAGAATAAAAAGGTTATTGACAATAATTTTTCTTGTAACACCTCTTACAAGCTATGATTCGATAGCCAAAAGATGAACAATATGGAAGATCCAAAAAAACAAACAGACAACTCGACTTCGTCGCCCGGCGTTGCGCCAAAGGTGACGGGAATTGGCGGCATTTTCTTTTTTTCAGATAATCTGCAGCAGACGAAAGAATGGTATGCCAAAAATTTAGGACTTGAAATCAATGAATGGGGTTCGACTTTTGAATCCAGAAACATCGACAGACCTGATGAAATAAACTCTCTTCAATGGAGTCCTTTCAAAAGAGGAGATAAATATTTTTCTCCGTCCAAAAAGGATTTTATGATTAATTACCGAGTTCAGAATATAGAAGGGCTTGTAAATAATCTCAAAAAGAACGGAGTCACCGTACTTGATAGTATTGAGGCTTCTGACTTCGGAAAATTCGTACATATTATGGACACAGACGGCAACAAGATTGAACTATGGGAGCCTATCGACAGCAAAGACGACCGCTAATCTTAACGGAGATTAATATACGAATTTGAAGCTTTGCATTACTTTCGACTTCAGTGGTTATAAGCATTGAAGTGCTTCAAATCTTATTGTGGCAAATCGTCAAGCTCGTTCCGCTTAGAATCATTGTTGCGTGGATGCCGAATTTCGGGGCAACTCGTTCGATGTCCGAAATAATTGCATCCCCCATTGCATAGGCATTTGCATCGTCAAAGCGATTTTTTTTCAGATTAGATACTTATTAGGATGATACGTTTAAATGCGTATGACTTTTGGCGATGCAATAGATATTTCATTCTAACCGGCTGCCGCTTTGAGCGCTGCAATGTCGATTTTTCGCATCTTTAGCATCGCTCGTCGCGCGCGCTCCGCTTTTTGCGAATCTTTATGTGAGATAAGTTTTAAGAGAATATTAGGTGTCACCTGCCACCACATGCCGTATTTGTCCTGAACCCAACCGCACATACTTTCTTTTCCACCGTCTACAAGAAGAGCGTTCCAATAATAATCGACTTCTTTCTGGGTATCGACGCTGATCATGAATGAGACACCCCAGCTGAATTGAAAATTAGGTCCACCATTGTAAGCGGAAAACTTTTGGCCGTTCAAAATGAAATCCGCCTGCATCCGATTTGCCCTGATAATTTTGGATTTCTTAAAAATCGATACGTAGAAATTTGTCACTTCCACGAGATCCGCATTGAACATGAGAAAAGGAGTGATGGTGTGCGATGGAGCGCCCATAAATTCGATTTTCATGTCGTCCGGTTTAGATTTTGTCGGACTGCTTTTCTTCTTTGCCTTCGCCATATATTTCTCCTTTGTCTTTGAGTAATTTGCTTGTTTGTATTACGAATTTAATATGCGCAATCGCTCGGTCGTATCCGCCAGGTAAGAAAACACCAGAGTGCACACTTAATTTTCAAAAACTTACAATGTAAGAACGGAATGGACATCATGGCTAATAAGGCCGAAAACTTCGGACAGGAGACCCGTGAAGGCTAAGGCTAATTTGAGAGTTGGCGTTCCGCATAGTTCTCGCCCGATGATCCTGCGCTTGTCTTGAGAAACGACGCGCTTGAATTCCTCAATTTTGCCTTCATGAATCTTCAGTCTTGCTAAGCTTTGAATCTCACTTATTGTTCTTAACTCCTTACATAAAGCGAACATTTTTTTCATTTGAAACTCGGAGACGTTCTTTCGGCTTCTTCGATTATACTTTTTTTTGAACTAAGTATATTATAGTTGGGAAAAAGCCTTTCTTTCTGTTTCCTTACCATTAAAATCCAAAGACCATTATGAAGAAGCCGTACATAGGTAGAATAACCGAGAAATACCTGTATTTTTTTGCGATTGTTTCAGTAGCAATCTTGATCATTGTTAATCAAGTTATCATTCATACTCTTTTAGTGGAAGTTCGGAAAGATGGATTAATCGTAAACATTGCGGGAAAACAGAGAATGCATAGTCAACGAATCACTAAACTGGCGCTAATGTCTATGATTGATCCGGGGAATTTTATTGAATTAAAAAAGGAGACCGAGAATTGGAACCGAACGCATTTTTCACTTCAACGAGGAGATGCAGAAATCGGTTTACCCGTCAACAAGTCGCCGGCTATATCTAAACTCTTCGACGACATTGCTCCTTATCAAAAAGGATTGTATTTATCGATTTCGCATCTTGAAGATAGTTCTCAGATACGCGGGATAATGGCAGAAATTTTCAAGAATGAAGAAGCGTACCTGCCCTTGATGGATTCCATAGTAGGAGTGTTCGAGAAAGAATCGAAAGTGCGTATCCAAAGGCTCGAGGTTGTTGAAATATTGCTGGCTGCCATTTCGCTATTATTACTTACCGCCGAGTTTCTATTCGTATTTAGACCGATTATTAGAGAATTAAAAGGGAGAGAAGAAAAACTCGAACGTTTGAATGAAAGTAAAGATCTGATTATGGCCACAATCGCGCATGACATTCGAAATCCGCTCAATATAATACAAATGTCTCTGGATCTTCTAAAAGAAAAAATCCCGGAAATTTCCGCTAAAAACAGGGAAACTCTTATGTATGCCCAAGAAGCTTGTTCAAGGGCAGAAAAATTAGTCCGAGAATTGCTGGAATTAGCCCAAATCGAGAGCGAAGACTTCTCCTTGACAAAGGAGATTACTCAACTTGATCCATATGTTGAACGAGTTCTGTCGCCTTTCCAATACAAAGCATCCGAAAAACATATAGAAATAAAAATTACCGTGCATCCTCCGGATCTTTCCGCCTTAATCGATCGCGAGAGATTTGCTCGAGTATTAGAAAATTTGATAACGAATTCTCTTAAATTTACGGACGAATCAGGAAAGATTGAAATCAATTCTTTTGAAGAGAACGAAAAGGTACGGCTTGAGATCAAGGACACGGGCATAGGAATTCCTGAGAAGTTAAAACAGCATATATTCGATAAATATTCCAAAGCTCGCAGAGACGGCATGCAAGGCGAAAAACCCGTCGGGTTGGGAATGTCGATCGTTAAAGCGATTGTTGAAAAACACCAAGGAAAGATTTGGCTTGAAAGTCATGAAGGACTCGGGACAACATTTCATGTTTGTTTGCCTAAGGCAAATCTAAAACCCCACAATGGAGACTAGCTTCGGAGCCAACTTTTCGTTATGCAAAACTTCTCCAAATAGAGCGGAAACATACAAAAAAAGAATCATGAAAGGCGGAAGATATTTTAACTAAATATTAAATGATGGACTAATGCAAAATAATTTATTTGATCAGATTGCAAGCGAATATGATACGAAAGAAAGACAGGAATTAGCGAAAATAATAGTTAAGGAGATAAAATCAGAGTTAAAAAATAGTAAAGATAAATCGTTATTGGATTATGGAAGCGGGACCGGATTAGTTGGATTGGAATTATCTCCATTAGTCGATAAGATTCTATTAATGGACTCTGCGGAACAAATGCTCGAGATAGCAAAAGAGAAGATTATTCGAGCTAATATGAAAAATGCTGAAGTTATTTACTCTGATTTTACGAAAACTACCTCAAGCATTAAAGCGGATATAATAGTAGTTTCGCTGGTTCTTCTTCATATTCCGGATACAAACAGGATACTAAAGCAATTCTTTTCTGTATTAAAAGAGAATGGAAAATTAATTATTGTAGATTTTGATAAAAACGAGAAAGTCAACCATCCGAAAGTTCACAATGGATTTAGTCATACGGATTTAAAATCGTTACTTACAGATGCGGGATTTAAAAAGACGGAAATAAGAACATTTTATAATGGTGAAAATATTTTTATGAATCAAGATGCCTCGCTATTGATTTCTACAAGTCTGAAGTAAATTCGAACACTAAATTCCTCTTTATCACGCATCTTGCAGGGAGAAGGTCCTGTACTATTTCATTACGATTATCTTTGGGATTATCGCTAACATGAAATCGATAATCTTACAGGGCAAAGCGTTGAAGCCAGCGATGTAGGACTCTTCGCATCCGCAAGCCGTTCGGCCTGCACTTTCGCATTACGCTTGACGGCCTCGATGAGGAGCGCATTCGCTCAAGAAGAAAATGGCCGAACTTGGGTTTGGGTCTATCGCATCTTCATATCAATTCTAATGATTTTTTCCTTATACGCAATGTTAGCATTCAATTGAGGAGACTTTTCACGAATAACGCAAAGGTAATTCGATGGACGGGTCTTTTTGGATTACTCGGAGCGCTTCCTTGATGGATTGGCTGGTTAGGTTGGGTCAGCGCAGTTACGTGCTTGTTGTCGATACCGGCGAAGTGCGGAACCGCCGTAAACACCCGGATTTTTTACAACGCCGCAGGTTGGGGACCTACAATTGTAGCGAATCTTCCTCCTTTAGTTTGGTTTTTTGGGGCGAGCCTTGCGATGATCTGCAAGAGTTATCAGCAAGGCAATAATTAGGATCTTCGTCAAACTTGGTCAAATTATTCTCTGGGTTAAACTGAGCCGCATTCTATAATAGCTCCACGCTTACTCACACAAGTTTTATGCAAGTCGGCTTTACCGCAAATGGAACGCAGCTTAATCTTTTTGCTAGACGACGTGTGAAATTCGAAAAGCAATCCCCTTCAATAATGTTTTCAGAATGTATCTTATTTACGCTTTTCCAAATATTTAGCAAGGTTGCCAAGATGTTGTTTGCCGCCCTCAATCGCACCGTATTTTTTATTCACTCTTTCCAACTCTTCTTTGTTCGGGAAAATCTGTTCCATAGTAAGATTTGTTCCTTCGCCGGATTCTTCAAATATGATTTTAGATTGGAAATGGATCTCCTTGGTACCTTCATCATCGCCAAGATGCTGATAATAAATGTAATTAGGTTTGTTAATTTCTATAAATTGAATCTTGCTTTTATAATTGTGTCCATCGGGGCCATGCATGATAAATTCCCAAATGCCGCCATTTGAAAAATCCAAACGCTTTGTCGTTATTGTAAATCCATCCGGCCCCCACCATTCGGAAAGATGTTCCTGGGACGACCATGCCTCGAATAGCAGATCAATCGATACGTCAAAGTATCTCTTATAAATGACTCTATTGCCTTCAATGATTGCTTCCACATTATTTTTTATCACGGTGTTTCTCCTTTTTGATTTTTAATACGTACTTATCCAGTCTATCTAGTCGCTTATTCCATAGATTTCTAATTTCCGATAACCAATCCTCCATTTCGTCGATTCCCGAGTTATTCAGCCTATAAATTCGTTTTTGTGCCTCTTTCTTCACTTGAAGAACCTTGGCTTCTTTCAATACCTTTAAGTGTTGTGAAATAGCCGGCGGACTCATCTTAAAATTTTGGCTTATCTCACTCGAAGTAAGCTCGCCGTTCTTTGCCACCAATTTCACAATCTCCCTTCGAGTATCATCTGCAAGAGCAGCAAAAGCATTCATTCGGACATATTGAATCATTTGCTTAATTAAGTCAACACTTAATTAAAATTCATTGAGAGGCTCTCGATTATATATTGTATAACTATCGATGCGGGCTCCATTTCATTTATGCTCGCTTCGGTGGCTTTCACTCTAGGCTCTGTCATTGATTTGGGAAGCGGGATACAGCCCAAATCCTTCAGAATTCTTCTTTTGTTACGCGAAATTATTCATCCATTCTGAGGTAAGGTGCTAAAAATCTATTTTCTCTTTTTCATATCAACTTTCAGATGGCGGCTACAAACTTCCGCAATCTTCGAGCCTGAAGATCTTCCAACAATAGTTAGTATCATTTATGAACGTTATCCATTGGATTGCAAAACCGATTGCAAGACATAGTAAACAAATTAATATAGCGCATTATGACAACGAGAAATAGAATTATCTATTGGATTTCTACTATCTGGCTTGCATTGGGGATGGTATCGACTGGAGCAGTTCAGTTAATCAAAGTTAAGGCGGAGGTAGATAAGATTACGGACTTAGGCTATCCGATCTATTTTTTAACGATACTAGGTGTTTGGAAAATTTTGGGGGTTATCGCCGTACTGATTCCCAAATTTCCCGTTCTAAAGGAATGGGCTTACGCAGGTTTTTTCTTTGCCATGTCCGGAGCCGCGTTTTCACATATCGCATCGGGTCATTCCGTGAGTGAAATATTTCCCTCGTTGCTACTTCTAATTCTAACGCTGGTATCCTGGTATTTCAGACCCGAGGATAGAAAGGTCATTTCGTTTAATCAACATAAGAATAGGAAGTTATGAAGAGCGCTGATAGCAATAAAAAGAAATTCTCGGCGGAAAAACAGCAGGAGCTACTCAGAACGTTGAAGGACCGTTTTGAAAAAAACATGAAACGGCATAAAGGATTGGAATGGCCTAAAATTGAGGTGAAGCTGAAAGGTAGCGCCGAAAAAATATTGTCACTGAACGAAATGGAAATAACCGGCGGCGAACCTGATGTTGTCAGTTATGATAAAAAGACGGGCGAATATGTTTTTTATGATTGTTCTGCAGAAAGTCCTAAGGGCCGCAGAAGCGTTTGTTACGATCGGGAAGCGCTGGATTCAAGGAAAGAACATAAGCCGAAAAATAATGCAATCGATATGGCTGCGACAATGGGCATCGAACTTTTATCGGAAGAACAATATCGGGAACTGCAGAAACTAGGAGATTTCGATACGAAAACATCGAGTTGGGTGAAAACGCCTCCCGGTATTAGAGAACTCGGCGGCGCTCTCTTTTGTGATCGCCGCTACGACAATGTCTTCGTTTATCATAACGGTGCGGAATCTTATTATGCCGTCCGAGGATTTCGCGGCTCGCTAAGGATCTAGATTTGAATTCGAGAACGGATCACTTGAAAGAAGAAAGAATTGTCACTGATTTAGATTCGAAACTCATCGGCATTATTAAAAGGCAGTTTCTAATAATGGAAACACGACAGCTAACGAGAATCGTTAAGTAATACGTTATGAAAAAGAATACGATGAATCCTAAGGTTGATTTCTATTTTAGCAAAGCCGAAAAGTGGCAAAAAGAATTGGCTAAATTAAGAACAATCGTTCTCGGATGTCAGTTAACGGAAGAGTTGAAGTGGGGTGTTCCTTGCTACACCTTTCAGGAAAGTAATATAGTTTTAATACACGTGTTTAAAGAATATTGTGCACTTCTGTTTTTCAAAGGCGTGTTGTTACAGGATGCTAACGGAATTTTAGTCCAACAAACGAAGAATGTGCAGGCAGCTCGACAGATTCGGTTCACCGATGTACGGGAGATCGTTAAGTTGAAGCCGATCTTGGAGGCTTATATTTACGAAGCTATCGAAGTGGAAAAAGCCGGTTTGAAAGTGAATTTAAAAAAGACTAAAGAATTCGACGTTCCTGAAGAATTTCTACGCAAATTAGATGAGGTTCCCGATCTGAAAACCGCATTTGATGCATTAACGCCGGGAAGGCAAAGAGCGTACATTCTACATTTTTCCGCACCCAAGCAATCTAAAACTCGGGCGTCTCGCGTTGACAAATGTATGAAGCAGATTCTCAATGGAAAGGGATTGAACGATTAGTACCTGCGATGATAAAGACTGTGGAGCAGTATCGCTTACTGTTTGTTAGATGGATTAACCAAAAATCGATGCCCAATAGTTTTATGAACGTCCGGAGAGCAAAATACTGTTTGCCCTCCGGATCGGTAATCTATCGTCGTTTTGCGAATTTGCAAAACACTTATTTATTACAGAATTGTGGTGGGTTGTTTTGCGGATTTCTAACTCTCGAATAACAATTAGTGCTGCCTTGTGAAGTTACGCCTAAAAGATTCCATTGAGTAACAGGATATTCTGCAGTGGAAGCGGGGCCTTTTTGCCAATCGATTCGATATATTCCTTTATTTTTTGTTCTGATTAATATTCCTTTGGTAACAGATTGTTGCGAGCATGAGATCACGTTATTATTCTTTATAATTATCCAAGCAGTTGGAGAAGGGCTAGGATCCTGTTCGCAACCGGAGGTTAACACCCAGTTTCCGTTCAAAAGAGTTTGATTTTCCTCTGCTTGCGTCTTTTTGTCTTCGCCATTAATGGCGGAGGCCAAAACAGTCATCAATATAAATAGCGCGATTCTTATCATGGGGTCGTCTTTCCTTTATAGAAATAAAATGTTTCTAAAATTTACTAAATATGCGAATAAATAGTATATTAAAATATAGTCAAATTATTTTTATTCTTTTAAATTCGTTTTGCTCCCTCGTGAAAAGCATTTCTTCCTAATATAATAAAACTCTACTTCCTCCAGGCGGGCCAGCCTCATCTTAGTTCGCGCTTGACTATATTTCTTGTATGATGGAATGTCGATTATCCATGTCCGTTATACGTTATTTTACGACGATAGATAACTAAGCGTTTATGAACTCGATTTCGCTTCAGATGGGCAAGGTAGGACCTGCACTATTTGTCATCGTGTTCACCGTTAGTGGATGGGTCCGCCCGGATTATTCAACCGTTCGTATGCCTGTGAGTGCGCTCTCGCTTGGCCCGCTTGGTTGGATACAAATCTTGAATTTTGTGATTGTTGGAATTAGTTTCGTAGTTTTCTCTTTCGCTCTTCTTCCTGTCGCAAAGGGGCGTAGCTGGTCTCGAATTCTGCCGGTACTTCTATTTCTCATCGGATGCTCTCTCGCTTTCTCCGGCCTATTTACCATGGACGCACCTGACATCCCCCGAACTTCTTGGACATTCCACGGGTGGATGCATCAGATTCTTGGCGCAACGGTTTTTCTACTCTTTCCTACCTGCTGTTTCGTCTCCTCATGGACGGTACGACATTCCCGCTTTCGCCGGTGGAGTTTTGTCGTAGGATGTTTCATCGTTGTTTCCATTTTTGCCATGAAGGTCGCGCAATTGCAAGGACCCGAGGCTTTTCTTTTCTCTCATTTTGGAATTCTTCAACGTGTAGCTATCGTGTCCTACATGTTTTGGGTGATCACTCTTGCCTTTATGACTGAAAGAGCTTCAAAGAATCTCTGATCTTTCATTCGCGAATCTTATTTTGCGAATGACAAGGAATTCGTGAATAAATTACTCTATTAGTTATTATGGATGCAAGTTTTTGGCATCAAAAGTGGGGAAAAAACGATATCGCTTTCCACGGAAGCGAGACTAACCCGCTGTTGGTCAAATATTTCAAAATGCTATCTTTAGCGAAAGGCAGTAGAGTCTTTTTACCCTTATGCGGCAAAACTCTCGACATTTCTTGGCTGCTTTCAAACGGCTATCGGGTCGCCGGAGCCGAATTGAGCAAAATAGCCATTGAGCAATTATTTCAGGAACTTGGCGTCGAGCCGAAAATATCGAGCGTGGGGGAACTTGATCGCTATAGCGCAAATAATATCGATATCTTTGTCGGAGATATATTTAATTTATCTAATAAACTTCTCGGATCAGTCGATGCAATTTACGATAGGGCGGCATTAGTAGCCTTGCCCGAGGAAATGCGCAATCGATACACAACTCACTTAGTCGAGATTACGGATAAAGCGCAGCAATTATTAATTTGCTACGAATACGATCAAAGCTTATCGAATGGTCCTCCGTTCTCGATCAGTAACGAGGAAGTTAACAGGCACTATAAAAAGTATTATCACTTAAATTTCATCGGAAGTGAAAACGTAATCGGTGGATTGAAGGGACAATGTCCGGCAAAAGAGAATGTCTGGCTGCTACAGCATAACTAGTCCGCGCCGATTCAAGAACTGCGTTTATAGTAAAAGACATTGAAATACTCTTCGGAACAGTGCTTACCGTAACCTACTTCTTTGATTCGTTATGTTCAAAATATTATCTAATTCGAAAGCGTATTCTTGGCAAGTATCCGAGTCGGAGAAAATTCGATCTTTTGCCTGCGATGCATATATGAGTGAACCCGATGACGTTTTATTTCGGGGAATAGATATAAATGCCTCACCCGAACGCGTCTTCCCGTGGCTTTGCCAATTGAGAGTAGCTCCTTATAGTTATGATTGGATTGATAACAAAGGAAAACGCAGTCCAAGAACTTTGGATCCTGAATTGCAAAAATTGAGTATAGGGCAGAAGTTCATAATATTTAAGTTGGCAAGCTTCAAAAAGAACGAACACATAACGTTGATTACTTATACCCGCAAAGTCGAAAATTTCTTTGGTAAAATCGCTATGACTTATTTGGTGCAAGAAATTTCTACGGGTTCTTCCAGATTATTGGTAAAGATGTTAGTGAAGCGTTCAGGCCGCAAACTGCTCGCGGCCTTGCTTCCTTGGGGTGATTGGGTTATGATGCGCAAACAGCTTCTTACTCTAAAAGAGTTGTCGGAAACATTCGTCTAAACACCCTTTATATCGCTTAGCTATGCGAATGTCGACGGTCGATGAAAGAGATTATGCACTTTAGCTATCAACATAAGTCGATTCGGCTGCATAGATTCATTTATTAATTCTTACTAATGTATTGACCAGGCGGATCGCCCTGTAGCATATTTGCTATAAATTGATTGAAAAGGACAAAACCAAGCGCGGATATTTTACTGGTGCTCGTAATACTTGCCTGAAAGCGCACGGCTCCTCCGTCGAAACCGTGCATTGAAAAGGTCAATTCAAATCATCAATCTTAATATCATCGGGTGCGGGTCTGCCGCTACCGATTTCAACGAGACTTTTCAAGCTGAGCAGGAAGGTCGCCCATTTCATGCTGCAGTGTGCGGTGAAGTCGCTTTCATTCTTCCAATCCTGATGTCGAAAGTGAACGAGAGTCATGGCAGCTCCGTCCGGTGCGGTACCTGCGATCAATTTAAAATCTATATGGGAACCGATCCAGTCTTCGGGTCCCGAGGTGCATTCCCAGAGGACACGTTGAGGAGCGAGTTCTTGGACTTTCATCTCCATATTGGCTTTATGCCCGAAGTCGAAACGAATCGATTCGCCGACAGCGGAAGCCCCGCCCGAAAACATTCCATCGACCTGCTTTGTCCACCAGCCTGCAAGGCCCGTTTTTGTCGTCAGCGCCTGGATGACATCCGAGGCCCCGGCGCGAATTCCTATCTTGTGATATATCCCGTTCATATTCTTCTCCTTTCTTATTCGTGGATTTTTTCGGCCTTGCCGATAAAAACGTTATTTACTCTTCCTGCCCTTGCCATTTTTCCAGGCCGGATAGAATATTCGTCCAACCATGCTGATGCATTTTAATTTCAACGTCGTTTGCCAAACGTTCGTGAATCAATGTGACTAACGTCTGCGGTTTTCCGATCTTGCCTGTCCGATTCTTATCCGCAACCGTAGGCAATGCCGTAAAAGTAATCGTGACCAAGGTATCTCGTTCACCGGTGGCATGAGATCGCCATGTGAAGACAAGCTTTGTTGGCTCTTCGATGACAAGGTATTCGCCCACATGCGGTAGTACTTTTCCATCGAGAAGCATATCGATATGAAAGCGGCCGCCTGGACGCGGATCGATGCTCACAGATCCAAGGCCGATGGGATCTCCCGATAGGAACCACCGCGAAAATTCTTCGGCTTTCAGCCACGCTTGAAATAGTCGCGTCGGTTCTGCGTTAATTTTTTTTTCTATTTTTAGGACCTGTTCGGTCATTGTTTTGCTCCTCCATAAAGGTTTCGAGTTTGTCGAGTTTATTAGTCCAAAATTCCTGATGATAGGTGAGCCAGGCAGAAGCCTCGGAAAGAGAATGATTTTGCAGTTCGAGCCGGAAACTGCGCCCGTCCTCCGGAGCGCGTACCTTTCGCACAAGACCGGCTGCGGTTAGAACATCTATATGTTTGGCAACCCCCGCAAAGGACATAGAAAAGGGCTGCGCTAATTCTGAGATGGTGAGCGAGCCTTTCCGCAAACGTGCCAACATTTGTCGTCTCGAGTGATCGGCAAGCGCCGCAAATACTCGATCCAATTTTTGCTCCTTTTTGTATAATTCAACCATTTGGTTGAATATATGCCGAACTTTTCATTCGTCAAGTATTAAACCATTTTGTTGAATAAATTTGAAGACGATTTCCCTATTTAATGTATGATGAGGATCGCATATTATACGAGATGGAGGCATAATTATAACGCTATACGCGCCAATTTAGTCTGTTGCGATTTCCTAAATCTTTTGTAGACTTCAATTATTCTGCCGGGTATATATTTCACCCGTGGAATTAAATGAAAAACTGCTGTATCACCAGATTCATCCGTTGAAATTATGCGTTGATTTTAGTACGGGTCTTTATACGACTTATTTGGCCTGGCATCATAATCTTTCTTGGTTTCTAATTCTATTTCTTATTCCGTCTATTTTGATCACTATTTTGCTGATTAAATTTGCGGACCTCGAAAGCCTTAAAAACTCTGCATTCGGAAAATACGTTAAAAAATATATGAGTAAAACGACCCAGGGAATTCGTCTTGCGGGGCAGATATTAATGTGGACTGCTGCTTGGTTTCATTTAACGGTATTGATAGGAACCGGATTCGTCGTTATAATTGGGGGCTGGCTTTTCGGTCTATTCATAGAACGAAAGAATAAAAGAAAGCTCCGATAATTTCGGAATGGTATGGTTCGTTTTTGAAATTCCAATAATATTTTCCAAATTTTATTGGAAAATTAAAACCGGAACGGTCCTTTATAACAATTTCGTCTTTATTAGACCGTTCGTATTAAGCGTTAATTTTCCTTTCTTTCGTTCCAATCATTCTTCAATAATTGCAAAATAATTTCCCTCCGAATCTGCAAAATTAAAGACTTTCTTCCCGTTCGGAAAATTCACTTTATCACCGACCGTAATTCCTCTTTCTTTTAATTTTAGATATAACCCTTCGATATCGCTTGACGTTAAAAGAATTGATGGTGTGCCAAGATTCATATCAGGATTAGCGGCAGCGACGACTGCTTTGTTCTGCAGAACTAGTTTCGTTGAATTTTGACGGCTATCGGATAAAATAATGGCAAAGGATTTTCCGTAGTCTTCTCTTCCCTCAACATTAAATCCGAAGTTATTAACCCAAAAAGCTGCAATTGCATCCTGGTCGTTTACGTAGAGCATAATTTGATTTAATTTATTCATATTCTTTATTCCTTTTCAGAATTACCGTATTCGCCATATAATCGTTTTTAGACAAATTATAATTGTCTGCGTAGAAATATTTTTACATTCCTATGTTGCATATTCTTTGTCGTATCTTTCCATTTTTAATAGTTATATTGAAAACATAGCGACGGAAAAAATCGAGACAAAATATAAAAAGTTCCAGACCCTCGGCGACTCTGTTTTTCGGCATGTGAACCGTTTTTGTTAGATGATTTTTGATTTACTATATTCAAAGAAATTGTCGAATCATGAATTCCGCTCTTTAATTAAAAAATAGGACGGTTTAATATGAATTCGATCATTAGGAACATTTTATCCGTTGCGGCAGGTATCCTTTTGGGAAGCGCCGTCAACATGGGAATCATTACGATCAGCGCTTACATTATTCCTCCACCGGACGGCGCGGATATGACTACGATGGAAGGACTAAAGGCTTCTCTGCATCTATTTCAGCCTAAACATTTTATTTTACCGTTTTTAGCGCATGCTATGGGGACATTCATAGGCTCAGCTATAACAGCCGTAATCTCCGCGAGTCATAAGATTAATTTTGCGTTAGGCGTTGCGACTTTTTTCTTAGTCGGCGGGATTGCCAATGCATTCATGCTGCCTTCGCCTATTTGGTTTATCGCTTTGGATTTAGCCTGTGCATATATTCCTATGGGCTATCTTGCTGGGAAATTAGTTACAAGGAAAAGTAGATAGGAAATCAATTCGTGTTTTCTCATGCGATTTACGGTACCAATACGACGTGCAAGACTAAATCGCAAATGAAATGAGATAACATTGCGGATTCTAATCCTCGCGTGGCAAAGAGATAACCGAACGCGATTCCCGCCAAACCATTTAGCGCGGCGGCTCGAAGAATCACCAATGGTGTCAATGGTAGGATCATCGATGTAGCCGGCAAATGTCCCAGGCCAAAAATGATCGCAGTCAGGATATTAGCCGTCCAGAGAACGACCGCTGTCGGCTTGATCTCGGCGGTCTTGCTTAAAAAACGTCCACACCAAACCAAGAAGGACATCAAGAATAATCGCAATAAGATTTCTTCGTTGATGCTTCCGTAAAAGGAAGCGAATAAACCTTTCCAAGCCGCTGGCTTTGCTACCCCGGTATTAATAAGCGAAGAGGCCCTGTCTCCTAGTTCGATTTTGAGCGCAGGCTGAAACAGATAGGCATCAAGCATCGCGATTAGCAGGGAAGCGACCACGCCGAGAATACAGCTAATGGGCACGATCGAAAGAATTTTATTCCTGATAGATTCTCCTTTAAAATAAGCTTCCAGAATCGGTAGATCGAGACCGGTCCGATTTGCGAAATAAAGTCCTATCGCAATTATTATTCCGAATAACAAAACCTGGGTGATGATCTGGATTGTCGCCAATAGAGGGAGCGGCATTGAAAGTTGAGTTTGTTTCAGCGCACCTGATTGAAGCTCGAGAGAGTAGGGAATAATAGAGATCAAGCCAAAAGTCGCAGCTACGAGAAGAATGACAAAAATTTTCCTGTGGAAAGGTTTGACCATCATGATAGGTTCCTGATTCCGGATTTCTTTACATTTTTGAGAAATGCAAAACATTGGGGTAGTTTATTTTCTCTGAGCGCATGATTGATCCGCCAGGTGTGCAGATTGCCGCGTTCTGTCGAAATGCGAAATAAAGACGTTTGGCGAAGAGTCGTACGGCATATACGAATCCGGAAAATTCTTTACGGCGATTCGGTTTATTATTCCAACGATGTAGGAAACCCTATGGAAAGAATTAGAGTAGAAAAATTAACGGATCAGGATGTTGACAAATTCATCGAGCTTATCCGCGTTTTTGAAACCGTATTTGAAATGAAAAATTTCAAATTGCCCGACAAAAGTCATCTTCGGCATTTATTGAAGGACGAGAATTTCTTCGTTTTTGTGGCTCTGTTTGAGGAAAAAGTGATGGGTGGTTTGACGGCTTATACTTTAAATCAATACTATTCTCGATTGCCGTTAGTTTATATTTACGATCTCGCAATCTTGACGGAATTTCAACGACAAGGAATTGGAAAATTATTGATTTCAAAGACTACGGACTACTGCAAAGAAATCGGAATGGAAGAAGTTTTTGTTCAAGCGGATTTGGAAGATACTTACGCGGTCGATTTTTATCGATCGACGGGCGCTATTGCGGAAAATGTAATCCATTTTTATTATCCATTGAACAAGAATGTATCATAAAGATATAAATTGTCTTTCCTAATATATATGGCTTTAATTAAAGGACGGCGGATTGAATTGATCTATTCCTAAATTAAGATTTAAAGTTATAGTCGATTTTGATTGTTTAAAATTAACGAAAAAGGATAATCCGATTGCCAATTTCGTGCTCGCAAAGGAATTGATACCATATTCTTTGCCTGAGTAGTTTTATCGGTTCGGATTTTTCCGAAATCGGAAATATTCTTTAATTACGATCCGAAAAGGAGGCTACGGAAATGCCTACACTTGAAACTTTAGAACGTTTTATCGCACTGGTTGAACAAAATCGGCATGATCAAGCGATAGAAGAATTTTATACTGAAAATTCGTCAATGCAGGAAAACCAATCCAAACCGCGCGTCGGAAGGGATCTGCATGTCGCGAATGAGAGGATCGTCTTAGCAAGAGCCGAATCGATATCGTCAAAATGCGTTCGTCCTGTTTTTGTGAACGGGGATAAGGTTGTAATTCGCTGGATTTTTGATTTTGAGTGGAAAGACCAGACAATGACGCATATGGAGGAACTCGCTTATCAACGTTGGGAAGGCGAACGCATTGCAGAAGAGGTTTTCTTTTATGACCCGACGCAGCGCCAACCGAAAAAAAAGAAAACATCCGACTAATTCGGAACGTTAAGGATAATAGCATAAATGTTCGAACGAGGGCATATCCTGCTCTGTCACAAAATCGTTAACTCGACCGAAATAAGCCTAATTCTTTGATTTATTATTTCCATTTCCAAGAATTTAACTGTTTTCCAGAATTTGATCTTTGAAATTCTGTAAATAAGGATAATAAATTGGCAAAGAATAACTATCTGTTTGAAAAACGTCAGAAAGATATAGCAAAGAAGAAGAAACAGGATGAAAAACGCCAGAAAAAGCTGAATAAGGCTGCTAATCCCGGTGAAGAAAATGCTGAAAATACGGAAGAAAGCGCGGAAAATCCTGAAATTACCGATAAAAAAACGGACGATATCTGATTAATTAACTTTTTTTAAAAATATTTCATAACGGCGGGATCGAAAAACACTTTTCTTTCTCATGAAGTATTTTCATGAAACTTTAATATTTCCCGCTACTGCATTATATTGTGATGGTTCGCGTTTAGCCTCGCGGCCGATTTGGCAGCTCTAATTCGGTAAATATCACATATCTTTCTCTTTCTTTCAAACTTTTGATAATGATACCTTTCGATTTACAAAGGGCCGTTCATTTGCGAATTCCCCCCTTTAATATTTAAAGACCTCGATCTATACGCGGACGAGTTCGCTTATCCATTCAAAAGTACATAACCTTATCATAAATACTTTAATTCCTTTATGGTATATCGAAGCTGAGCAGGGCCGTCGAATCGACATTCATGACACTCACAAAAATTACTTGAATTTTTCATCAATAGACTGACGATGAGCCGGTTTTTAGAGTAGAGGAGCATCGTATTATGGAATCTCAAACTGTTTCGAAAGGGCATTTATGGACCGGTCGAGTACTAAGCGGTTTATCTATCGCCTTTCTTTTATTCGACGGTGTTATGAAATTTTTTCTTGAGAGTATGCCCAAGGAAGCGATGGAGGCCGCGGCCAAGCTCGATTATCCGATGAGTTTAATGCCCGGGATAGGAACAACTTTGTTAATCTGCACCTTGTTATATGCGATTCCCAGAACCGCAATTCTTGGTGCGATTCTCTTAACCGGCTACCTTGGCGGTGCAGTTGCCTCCCATGTTCGCGTCTTAAATCCCTGGATGAGTCATATATTGTTTCCCGTTTATCTCGGTATTCTAATATGGGGCGGGCTCTATCTTAGATTCCCGAAACTGCGGGATTTCATTCCCTTGCAAAAATGAATTCGATAAGGCCCATTGTAGAGAATGACCGTCAAACGAGTGAAAGTCGATAAACGCGAAGAGGGACTGATTTTGCAGGAATACCTCCATTTGCATAAAACTGTGGAAGCATTCGATTCTCGCGGGCTTACGATCAAGGCATGGAGCGTTACTCTAAGTATGGCCGGAATCGGAACGGCTATTTTGGATTCCACATATTCTATTCTGCTTCTTTCCGCCGGAAGCGCATTCCTATTTTGGATTATAGAAGGATTATGGAAATCGTTTCAGTATGCTTATTATCTTCGAATCCGAATGATAGAAGGATATTTTTCAGGAGAGAATAAGACTCTTACTCCTTTTCAAATTTCGACATCCTGGTCCACTTCTTGGAGAGCCGGCGGATGGAAACGACTTTTCTGGATTTTGACATGGCCACATATTTTTCTTCCTCATTTAGCTACAGTGTTAGCCGGACCTCTCCTTTATGCATATTTTGTTTTGCAGTGAACTCACTTTACATTGGCTTGTTAAATGAAATTACTTCGCATAACAAGCCGAATTTCCGACAAATACGGTTCTGACTATCGAGCATATTTGTCGTTTTTTGGAATCGGCAGGGACAGGCAGGCTCCCCTGCTTTAATTTAAGGCCAAATCAGGTTATTTTCTCCTTTTTTACTTGACGACCAGGGAAATGGCTTATATTTTACCTGAAGGTTAATTAACCATATGGTTCAATACGAAGCGACAGTTGATCATTTAAGCAGTACCTTTGCTGCGCTTGCCGATCCGACACGCCGGCAAATTCTCGCTACGCTTAAAAATGGCGAGGTTACGGTTAAAGAACTCGCTGAACCATTTTCTATGAGTCTTCCTGCGATTACCAAGCACCTCAAAGTGCTGGAAAGAGCCGGCTTGATTTCGAGAGGAAGGGAAGCTCAATGGCGCCCCGCTAGATTGGAAGTCGGCCGATTGAAAGAAGCCTCCGATTGGATCGATCGATATCGCCAATTATGGGAGGAAAGATTTGATCGGCTGGATGAATATCTGCGGGAACTCCAACGGAAGGATTTTAAAGATGAATAGATTCAAGGAGAAATCGAATCGTGAAAAATGAAAAAATCAAAAGCATCGTGTATTGGATAGCTACTGCGCTTACGGCAGCTAATTATGCGTTCGGTGGAGTCGTCTACCTAAGTCGTAATGCAGAAGTGGCCGCGGGCATGAGCCAATTAGGTTATCCACTTTATTTCGCATCGATTTTAGGCTTTTGGAAAATACTGGGCGCTATCGCCATCGTTATACCGCGATTTCCGTTAGTGAAGGAGTGGGCGTACGCCGGAATGGTATTCAATCTTACTGCGGCAGCAGCTTCGAACGCGTTCGTGGGCAATGCCGTGGTCCATATCATTACGCCTTTAATCGGTTTGGTTTTAGTCGTAGCCTCTTGGGCATTACGGCCCGCAAGTAGAACTCTTCTATTCAAGTCGTAAAGTTCTATAATTGAGCGAATCGGATGGATAAGAAAGATCGAATATGGAATGAGCGATAATATTCTAAAACCGAATATAATTTCGTTAAATAGAATTCAGATCATTCGATGAATATTCTGCCCATCCGGTTCGAAGCGAATAAACGAAATACCATAGATTAAGAGGGAATATCAAATGAGAAGAATAATCGTTTCCGAATTTCTTACACTCGACGGAGTCATGGAAGATCCCGGTGGGGCAGAAAAATCCGAATTTGGCGGATGGAGTCACCAATTCTTTAACGAAGAATTCGGAAAATATAAATTCGACGAATTATTCTCGTGCGATGCTCTTCTTTTAGGTCGTTTAACATACGAAGGCTTTGCCGCAGCTTGGCCTTCGATGACCGACGAGCAGGGGTTTTCGGAAAGAATGAACGGTATTCCTAAGTTCGTAGTCACGACGACGCTTACTAAGGCGGATTGGAATAATTCGACGCTAATAAAGGAAAATATCGTAGCTGAAATAAGTAAGCTCAAAGAACAACCGGGTAAAGACATTCTGGTAGCCGGTAGCGGAGTTTTAGCGAGGGGCTTATTGCAAAACGATCTCGTCGACGAATTTAGACTGATGATTCATCCGATCCTAGTCGGCGGCGGTAGGCGGCTGTTTGACGAAACACCGAGGAAAGTTCTTAAACTCGTGGAGTCCAAGGAGTTGAATACCGGGGTTGAAATTCTAACATATCATCCCGTAAAAAATTAGGAAAATATAAATAATAGAAATTTTAAGTTTGGAGAACGTGCAAATATCGAATATAGATCAAACGAGGAAGAGGACCTGTGCGGTCATACGAGTGTTTTCGAATCGCCTCGAAAACAAGTCTTTATGGCTTGGGCGGAATCTAAATACGTTATCCGCTGCCGGTGGTCGAAATCATTCGCAGCCCGCTTTTATAAGATAGACTTTCGCGTAGGGAAACGTATTAAGCAAAACCTCCGTTACGGCATTAGAGGAATTCTCGCATTGAAAATCATAAAATCAGAATTTGACCATAAAAGAAGGTAACCATGAAAACCGAAAATATTACCACTCAAATCGAAGGAAAAGAATTCATCATCTCGCGCGTTTTTGACGCACCTCGTGATCTTGTTTGGAAAGCCTGGACCGAGCAGGGGCGCATGACTCAATGGTGGGGGCCGAAAGGGTTCAATACGAGTGTCGCAAAATTAGATCTCCGCCCCGGAGGAGTTTTACATTACGGCATGAAATCTCCGGACGGGCTTGAAATGTGGGGTAGGTTCGTTTATCGCGAAATCGTACCGCCGGAACGGATCGTTTTCGTAGATTCTTTTTCGGATCAAAACTGCGGAGTTACGCGACATCCCTTGAGCGAAACCTGGCCTCTCGAAGTATTGAACGTACTTACTCTCACCGAACAAGAGGGAAAGACGGTAGTTACGATTAAGGCAGGCCCGATTAACGCAACGGAAGAAGAAATCAATGCGTTCTTAGGCGGATATGAATCGATGCGGAAAGGTTTTGCCGGGATCTTCGATCAGCTTGCCGTGCATCTTGCAAAGACTTGAAACCTACAGAATATTTTTATCTGGTTCGGAGGAAGCGCAGGATCTCTTCGAGGAGTTCCAGGCGAAATGCTGATTTTCGTAGGACTCGATATATAATAAGGAGAAAGAATTTGGCGCAAGGAAATACGAATATTTCGGATACGGCCGATAGAGAAATCTCAGCAACACGAATCTTTAATGCACCTCGCGAATTAGTTTGGAACGCTTGGACGGATCCAAATCACGTAGCACAATGGTGGGGTCCGTTCGGATTTAAGAGTACCGTGCATGAAATGAACGTGAAACAAGGAGGAGTTTGGCGTATTACGATGCACGGTCGCGACGGAATCGACTACCCGAATAAGATCGTTTATCTTGAAGTCGTAAAGCCGGAACGATTAGTATATTCTCATGGATCGGATGATAAGGAAAATCCCGGAGATTTCCATGTGACGGTGACCTTTACCGAGCAAGAAGGGAAAACGGAACTTTGCATGCGTTTACTCTTTAAAACGGCAAAAGATCGCGATCGACTAGTTAACGAATTCGGAGCGATAGAGGGATTGAAGCAGACGTTAGATCGCCTCGCGCAATTTTTGGCTAAGGTGGCTTGATTTTATCCTATGGGAAATGACGGGGAACTTCTTATAACTCGCATCTTCGATGCGCCGCGAGAGATCATATTCAAACTTTGGACAAACCCGGAATATACAAAACAATGGATGGGCCCGCGGGAACATCCGGCAGTTTATGTTGAACAAGATCTCAGACCCGGCGGAGTTTGGCGTACTTGTTTGCGAGCGGTAGACGGTAGCGGCGATCTTTGGCAAAACGGGGTTTATCACGAAATCAAAGAACCCGAGAAACTCGTTTTCACTTTCGTTTGGGAAGGCGATAACGATCTTCCCCATAAGGAAAACTTGGTGACGATTATCTTCTCCGAACACGAAGGAAAGACAAAGATGATATTCAAACAGTCGGTATTCGAGTCGGTAACTCAACGAGACGGCCATCAATACGGTTGGAATAGTAGTTTCGATAGATTGGTCGAGCATCTTGCGAGGGTTTCAAAGAGTGATTGATTGCGTCCGCTTATATTTATCAAATTTAGATTATTAGGAGATTTTTATGTCTAAACTAAAACAAATTTTAAAGGTCGGAGCGGCGATCATCGTGGTTCTGATTATCGCCGTACTCTTGTTAGCCGCCAATAAATCGAACACTCTCCGTGTCGAACGTTCAATTGAGATTAAGGCGCCTCCGGAAAAGATTTTCGTGCTCATCAATAATCTCCAAAGCTGGCGTTCCTGGTCGCCGTATGAGAAATTGGATCCGGCGATGAAACGAACTCTCACCGGACCGATATCAGGAAAAGGCGCCATCTACGAATGGAATGGCAATTCAAATATCGGCAAGGGAAGGATGGAGATTATCGAATCGACCGAACCTTCTAAAGTGGGTATAAAATTGGATTTTCTAGAGCCTTTTGAAGCGCATAATACTGCAGAGTTTACTCTGAAAAGCGGAGGGGATTCTACCAAAGTCACTTGGATGATGTCGGGTCCTGCTTCCTTTTTTTCCAGGATCTTGGGAGTCTTTATCGATATGGATACGATGATCGGAAAGAATTTCGAAGAGGGACTGGAAAATCTAAAGAGAATTATGGAAAAGTGATATATTTCGAACGTAACGGTACTCGCGAATAAGCGGAAAGACGGTTTTGGTGAGTAAGGAAAATATCATAGACGAAGTCTTGAAATTAAAGAATCAAACCGGTAAAGACATGGCGATCTTCGGAAGTTCCAACTTATCATGAACCTTCATAAGACACGGAGTTGCGATGAATTTAGGAATATCGTCAGTCCTATCCTTTTAGGAAAAGGTAGGACTTTGTTTGGGGAAATGGATTCTAAGCTGAATTTAAAACTCGTTCGGACCACGATGTTTGACTTAGGACTCGTTTCGCTTTGTTATAAACCGGACTAAAAAGGAATCTAAATGAATGAAAATGTTCCTCCAAGGGCAGGGAGTCGCGAATGGATCGGCTTAGCCGTGATCGCTCTTCCTTGTCTTTTATATGCCATGGATTTAACGGTCCTTTATTTGGCGGTTCCGCATTTAACCGCAGCATTGAAACCGACTAGCTCCCAGTTATTATGGATCGTTGATATCTACGGTTTCTTAGTCGCAGGATTCTTAATTACCATGGGAACTTTAGGAGATAGAATCGGGCGACGAAAACTTCTCTTGATAGGTGCTGGAGCGTTCGGAGTCGCTTCCGTACTTGCGGCATTTTCGACAAGCGCCGAGATGCTTATCGGGACGAGGGCTCTTTTAGGAATCACTGCAGCGACTTTGGCGCCGTCAACACTATCGTTGATTCGTAATATGTTTTTAGATCAGAATCAACGCACCGTTGCGATCGGTATTTGGGGAACAAGTTTTTCGATAGGCGGCGCGATCGGTCCTCTTGTCGGCGGTCTATTGCTAGAACATTTCTGGTGGGGATCGGTATTTTTATTGAGCGTTCCGGTTATGGTAGTACTGCTGATCGTCGGTCCGACATTATTGCCGGAATTTAGAGATCCAAATGCAGGGAAGTTAGATATCTTTAGCGCGGTACTGTCATTGGCTTCCGTTCTTTCGGTAATCTACGGACTAAAGCAAATCGCCGAAAACGGTTGGGGATTATTGTCTATTCTTCCAATTTCGATCGGACTCGTCATCGGTTTCTTATTCGTTCGACGACAACAAACGTTAGCCGATCCGCTTCTGGATCTATCCCTTTTTCGGATTCCAGCCTTTACCGGCGCATTAGTCGCGAATACACTTACGATTTTTGTCGCATTGGGAACCTTTCTCTTCATCGCACAATATTTGCAATTAGTACTCGGACTATCTCCGTTGGAAGCCGGGTTATGGACGCTGCCGTCTGCAGCGGGAAACGTAGTCGGTTCCTTGACAGTACCAATTCTGGTTCGCTATATTCGTCCTGCATCCGTGATGGTAGGGGGATTGATATTATCCGCGTTAGGACTTCTGCTTTACGCACAGGTTGATGGAACTTCCGGATTACCATACATCGTATGCGGATCGGTTGTTTTATCCTTAGGCATCTGTGCGGTTGTCATTTTGGGAACGGATATTATCGTTAGTGCTGCTCCACCGGAACGGGCGGGAGCGGCAGCTTCGATTTCCGAAACCGGCGCGGAATTCGGCGGAGTACTCGGAATTGCAGTACTAGGTAGCATCGGAACGATAGTCTATCGAAATCAAATGAAAAATTCGGCTCTGATCGGCATGAGTCCTGAAGCAGCCGAGGACGCGCGAAATACGTTAGGCGCGGCCGTCGGGATTGCCAACGAACTTCCGGATCAAATCAGGACGATCTTATTGGGACTTGCTCGCGAAGCTTTCACTGATTCGTTACAACTTATCGCTATCATTTGCGCAGGTCTTACGATTCTTTTAGCGATTACCGTAATCGTAGCGCTTCGAAATATGCGAAAAGGAGAAGGCGCATGAAAGAGAGAAATGCAGTATCGGTGAAAATCGCAGAACGTGAGCTAGTGCTAACGCGCATTTTCGACGCGCCACGAGAGTTAGTATTTAGAGTTTGGACGGATCCAAAACACGTAGTAAATTGGTGGGGACCGAATCATTTTACGAATCCTGTCTGCGAAATGGATTTCCGTCCAGGTGGAAAGTATCGAATTATTATGCGCTCTCCTGAAGGGGTCGATTACCCGGTTGCGGGTTCTTATTTAGAAATCGTTGAAAATGAACGAATCGTATCTACCGTTTTTGTAGTAGAACATCCGAAAGAATGGATTGAAGAAATGAGAAATAGCATCGGCCAAGATGAAGAAGCAAATTCCTTGGACTCAGTTGTGACCGTAACTTTCGAGGATCACGAGAAAAAGAAAACAAAACTGACTATTCGTAGTCGATTTGAGTCCGATACGGTTCGCGACGGATTCAAAAAAATGGGAATGGTCGAAGGCTGGACTCAGAGCCTCGAACGATTCGAAGACCAATTGTCAAACGGCTGAACCTATTTGTATCTTCAACTGTCTAAACGGGAATCGACTTCGTCTTAGAAAATTCGAATATTTCTAAGATTAAAGTTTAAGATTCTCGTTCGGACAGGAAATGAACCTAAAAACCTATTTCAAAATATTCATAGCCTTTCAGTTCTTTCTGATTGGTTGCAATTCGAATAATCAATATGATCGCGCATTAACGAACGGGTATCCGAATCCCCAAACTTTTAAAATCTTCCCGGAAAGAAAGGCCGGAAACCTCCGGCCCGACTTCGCTTATAGGTAAATCGGAAAGAGTGAAGATGCCGGAAGTTTTAACGTTCCTAACGGTTCGCAACGGCATGCAAACGATCCCTTTCGATGAAATTTTGAAAATTACCCGAACAAACGCTCTTGTCGTAATCAAAGAAAACAAGATAGTATATGAAAGATATCTGAACGGATACAATCGGGAGAGTCTTCAAACTTCCTTCTCTTCCGCAAAGTCCATCCTTTCGACTTTGATAGGTATCGCTATCGAGGAAGGAAAAATGCAGAGCGTAAACGATCCGATAATAAAGTACATACCCGAGTTGAAAAATCGCGGATTGGATACCCTGACGATAAGAGACATTATGACGATGTCCACAGGCATAGACTACAATCGGGTTGAAGATACTTTTTTTCCTTTGATTCCTTTTTCTCCCGATATTACCACGTTCTATGGCGACAATCTGCGCGCGATAATCGAAGATTTACATTCAGGTAAAATACCCGTCGGAAAATCATCTTTGTTTCGCCTTCGCGGAAGACGGTCGTAGTTCGCTTAGGCGAGGAGTCTAATAATAATTATCAGTGGCCTTCTATCGCAAAGGCGTTAGCAGGGCAACTTAAATAGGAAATCATTCTAAAAGAAAATTTTTGAGAACCTTCCGACCGAATTTTTTCTGATAGTCCGATTCTACGCGGCTTAAAAGATTCAAATAGAAAATACCTTTTATGATAAAAGAACTTCAGGTTCGGTTGGCTCCTGAAATTGCAGGACAGGAAGAAGAATTAAAGCGCTATCTTTCAAGGACCGCTAAGATCCCTTTAACCGACATTCGCCATATAGAAATCCTAAATCGGTCGATCGATGCAAGGCAAAGAACAGTAATTATAAATCTAGGGGTCCGAATCTACGTTCGCGAAGATTTTGTTGAGAAACCGATCGTTCTGCCAGAATATTCCGATGTCCGCAATGCCGAAGAAATACTCGTAATCGGAGCCGGGCCGGCCGGGCTATTTGCCGCGCTCCAATTAATAGAATCCGGACTTAAACCCGTTATTATAGAGCGCGGAAAGGACGTAAAAAATAGGCCTGTAGATCTGCGGAATATTAACGCACATCATATCGTGAACGAGGATTCAAATTATTGCTTCGGCGAAGGAGGAGCCGGAACATATTCGGACGGAAAACTCTACACTCGATCCAAAAAGCGCGGGAACGTCCGTCGAATTCTCGAATTACTCGTAGGGTTCGGGGCAAATCCCGATATATTGATAGAAGCACATCCGCATATCGGAACGAATAAGTTACCGAATATAGTTCGCCGCATTCGTGAAGTCATATTGGAACGGGGCGGGGAAGTACATTTCAATCAACGCGTTTCGGATTTTCTCTTGGAAGGGAACCAAATTCGCGGGGTAACGACTAAAAACGGAGATCGATTTAAATCGAATAAGGTGATTCTAGCCACGGGACATTCGGCTCGGGATATTTTTACGTTATTGCATTCAAAGGGCATTGAAATAGAACTAAAGCCGCTTGCAATCGGAGTGAGAATCGAACATAAACAATCTCTAATAGACTCGATTCAATATCGCTGCGGCGATCGGGGGCTTTTTCTTCCTCCTTCTCCCTATAGTATCGTTAAGCAGATTGACGGAAGAGGGGTTTATTCTTTTTGCATGTGTCCAGGCGGAGTAATTGCCGCCTGCGCAACAAAATCGGAGGAGATCGTTACAAACGGATGGTCGTCGTCGCGCAGAGCGAGGCCGACCGCAAATTCGGGGATCGTAGTGGAATTAAGACCGGCAGATTTTAAATCTTTCGATATGCACGGTCCCTTGGCGGCAATGGAATTCCAAAAAGAGATCGAAAAGAAAGCCTGGATTGCCGGCGGTAAAACTCAAGTTGCTCCCGCGCAGCGCCTAATCGATTTTGTCGAAGGAAAGATTTCCGGTGACCTTCCAAAAACGTCTTATCCGCCGGGTGTTAAATCCGTCGATCTAGGAACTGTCTTACCGCCTCTCATTTATGACACTCTGCGGGCAGGGTTTCGTGAATTCGATAAATCGATGCGCGGATATCTTACGAACGAGGCAGTCGTTCATGCCCCGGAAACTAGAACTTCGTCTCCGGTAAGCATCCCCAGAGATCCAGAATCCTTACAGCATATACGTATCGCAGGCTTATATCCTTGTGGAGAAGGGGCAGGTTATGCCGGTGGAATCGTGTCCGCAGCTATGGACGGGATTCGATGTGCAAATGCAATCGCTGCAAGAATAACGCCTTTGAATACTTGAACCGTTAATAATCCGCTAACAATTACGAACTTATCGGTTTTTATCGGAAATAAGATTTGGGAATCGTCGGCTTTCACATTCACATCTATCAGCGACTGTAAGGCAAAAAAGCCCAGGACATCCTTCCTTATCATCTTCAAGACGGGATAGCGGAATGGACCGAGTTTTGGAGGAATTCCTTCAAAATGGACCTAAAAAAATCGGAATTTTTGAACTATTTCCAACTTAAACGCGCAAACAATTTCTTATGCTTGCGCGTTCCGGGAGAGAAATTTATAATGGCTCTATTGCAGGTTTGCTGATCTTTTAAACCGCACATGTCACAGTAGTAGATATCCGATCGTAGCGGATTGAGTTTGTTTAGGTAATTTACCGGCAGTTCAATTCGAATATTGATCGCGAATCCCACTCGAATCGCTTCCTTCGGCACTTTTGGTTGTTTTCGGGAAACGACTAACCATTTGCGAAATCCCGGCTGCCTAAAATGAAACTAACTCGAGGAAAGCATGCAAAATCGCAAACTTTTTGTAGGAAATCTGAACTACTCTGTAGGACACTCAGAAATTAACGAACTATTCTCTAACTATGGTGAAGTGGCTTTTGTTAAAATTATCGAAGGCAAAGGCTTTGGCTTCGTTGAAATGGCAAATGAACAACAAGCTGAGAATGCTAAGAACAGCCTGAATGGCACTGAATTTAAAGGCAGAACTTTAAACGTAGACGTTGCAAAACCGCAAACGTTTAATAACCGCCCGAAAAGACATTAAAATCAAAGACTATTCTGAATAAGTTTAGTCTTGAATAAAAAAGAGCACGACCCGAAGGGTAATTACTTTTCGGAACCGTGCTCTTTTTTTTTGATTTGAATAACTGCACTTGTGAATCAAGTGATGGCGATGCCCGATTCAGTGTTTTTGCTGGAGTTCCAGAATGGAACTAAAGAAAAGCCGGAGATTTTAAACTCCGACTTCTTGGGTTTCTTCGTCTTCCTCTTCTTCAAAGGAGAGAAGTTCTAATAACTCTTGGTAAGCCCGTTCTTTTTCCACGACGCCGGTCTTTTTGATCGCTTTACGGAGCACATCATCCCATTTTTTTTGAGGGATTAGGGCCTGCATATCTTCTAAAACTTCCAAAATACCGATATCGTCTTTCGTATTGAAAATCTCAGTGGCGTCGTAGCGAAATAATCCGGATAGCTGATCGATAAAATCGCCCACACTGCTTCCTTTCGAACGTCTCTCCAGGGTTTCTTGTTTTTTTTGCGCTTTGCGGAGATCTCTTTCTCGTCTCTCCAACTCGGTCCGTTTCATAGAAAAACCCTCTCTTTCCGGCTATATTACCATTCTTTATTAGCGGTCGCCTAGGCAAAGAAAAAACTATTGGATCGCTTTTAGGGAATGTGTCCTTTTGCTTGTTTTGAAATTTTTTTAGCCCTTAGAGGGGGGAGTTTTAGCCGGTAAGAAATACTCTCACCCCGTTTTCTCATTTTGAGATCGTCTTTATAAATTCGACTGCCTTTGCTAATTAGACAGTCTCATCGAGAAAAAAAGTTCCGGAATGGTACCTTGCTTAGAACCAACCCCTAAAGACGCCCGGAATTTCGGTAACCTTTCGGGTAGTATAATCCATAAACACCAATCCCGTCTTTGCCTCGCATATCACCTTCCCTGTAATCGGCCCGTCGGTATGAATCATTCGATAGAATAAATCACAACCCTTAGAGCTAAAATCGGCCGCGCCGATCTCGATACGAACTTCATCGGCAAAGAACGCTTCTGCTTTATATACGACGACAAGATCCGTTAAAATAATTCCGGAACCCTCCACGTCTAATTCATTGTATCCTTTCTCCTGAAACAAGCGCGCACGGGCCTCATGGAGCAAGGAAACCACTCGATCGTGAGCAAGATGTCCCGCAAAGTTCGTATCATATATTCGAATTTTTAACGATGTAGACCAGGAAAGAATCTCGGGTAAATGCAATTGAACTCTAGCCATCTTTGTCCCCTAATTGATCAAAGAAAATATTTGTAATTACTTTTCAAGACCCTTTTCTCTTCGCTCCCGTTCTAATTTTTCGATGATTTCCCGAGCTTGCTGGGTCTTCTCCCGCTCTTCCTCCGGCGTAAGCAGCTTCGGTTGGGTCGGTCGGGAAAATTCTCCCGAAATTCTTTCGCCATTAAAATTGAAAAGAGCCGCTGATAAAACGGCAACGGCTATACTTCCGAATATGGCGTTCCTACGTTCGCACTTTAATCCGTAATATAATGCATTCATAATTAGATAAGCACCATAAGAAAAAAATAAAATAATCAGGACGACTCCGAACCAACCGGAGGTAAACGTCTCACTTAAAATTGCAAGCAGGGTCGTTAAAAAGGAGAGCCTGGAAACGTAGGTCGTAATTCGCAAAAGATCGAGCAGACCGCGAGAATATTTCGCAATCAAATAGAATGCCCCGATTCCGGAAGCCAGGAAGAGAACCGTATAGATCGACGAATAGAAAATGAGCCACAAAAGGGAAGGTATTATACTTCTAAATAGGAAGTCGATTATGGAACCGCCTAAAAAGAAAAAGAGGAGCGCTGATTTGATGGAGAAAAGTTCGCTAAAAAGAAAACTTAAGAGTATAAAAAAGAAGGCCCTTTGAACAGAAATTCGATAACCGTCATCCGGGATTATTTCGATAAAAGTCCGTCCGGGGGACTTAATTAAGGAGATTGCTTCTTTTAAATACGCTTTTAAAATCTTCATAATTAAAACCGCGTCACATTGTTACGAATTGAAAAAAAGGCAAGCGATTCTCCTGAAAACTACTTTCCTTCGTTTCGAACGAAGATAGAAAGGTTCTCATTCGTTCTAATGGTATTAGAGTCGAGGGAGAGTTCGATGTCGTTTTCAACGTTCCAGCTACGGGGAAAAAATTTACTATTCCTATCCGTTTTCTTTTTATCGATCGTTTTAGGAACTTCTTGCGTTCACCACTCTCCTAGACAAGAACAAGTCCAAAAGCAATTTCCGGAAAAGTTCATGATCATAGGACACCGTGGTGCGAGAGCTTTAGCCCCGGAAAATACCATTGCCGGGTTCCGATTGGCCGAAAAATACGGCCACGGCTTCGAGCTGGATACGATGTTATGCAAAACCGGCGAGCTTGTAGTTATTCATGATTATAGCCTGGATAGAGTGACGAACGGAAAAGGAAAGGTTAAAGATTCTAGTCTAGCCGATATCAAGCGACTAGACGCAGGAAGTCATTTTTCGCCGGAATATAAAGGAGAACAGATCCCGACTCTGGAAGAAGTATTGAATGAATTCGGCGGGAAGACTGTCATTGATATCGAAATCAAATCCGAAGAATCGGGTGAACCGGCACAGAAAGTAGCCGATGCCGTTGTGGATTTACTGACCAAAAAAAAATTTCCCGAAAAGGTTTTCGTCTCATCGTTTAATCCTATCGTCTTAGAACGAATCCGGGAGACGAAGCCTGAGATTCTGAGGGGACAAATTTACGGGACTTTCAAGGATTCCACGCTCCCTTTCTATAAGAAAGTCGCGTTGAAAAATCTTCTTTTAAACAAAAAGGCCGTCCCGGATATCTTAGCCCCGGAGCATCTTTTAGTAGATCAGGAATACGTTAAAGAATATCATAAATTAGGATATAGGATCTATCCTTGGACGGTAAACGATCCTAGCGAAATGAGAAAACTCATTCAGGCGGGAGTGGACGGAATCATCACTGACAAGCCGGACCTACTCGCTCAAATCCTGAAAGAATTCGGAAATTGATTCCCGAATAAATTTTTTAAGTTTTTTGCGGAATGAAGCTCGTATAGTCCATCATCGTCGTGAATCGAACAGGCTCGCGTTCATATTGCAGAACTTCGGTTAAGGTTCGAAACCGATTTTGTCCGGCTCCGATTTCTATATCATGCCCGGTAAATTGCAGCGGATGCTCGTATCCGCACGCGTGCGCGACGGAGAGTAATTCCTTTCTGAATCCCTTGATATAGTTCGCTGCCCGATCGGCCTTAATGGAGACATCAAGCCCGGCTTGTAGCCATTTACTCTGGGTTGCAATTCCAGTAGGGCAGTGTCCGGTATGACATTTTTGAGCTTGAATACAGCCGATGGACATCATAGCTTCGCGTGCGACATGTATCAAATCACAACCCATCGCAAAGGCTATGATAGTTCGATCAGGAAAACCTAATTTACCGCTCCCGATCCATACGATATTATCGGATAACTTTTCCTCTTGAAAAATCGTATAAACTCGCGCAAAACCGACCTTGAACGGTAAGGAAACATGGTCCGTAAACGTTAGAGGGGCAGCTCCCGTTCCGCCTTCTCCTCCGTCGATCGTGATAAAGTCCGGTCCTTTTCCGGTTTCTTTCATTCGCTTAGCCAGTTCTTCCCAAAATTTAGTCTCACCGACTGCACTTTTGATTCCTACGGGGAGCCCTGTTTGCTCGGCGATCTTTTCGATGAAATTAATCAGACCTTCCACATCCTTGAATTCGGAATGCGCATTGGGTGAAACGCAATCCTGACCCGGCTTTATTCCTCGAATTTTCGCAATCTCCGATGTGACTTTCGCCCCAGGCAGTATGCCGCCTTTACCCGGTTTGGCTCCCTGAGAGAGTTTGATTTCAATAGCTCTCACGTTCGGATTTCCTGCAAGGCGCTCCAAAAACTTGTCCATCGAAAAGCGGCCGTGTTCGTCTCGAGCTCCGAAATATCCGGTCCCTAATTGCCACATCACGTCGGCGCCAAACCCGTGAAACGGAGATAGACCACCTTCGCCGGTATTATGATAACAGCGGGCTAATTTCGCACCCTGATTCAAAGCGGAGACCGCTCTTTCCCCTAATGATCCGTAAGACATTGCGGAGATATTAACTACGGACGGAGGGCGATACATTTTTTTTCTGCGATGAAATTCACCCATGACTTTCAAGGACGGGATCATCGAGGGATCTCCATCTACGAACTTAGCATGTCCTTCCGGAAACGGAAATGCGGCATGCTTTATGATCGGATATCCTGCGTCGTATAAAAGTTCCGTTGTTCCGAAGCCGAAATTATTATTCTGTTTTTTTGCGGTCGCATACACCCAGGATCGTTCGGCACGATTGAAGGGCATCTCTTCCTTATCGTTCGCGACCCAATATTGCCTTAACTCGGGTCCGACCATTTCGAATAGGTATCGAATATGACCCACGATAGGGAAGTTGTGTTTGATTGTGTGCTTTCTTTGAACTATATCGTGGATAAAAACGGCGACTAAAAGAAATCCGACGATTGCCGACCAAAATAACCAAGGATGATTGTCTATGATTCTTAAATACTCGAAGATCCGTTCTTCAGACATGGGCGAAAGTATATCCTATAGGAAAGAAATTGCAATTTCGTTTTTCCGGACATATTCGCAATGGAAATTATTATGGGAAAGGAAAAACCGAAATCCCGTTTCGGTATTTTCAATCGACGCTCAAACTTTCAGACGGAATTCCTTCTTGAATTCTTTTCTGGCGGTCATTCGAATTCCTATAAACTTACGCAATTCCTGTATTACGAAGGTATTACTTTTAACCCAATCCCCCGTGTTGATGATGTTCATTTTAGGCAGGCAAAGGAAATCATGCGTATGACCGGAAATAAGCACCTTCTTGCCCTGATGAGCGAACTTAGCCAATCGCTGGTAGTATGCCAAAGTTTCCTCGGTAGTCGTCGGGTCCTGGCGGTTTAAGTGTTTATGATAGAAGGTTTCCGAAAATTTAAATACCCCGGGAAACAAGGAAGCGAAGACATGCAATAACCTTAGAACGAATATCGATCCTATCCATGTAAACTTATTATATTGTCCTTGATGTCCGTGAACGGCGATCAGTATCTCATCCTCGGCTTTCTCGCAAATTATCCAACCCCGCTCGCGCAAGTAGGTTTCCACGTTCGGGGAAAGACGCATCAAATAAGAGGTAGTATCGTGGTTCCCGACAATATAATATTTGCGTCCTTTTCCGCTGGCGAGCCGATCCAAGCGATCGAAGAGTTTATTAAATCTCTTTTTACCTTTAACCCGTCTTAATCTACGATCGGCGCTAAAAAACCAACTTTCGATAATGTCACCCACTAAGTACACATTGTGAAACTTGATTTCCTTCCGATCGAGATGATCCAAAAGTTGAAAGAGTTCTTTGTGTTTATGCGACTTGATTTTTTTATTCAGGAGATAATGGATATCGGAGACGAAAAATCCGTCGTAGGTTTTTCCTCGGGGGAATTTCATTCGGTCAAAGTCGCCTTATCCCATAAGAAGGTATGCTGAAGAAATGTCAACGGAATCGATTCCGATTGCCGACTTCTTTCCGTATATTTTAGAATAAAAATGCGTTACGATGGAAGATTGAATTAGAATTTATTTCCTTCCCGAATTCTGGAAAATCAGGACGGAGGACGATTATCCCATTCTATACTTAAGATGACCGCGCATGATACAAGGGTAAATAGCGCTAAACCGAATAAAAGCCCGCCGTCCTCATGAATCACGATACCTAAAAAGAGCAAATGAGAGAAAACGGCTCCTATCATCAGAAAAAAACCGCCCATTGCGCCGATAAATCGAAGCGGCGGAATCAATAATAAAATTGCGATTAGAAATTCAAAGGTCCCGGTCCAAATTCTTCCCCAAGGCTCCACGCCAAGGGAGGAGAAAATTTCCACGGATTCCTGTGCACCGGTAAATTTGAAGAATAAAGTCTGCAGGAAAATGATCGCAGATAAAATAGATAGAATTGTCGAAATTCGATTCTTAATGGGTTGAGTAAGAGACAACATTTAGAACTCCTTTTCCCCAATTCGAGGAATTAATTCGATCGGTTACATTTTTCTCGAAATAAACATTTATCGGTACAGATCGTTGATCGCATCTTTATATTTATCTGTGACTATATTCCTTCGCACTTTCATCGTCATCGTGAGTTCATCTCCCGGTTCGAATTTTTTCGGCAAGAGATAGAAATTGGAGACTTTTTCGAAATTCTTGAATCCGTTTTTAGAGGAAACGAGATCTTTAATTTCTTTCTTAAAGAGTTCTCTTACATCTGGATCGGAATTCGGGTCCTGAATTTCCTGCAGCAATCTGGATTTCCAGTCTCTTAATTGTTTATCCAGAACTTCCCAATCCGGTACTAGTAAGGCGCTCACCGCCTTTTTATCGTGCCCTACAATCATCGCTTGTACGATTAATTCGCTTTGTGTTAGCGCAAATTCGATCGGTTCGGGTTCTAAATTCTCGCCGCCCAAAAGAACAATCGTATCTTTAGCTCTACCCGCATATTTTAATTCTCCCTGCACTGTCCAAAGCAATAGGTCTCCCGAATTCAGCCATCCATCCACAATGATTTCCGCCGTTTTCTCCGGGTCCTTATAATAGCCCATCATGACGTGAGGGCCTTTATGCCATGCGACTCCTTTTATACCCGGCTCGTGAATTTCTTTACCTTGCTCGTCGATCAGTTTGATCTCAACTCCCGGAATGCAACGGCCTAACGTTCCGACCGTAATGGAGTTTAATCTTCTTCTTGTTGAGACTCCTCCTAATTCGGTCATGCCGTAACCTTCTAAGATTGGAATTCCGATGGAATTGAAGAATCGATCAACATATTCCGGCAAGGCTCCCGCCCCGGAAAGAGCAAATTTAAGCTTTCCTCCTAATCCTTGTCTAATCTTCGAAAAAGCCGCCATAGCAATCAGATTAGCGGGAAATAGTAACATAACGAAGAATAATGCGACCAATCTTCGCCCGAACTCACGAAAGATTGAAACTCGCTCCAGCATATATTCCAAACCGAGTAGGCGACTTCTATATTTATGAAATGTCGAAGCCGTTCCTTGGAATACCTTGAATAGAAATTTGCCGAGCGGGGAGGCTTCTCTCAGCTTATCATAAATCTTATTATAAAAACTTTCCCATACGCGGGGGACGGAAAGCAAAAACGTAGGCCGAATTTCCTGCAAATCCTGACCAAGACTAGAAATCGAGGTAAACGCCTCGGACGCTCCGATCCGAATACACCCTGTTTCGATTAGTCTTTCCGCAATATGCCATGGAGGCAAATAAGCCATCGTACGATCTTCGGCGCTGAACTGAATATCATCGATGGAAAGGGACATGTCCACGTTAAAAAGAATATTCTTGTGAGAAAGCATTACCCCTTTAGGTCGTCCCGTAGTTCCGGAGGTATAGACGATCGTGGCTAATTCATCTTCAGAAACGGACTCTCCACGTTTATGAAATTCCATTTCCCCCTTATCCTGAATCCAACGGTCGCCTAACGAGATTAAGTCGTCTAGATGCAGTAATTTAAACGGTAAGTTCGGGCCTATATGTGAGGAAGGTTCGAATAGAATTACGACTTTCAGATAAGGAAATGAATCCGGATTAGAGGCTATCTTTCTAAGCACGACCGCATTTTCGACGAAAGCGACCCGAGCTTCCGAATGATTCAGGATATAAATCAAATCCTCGGAAGTAGAATCCGTTCCTCTTGGAACGTCCACGCATCCGATATTCGTAATCCCCATACTGACCCAAAGCCAACGATGACCGGAATCGGCAATCAACGCTACGTTTTCTTTCCTATTGACTCCGATCGAAGTTAATCCGAGTCCGATTCGCAACACTATTTGATACAATTCACCGTAAGAAACCGCTCTATAAGACTTTCCGTCGGGCTTATAAAATTGAGCCGGATGGTCCTTAAAAGTTTCGGCGGAAACCTTCATCATGTAATATAACGTCTGTGAATTTAGTATAGGCAGTTTGGAAGGTTCCATAGCGGGAACCGATTGTAACCTTGAGAAGAAGGGGGGTCCAGGAAAATTTGAATATTTAAAAGCTTTTTTACGGTTTTTTTAATATTTATCCCTGTATAGACGATTTCTATTCATTTAATGACGAATATGGTTTCTACCGAAAGATTTCGCATCGTACAAATTCTTATCCGCAATTCCAAGAAGTTCTTCCGGAGAATGTATCTCTCTATCTAGATTACTCGATACTCCTATCGAAACCGTTACTCGGGAAAAAGGACTTTTTTCATGAAGAATATTCATGTCTTCGACCGTTTGCAACATGTTTAATGCGACCACAATCGCTCCCTCCACAGGAGTGTCCGGCAGAATAACCCCGAATTCTTCGCCTCCGTAGCGCGAAATCATATCTGAAGAACGATTTAAACATTCTTTTAGGGATTGAGCCACCCGCTCCAAAACTTCATCACCTTTTAAATGACCGTACGTATCGTTAAAGGCTTTAAAATAATCCACATCAATCATAAGAAGCGATAACGGGCGTTCTGTTCTAACGGAGCGATTCCATTCTCGGTCCAATTCTTGATCAAAGAATCTTCGATTCGCAACTCCGGTTAAAGGATCCAAAAGAGAAAGTTCCAGTAGTTGATCGGCTCTTTCCTTATATTCATCTTTTTCCTTTCGGAATGTGTTAATACGGTCCACTAACCCGAGGGAAAGAAGTATGACGTTGCTCAATAATCCGAATTTTAACGCCCCGCTTGCAACCGGCTCAGAATCGTAAACCCCCAATCTATTTAAAGAAAATATAATTGTTCCTATCAGTCCCAACACCCAAGCGGCCAGAAAAATTTTAGCCTTTCTGTCATTTTGGAAAACTCGTAAAACCGAGATGACTACCAGTAATAGAATCTCGAGAATCGGTAAAATAGCGCTGATCGGTAATAGGATTCGAAGAGGAACGTATATTGCAGAAAGAAGATAAACGATCCAAACTGCGATGATGCCCTGCAGAGCGATGTGTAATCGAGGATGAGAATTTTTCGTTTGCAGATACTCTGCGGAAAACAATCCGAGAAAAATCATCGCAATCGCTGCAACGGCCACGAATAGATAAGCCAAAAATTTAGGGTAGTCGGATAAAAATAGCCAGAATCCGTATCCGGATCCTAAGACTGCGAATAACGTAAAAGCGAAAACAACGATAGTATAATATAGGTATGCCTTCTCCCGGATTCCTAAGAATAGGAAAAAGTTGTAAAACACCATCACACCCAGGGCTCCGAAAAAAATTCCGTTAAACAAAAGCGATATTTTGGAAGATTCTTCCAATCTGGTCCGAGTGGTAAGGTATGTCGGAACGGTCAACGAGCCTTCCGATTCCACTTTAAAATAAACTTCCACGACCGATTTATCTTCCAAGGGAAGGGGGAATACGAAAAACCGATCGTTGAAAGGCCGTTCTTTAAAGGGAAACGAATCTCCGGTATGGAACTCGCCCTCTCTGCCGAGAGTGTCTTTCCAATAAAGATCGATTTTATCCAGATGCGGATATTCAATTTTTAAAAATCTTTCCTCGGATAGCGGCTCCTCCACCTCTATCTTAAAATGGAGCCAATATGGACTGGAATCATAACCGAAATTAGGAATTCGATTGGTATTTCTTCGGAATGCAGAATCGTATTCTCCGCCGATAATTTCATTTGCGGGAAGCGATTTCGTCGAGTCCTTCATATAGAAGATCTCTTTGGACAGAAGAATTTCTTCAGGAGAGCGTGTATCTAGTTTGAGCGGTTCGGAATCTTCTGACGGACTTTTTCCGGATTCTGCCCCGCTTTCATTAACAGAAAAGAAAATAGAAGATGCGAGAATCAGTAAAATTAGGACAAACGTTTTACTTAGTATCTTTGATCGTTTAAAGCGTTCTCGCATATAGCTGAAAAGATTCACCGTAACCGCAGAATGTCAAAGATTTTCGGAGTTCGGATCTATTTCGTTTTTAACGAAATCGGAAATTTTTTCAGGACAAAGAACCGCAATCCAAGCTTTCACCCCTCGGACATTGGACGGTTAATCAGGATCCTTAGAAAATTCCTTCCGGTTTACGAATAAAAATTGAGTCTCGGATTTTCGACCGTCCGGCGTTTTTCCCGATATTACGAAGGGAGGGTAGCTGGTCTTTGTTTTGAAATCAGGGATTCTAACCGAATATTCCGTTCCGGATTTTCTAGATTGAATGGCATCCTTTCCCCGAATTTGCATTTTAACGGTATTTGGATCCAATCCTTCGACAGTAACGCTAAACGTTTCTCCGGGTTTTACCCAAGAGCCGTCGAGAATACCTAATTTGATTTTATTCGGCGGACTAGCGCTGAGAATCGAGTTAAATCTTGATTGAGATTGTCCCCAAGGAATTAAGGAACGATGAATCGTGTAGGCGTAAGTATTAACTACGTTTTTGCCGGGATTCACGGTAAATGCCATTCGGTAACCTGCAGCCTTTGCTTCTTCGATTACGCGTACATCGTACAATCCGAATGGATAGGCAAGATCTTGAACGGTTTTTCCGGTTTTTGACTCCAGTATAGATTTTGAATCTTTCAACTGTTTACGAATCTCAGCCCGTTTCATCGCGGGTAGTTTTGGGTGGTAAACCGTATGCGAACCCAAATCCAAAACTCCGCTATCTAAAGCTTCCTTCAGCTCGGACCAGCTTAAATAGAATTTATACTTTGGATTGGAAATTGCGGTCGGATAAATGAAGATAGAGGCCCTAAATCCGTATTTTTTTAATAAAGGGACAAGAACGGTTTTGTGCGTGAGCGAGCCGTCATCAAAGGTGAGTAGAATGGGCTTTTTCGGGAAATCTGCGCCCGCCTTTCCTTGAATGTACGCGTAAAATTGATCCAGACTAACCGTTTGGTACCCTAGATTCTTCAAATATTTGAACTGTTCTTCCAATAAACTAGGGTCTAGATTATAGCCACCCATCGGGTTTCCATTATCGACTAAATGGTGATAACAAAGAACCGGAATCCCTTTCCCGTGTCCGGAACCGTTTGAATTTTCCTTACTGACGTCGTAATTTGCCTTTGGCGGCAATCCGGAAACCCCCGGAACGGCATTCTCATAGGATTTAGGAACTTGGTTTTTTTTTGTCTCTTTATCGTTATTTTGACGATTCGAGCGCGTTTTTGTCCTACTCTTCTTTTTTATAGAGGAAGACGACCCTTCTTTCTCCGAGCCATCCGATTCTTCTTTCTTGATCGTTGCTTTTGCCTCAAGATTCGGCTTTTCGGATTTTACAGTATTTCCGGACGATTCCGATTCCGAGACCGGCGGCTTCGGTAAGGGGGGCTTATCTTTCGTCGCATCCTGATCCTTTCTTTCCTTTGGAGAATCTGGATTCAAAAAATTTTTTACCGGAGTCGAATCGACGGAAAATGAGAAAAAAAATAGGGATATGAAAATGATGGCAAAGATGGGTCGTTGAAAACGGTTCATATTCTCTCAAAGAGGAAAGGTCACCGCCCATTTTTTTTGACTACCCTGGATCCGCAACTGTTTACCGCCGGAAGGCCCGCGGGAGAAGTCTCAGCCAGTGCAATCGATGTCGATTTGAAGCCTATCGATTTTCAAACCAAAATTTTTAGGTTTGGAAATCTATCGATCGGATGGAAAAACTCGCCCTCATGATCGTAAGAGCGAGTTGGAATTTATTTCTTTCCTTTTTCTTTAATCAAACGTTTTAGGACGGATTCCGAGTGATTGCTCAGTTTAATCACGGCCGCCTTCGTGGGTTTTTTCTTTTCTAACTCCAATAGTATGGTGGCGAATCTGAATTTTCTTCTGATATGATTCACCGCTGGAATTGAAGTTTTAAATAATTTTGCCAATTCGTGGTCGGCGTGTCCTTCTTGATTCAAATCGTAAAATCGAATCAACTTACTTTCATCCCAGATGATCTTTTCATCGGACTTATAGTAATTATGATGCTCAAGTCTCCGACTATTTCTTTCATAAGATCCTTGGTTTCTTTTCTCGCGCCAAAACGGATGCCGATTTCTTGCGTATTTTATGTCATCTATTGTATAACCTGATTTATTCAACCATTCTGTGGTAATACTAGATTTCTTCGGTCCTTCTAGTTTTGATTTTATGGAAAATTCGATATATTGCTCCGGTGTTTTGGCCGAGAGTAGTTTCTTTTTTTCCTTTTCGTAATCCATAGCCTTGCCTTGCGATCGCTGACTCACCGTGAATAAGGTGTTAGTTTCTGTTTAAAGTCGGTGGATAGTGTTCCTTACCTTTAGCTTTACCGAAACTCTTTTTCCGATAATTAACCGAAAAAACAAGCCAACTTGACCTTAGCCGTCATCTCAAGAGTCCGAATCATAGTAATCATTAAGTATACTAAGAATATTAACCGAACTTGACCCCTTTTCCACGTTCCTATTGTCGACTATAGCTTTTAGAGTACGCGATAAAGATGCGATCGATTCGGAGCCTTATAATTCAAAAGATTTTTATAAGCGAAGTCATTTATTAATGTGTTGCGAAAGCCTAGACGAATCGTAACTTCCGAAGGTTTTCGTGATTTCTTGTTAGGGGACTCTTGAGTGTGTATTTTTTAATCAGATAAACCGCAGTATCAAAACGAAACTTCAAAAGTTTCGATCCTTTACTCCGAGTTTTCTTCCGTTTACGTAATTTGAGTATCGAACGTAACTAATATTGTGACACAATCACCGCAATCGTTTGTGATGCCGCTTACAGAGAGAGTGTTGAGTTTTACCGATTATCAAGGCCCAAGCTCCGATTTCGGCTTTGTCTTAAATTTGATCGAAAGACCTCAATCGACTAACCAATGCCAAAGAACAAAACCGCAATTTTTACTTTAGAACTAGCTCTATTATAGCGGATATTTTCTTACTTCCTTTAACATTCACTTCCGATGCCCAAATTCCGATTATGCATGCCGAGTCGGTAACCGCTTGCTCGAGTCGAAAAATAATAAATCGGTTCGCCTCGTCATTTGAGTCAAGGAATAGATACGATTGTTTAAATAAGGCCCGAAAGCTAAAAATTCAACCCGGTTAAATCTATTTTTGATCCCTTGCAGAAGAAAAAGCCTGGTTTTCCCGCTCTTTTGTTATCTCCATGCAGAAAGTTTTTTCCCGAAACTTTCCGCATGGAGAATTACTGGAACTCTCTTTTTCCGACTCGGTCCAATGATTTGTTCCCACTTCAGTCTAACTTATGTCAGAATGAATCCATACTTTAAGCAGGAAAGATAAAATGAAACACGCGGTAATTACGGGCGGAACTGAAGGTATCGGCAAGGCAACTGTGAGCGGTTTAGCCGATCGGGGTTGGGCTGTCACGATGGTAGTTCGAAACCCAATGAAAGCGGAAAAGACGATTTCGGAAATTCGAAACAGAACGGGAAATGAGAACATCGATTTTGTGACAAGTGATCTTTCTTCTCTGGCAAATGTGGCGAGCGCAGCAACGAATTTAAAGAAGAAAATTCCTAAAATAGACGCATTAATCAACAATGCCGGAGTAATGTCTCCGGAAAGAAAAATTTCCGAGGACGGATACGAGCTTAATTTCGCGGTAAACCACTTGTCTCACGCATTATTAACCGAAATTCTTTTATCGAATATAAAAGCGGCGTCCCAAGGGCGGGTGATTTCGGTCAGTTCCAAATTATACAGGAATGCTAAACCGGATCCGGATGATCTCTCAAAGGAGAAATCCTACGGATGGATGGGAGCCTACTCCGATTCCAAGCTATATAACATTTTTTTTACACAGGATTTAGCCGACCGTATGAAAGGCACTCAGGTCACTGCAAATGCTCTGCATCCCGGAGTAGTGAACACGGAGCTATCCCGTGACTTAAAAGGTCCCCTAGGATTTATTTTTTCCGGAATTAAGAACCTTCTTTTTATCTCACCCGAAAAAGGCGCGCAGACCTCCATCTATTTGGCGGACGCACCGGGTCTAGAAACCGTTTCCGGACAGTATTTCGAAGATCGAAAACAAGTAAAGTTAGGCGGCCCGGCGCTCAACTCGGAACTTAGAGAGAAAATCCGGGAAGAAACCCGGAAAATTATTTCCAAGTTTATGTAACCTTGCGCGAATTCGAATATCCGTCCGTCCCCCATTTTTATCCGACCGAAAATTCGAACGCGGTTGACCGACGGAAGTCTAAGTCTAGTATAGACGCCGAGTTCTAATGGCTACAAACAAACGATTTTCGGTGGCAGTCCATACGCTCGCTACTGTCGGTTATCACCAAAGAAAAGATTCTCTGCCGGTTACTTCGGAGGATGTGGCGAGAAGCGTCGATACGAACCCTGTCGTAATACGCAATCTGATTCGTTCGTTAAAGGCAGCCGGAATCGTGGAATCGAAAGAAGGGAAGGGCGGCGGACTTTTTCTTTCTCGCGATCCTAACTCCGTAACTCTCGGAGATATTTACCAAGCCCTTGAACCGTCTCCGGTTTTAAAGGAAAACGACGGTTCAATCTTAAAGGCCTGTCCGGTTAGTTCCAATATCAAACACATACTGAAACCTCTGCTAAAAGATGCAGACAAAGCGGTCGTTGAAGTTCTTTCCCATACTACGTTGGAGCAAATCATTCAAGCGATCCCGCATTGAATTCGAGCGACAAAACCGTCCTAGTATAAAGTCCGGCTCGGGATTTTCCGCTTGTTTAAAGCCCGTCTTTTTTTTTATTTTTTTCGGAAAAATGTCGATCCTGCTTGGCCGACTGCGTCGGTCCGGTAAGAAGCTGGGGAATACCCTTCTTCATTTAAAGGAGCAAAACCATGAGATACCAACTACTTATCTATATCGATGAGAAAACCAGCGCTAACGTACCTATGGAAGAAATGGGTCAAATATCCGAGGCATATAAGGTATATGCCGAAGACCTTCTTAAAGCCGGAGTTATGTTAGGCGGAGATAGACTGCATCCGACTGCGTCCGCTGCCACCGTAAGAATCCAAAACGGAAAGAAAGTGACTACACATGGCCCGTTTGCGGAAACAAAAGAGCAATTAGGCGGCTATTATTTAATCGAATGCAATAACTTGGACGAAGCGATCGACTGGGCATCTAAATGTCCGGCCGTCCACCGCGGTTCCGTAGAAGTCCGTCCTGTTTTTGATATGGCACCTGTGAAATAAACAAAATCGTTTCAAGGAAGCGACGGTTCATTTTTCGGAGATTGTTACCTCGTCGCTTCCGATACGTTACTTTACGATGAGCGAATTCGCAAGGCAACTTTTAGAGCGGGTCCACAAGCAAGAGTATGGTCAAATTCTCGCGACTCTTATCGGATGGTTGGGGGATTTCGAGTTAGCGGAAGAAGCCCTCCAAGATGCATTTCTCGCAGCGGTCGAACATTGGGAGAGACTGGGAGTTCCTAATAAACCGGGGGCTTGGTTAACTACTACTGCTCGTCGAAAAGCGGTGGATCGCATTCGAAGAAATCGTTCCTATTCGATAGATCCTCTTTCGCTCGAAATTATGGATTCCGTTCAAACCCTCGAGGTCGAAAACGTATCGGACGATTCAGAGATTCCCGATGAACGCTTAAAACTGATCTTTACCTGCTGCCACCCGGCCTTGCCGATAGAACATCAAATCGCACTGACACTTCATACGCTCGGTGGACTTACTACTGCGGAAATCGCTTCCGCCTTTCTTGTCCCGATAGCGACTATGGCACAGAGGCTGGTACGCGCTAAACGAAAGATAAAAGATGCGCGCATTCCTTATTATGTACCTCCGATTCATTTGCTCGCGGAAAGAGTAGATTCGGTTTTGGCGGTACTTTATCTTATTTTTACGGAAGGTTACGCTGCGACCTCAGGCGATTCGCTCATCCGGCAGGAGTTATGCGATGAGGCGATCAGGCTATGCAGAATTATCGAACTTTTGATTCGCAGAAAAAAAGTCCGGACCGATGTTCCGGACCAACAATACGCCGAAGTTCTCGGATTATTGTCGTTGATGCTTCTGACTTATTCGAGACGAAGAGCCAGAGTGGGAGAGGACGGAGAATTGATCGTACTTAGCGATCAAAAACGTTCTCTTTGGGAAAAAGCGGAAATCCAGGAAGGATTGGTCTTATTAGATACTGCCTTGCATTTAAAACATATCGGACCTTATCAACTTCAAGCCGCAATCAATTCTATCCATGCAAGTTCCCCCGATGCAGGATCGACAAATTGGAGGCGAATTTCCGAACTGTATAGACAACTTCTTCTCTTTAACGATACTGCAATCGTACGGCTGAATTGCGCGGTCTCGATATCGATGGCAGGCGACCCCGCCGAAGGTCTTCTTTTATTAGAATCGTTAAACGAAGAGTTAGACTCATTTGCTCCGTATCACCTAGCTCGCGCGGACATGCTTACTCGTATGAATGACAAAAAGAAAGCGAAAGAGGAATATCGTTTGGCATTGAACCTGACCCAAAACCAAGTGGAACGGGAATTTATAGGCCGGAAAATCGCGGAATTCTCCGACCTAGAGTAAGATAAACATTTCATTATACTTCTTTCAGTATCGTACTCGTGGATAAAGATAACCGAGATAATTCAAGCACCCGAATTATTTTCATACATATATATCCATTTGATTTTTTGTTGAATGAATGCCGGCCCGATCAACTGAATTCGAAAGTAAATCAAAGGTAGGAAATTTATTTGAATTGAATTGACTCCTTTTCGTCTTTTTTTTAAAGATAGCAAGAACTATCAAGCGGGCAAGCGGCGCCTCGCGTATTATCTATTTAAGCAGAAAGCGAGACTATCATGGATTTTGTCCAAAAGGCGCTTTGGTTTGTCGAAAGCCATAAACGGGATACTATTTCTCTCGAAGAGATAGCCGATGTGTGCGGAGTCTCTCCATTTCACCTAACCCGCACTTTCGCGACAGCCATGGGAGTCTCGTTAATGCGATATGTTCGGGCTCGCCGATTAAGCGAGGCAGCGAGACAACTTGCGCTAGGAAATAAGGATATCCTCTATCTAGCGCTCGATGTCGGTTACGGTTCACACGAGGCTTTTACTCGTGCCTTCCGCGATCAGTTCGCTCTGACACCGGAGCAGATTCGAGCTCAAGGCCACCTGAACAATATTACTTTAACGGAGCCTATAACAATGAATGCCGTCCCAATTTCAAACATGGACCCGCCTAGATTCGAGACCCTGAAACCAAGAGTTTTCGTCGGTCTCGTAGAACGTTATGATTGTGAATCGCCTGGAGGAATCCCCGACCAATGGCAACGTTTTTCCCCTTATATAGGAAACATTCCTGGTCAGGTAGGAGATACCGCATACGGTATTAATTTCAACTTCGATAAGGACGGAAACTTCGAGCATATGAGCGGAGTCGAAGTTAACGAACTTTCTAGTATTCCGAAAGGATTGAATACTCTTCGTATACCTGCACAACGATACGCGGTTTTTTCCCACAAGGATCATATCGCCGGAATACGGGCAAGTTTTGTCGCGATCTGGAATAAATTACTTCCTGAGTCGGGAGTAAAAGCGGTCGAAGGCCCGAACTTCGAGTGCTATGGCCGCGAATTTAATCCGAAAACCGGCTTAGGCGGTCTTGAGATTTGGATTCCGATCGAGGGTTAAATAAATCTCCGTGCAATTGTTTACTTCAATTGCACGGAGTAATCCTTCACTTCACTCAAATTTACTGTTCAATTAACTCTAATAATTCGGTAAGCCTATACGGCTTTTGAATAAACTCGACCGGTCCTTCACGAAGCATTCGTTCCTTAACTTCCAATCCGATAAATCCGCTAGCAACGACCACTCTTACGTTCTCGCCAAAGGATAAAATTTTACGAATGACTTCTTCGCCTCCCAAATAAGGCAACCCGAGATCCGAAATAACAATGGATATTTCAGCTTGATATTTTCTATAAATATTCAATCCTTCTTCCCCGTCGCCGGCCAGTAATATATTATAGCCTTTCGGCACCAAATAATCATATATTAAACTTCTTAACATCTCTTCATCTTCGATAAATAGAATAAATCCTTTACGTTTATGCAACCCATGGCTTTCCTCTTTTAAGACGGGCGCGATAAGTTCAGGCATATTTTTCTTTATGGGTAAAAAGATCGAAAATGTCGTCCCGGCCGATAATGCACTATCGATTTCGATCAAACCCTCGTGGTTTTCCACAATTCCATAAACTACGGACAGACCTAAACCAGTCCCTTTACTAGCTTGCTTCGTAGTGAAAAAAGGTTCGAAAATTCTTTCCTTCGTTCTTTCGTCCATGCCGGTTCCCGTATCCGAAACTTGAATCGCCACGTAGCGATTGTATTTTAATTTCGGATTCATCTCGTTTGGATCGGGTTCCTCCATGATTTTAGTGACGATCGTAAGAGTTCCCCCGTCCGGCATCGCGTCTCTCGCATTAATCGAAAGATTAAGCAGCAATTGATGGATTTGAGTGGCATCACATCTTATCGAGGGAAGATTATTTTCCAATTGAAAATCAAGTCGTATAGTTTTAGGAATCGTTTCGATCAGAAATGCCCTGATCTCTTCGGCGACCGCATTTATATTTGAAAGTCCGAAGATGGTATCGGTCTTTCTAGAAAATGTAAGTAATTGTCTTACGATTCCAGCGCCTCTCTCACATCCTTTTTGAATAGCATTAGCACAACGTTCGATTTGATTTTGGTCGTCCCGCTTAGATTGCAAAAGAAATGCGTGGCCGGAGATAATGGATAAAATATTGTTAAAGTCGTGAGCGATACCGCTAGAGAAATTTCCCAATGTCTCCATTTTCTGGGCTTCCCTAAGTTGTTTTTCAAGCGAACGCTCTTTCGTCCTATCGATAAAAATTTCGCAAATTGCCTTTGTTTGTGAATCCGTAATGAACGGGAAAATATGCAGCATAACCTGAAGCGGACGTTCATCTCGCCGTTTAAGGACGACTTCCCGGTTTAAAATGGCACCGCTTACGGCTTTTTGAAACAACGATCTCGCCTCATCCATATTGGACAAAGGCACTATATACTCGCATAGATCGTTTCCTTTTAAACTCTCTTCCGTAAACTGAAACATTTCCTGGAACGTTTTATTCACGGTGATTACTCGGCTCTCAGTATTTAAGATTGCTAAACCGATAGGGGATACGTCAAAAAGGAGATTAAAATTATATTTTTGTCGAACCGATTCTTCTTCCGCTTTTTTTCGCTCCTGCATTTCAAAGTTTAGTTTGTTATTCTGCTCTATGAGCTTCATATTTTGTTCTTCAAGTTTTTCCACGAGGCTGTGACTATATTCGCGGAGTATCGTCTCGTTCGAATAATTGATCGGAGACAATATTCGATCTTTTGCATTTTCCCGGATAGAATGAATCGATTCTAGAATCGCCTGAACCGGGGAAGGTTTCTTGAAGAATCGATCGGCGCCTAGTTTTAAAGCGAACTCTTCATCCCCTGCGGATGTGTAAGTGGCGGTATAAAAAATAAAAGCAATTGAATCATATTTCTTATTTCTTCTTATATTCGCGCAAAATTCGTACCCGTCCATATTAGGCATAAGAATGTCGGATATTATAGCCTCGACTTTATTATTCTCCAAGATGGACAAGGCCTTTATCCCGTCCGAAGCTTCATATACCGTATAGCCGTCTCCTTGCAAACGGACTCTCAATATCTTAAGATTCATCGGTTGGTCGTCGACTATCAGTATTGAAATCGGTTCCTCGAGTGCGTTCATAGTTAGAACTCCGTCTCGAAATGGAGGTCTATTAAATTCTTCTGATGACGCATTTTAAAATCGCGTTTAGTATCTTCGATCGCCTTAGATAGAAATCGAGTATCGATCGGCTTTACCATATATGCCGAACAGCCGGCTTTCAAAGCTTCAAAGCGCGTATATCGATCCGGGTAAGACGTAATTGCTATGATCGGTATCTGGCAAACGTTCCGGTCGTTCCTAATCATCCGAGCTAAAGCAAATCCATCTATTCCCGGCAACGAAAGATCTAATAGTATTAGCGTGGGACGGTTCGTTTGCAACGTCTCCCATGCTTCTTTAACCCCCCGCGCTTTCGAAACATTATAGCCGGCGTACGAGAGTACGACATGCGCTAACTTCATTTGCACTAAGTCATCTTCAACGATCAGAATATTCATAAAATTATCAGGACTCGGCACATTAATGCGGAAAATATATCATCAATCATGGCGAACATTTCCTAAAAATCCAATCACCTGTGAAGGGAAGATTCGCGTGTTTATCGGTTTAGTGATATATCCGATACAGCCCGACTGAAACGCTTTTTCTTGATCCCCTTTCATAGCGTACGAAGTTAGGGCGACTATCGGGATATGTTTAGTTTTGTTATTTTCTTTAAGCAATTTTGTAAGAGTAAGCCCGTCCATACCGGGCAATTCGATATCCATTAATATAATATCCGGCAGAAACATTTCTAAATTATGCAATGTGTCTTCCGCATCGATCGCGCTTATAATTTCGAAGCCGGCCGATTTTAGTACATTACAAGCCAATTTTAAATTGGTCGGATTATCGTCGACTATCAGGACTTTCGCGTTCATAAGGCTTGGCTCGTATCAAGGACTCTAGGTAAGTTAATCGTAAACGTGGAACCTTTCCCGAGTTCGCTTTCTATCGCGATGGATCCTTGTAGTAGCTCGACAAATCTTTTTGTTAGCGCAAGACCGAGACCCGTCCCTTGGTATTGGCGATTCATTCCGGAATCTAATTGCTGGAACTCCTTAAATAAACGACTTAAATCCTCTTCCTTGATTCCTATTCCGGTATCCTTGACTTGAATTTCCAGTCGATCGAGATTAATAAAGGATGAATAAATCTCCACTTTTCCCTTTTCTTGCGTAAATTTTACGGCATTGGAAAGCAGATTGAATAGGATTTGTTTAAATCGTTGGTGGTCAAGGGTTACATCGTCATTTCCGTTCGAAATAACTTTGCTGATATCTATTTGCTTTTCGTGAGCGAGAGTAGAAACGATCGCGATGGCGTCTTCTATCGCATTTGCAACCGAGAACGTTTCCGGAAAAAGTTCCATTTTACCGGCTTCAACCTTCGACAAATCGAGGACATCATTTATCAGATTCAACAAATGTCTTCCGCTTTGCAGCACATCTTCAAGATATTCCTTTTGCTCGCCGTTCAATTTTCCCGGCTTCTCGTCTAGAAGGAATTCGGAAAAACCGATGATCGCATTTAGGGGAGTACGTAATTCATGCGACATGCTGGCAAGGAATTCGCTTTTCAGACGACTCGCCTCTTGAAGTTTTTGCTCGAACCGTTTTCGCTCGGTTACGTCCCGGATAGCGCTGGAAACGAATAGTCCCTCTTCGGTTTCAAGCGGACTAAGACTGATCTCTACAGGAAATTCCGTACCGTTTTTACGAATCCCCAACAGTTCGAGATTGGCCCCCATAGCCCGAACTTTCGGATTCGAAAAAAAATCAGTTCGATGTCTCGGATGTACCTCTCGAAATTTCTCCGGGATTAATATTTCGATCTTTTGTCCCAATAGTTCGTCTCTTTCCCAGCCGAACAATTTTAATGCTTGCGAATTAACTAATACGATGCTTCCGGTACGATCCACTATCACCATGGCATCCGGTGCGCTTTCCAATAGATCTTTAAATTTTTGCTCGGCCTTTTTTCTATCGGTAATATCGCGAATTGCACCCGTTACGAGTGTTCCTTCTTCCGTTTCAAGAGGACTTAGACTGATTTCAACCGGGAATTCGGTACCGTCTTTTCGTCTCGCAAAAAGCTCCTGCTCCGCGCCCATAGATCTAGCGATAGGGCGCGTAAAAAAGCCGTTTCGATAAATCTGATGATTTGCGTGAAAGCGATCCGGAACGAGAATTTCGACTTCTTCTCCTAAAAGCTCTTCTCGTTTGTATCCGAATATTTTTTCAGTCTGAGAATTGACTAAGATTATCCTGCCATCTTTTCCGACGATGACCATCGCGTCCGGAGCAGATTCGAGAAGACCGCGAAACTTTTGCTCCGCTTTTTTCCGGTCGGTTATATCGCGCACTGCGCTCATAACCATCATACCTTCATCCGTCTCTATCGGGCTAATGCTGATTTCGACAGGGAATTCTTCTCCGGACTTACGAAGGCCGTATAATTCCAAACCCGCGCCCATGGTTCGGTTTCTTGGTTGAACAAAAAAGCCGGCACGATGGTTTAAATGATTTTTTCGGAACCTTTCCGGAAGAAGGATCTCAATTGGCTGACCTATTAGTTCGGTTATTTTATAGCCGAATGTTCGCTCAGCTTGGGCATTCGCAAGAACGATTCGACCGGTTATATTTACCATTACGATCGCATCAGGCGTCAAATCAAGAAAGTGGCTATATTTCGCTTCGACTAATTTGGCGTCTCGAAGCACTTTCAAACCGGTTACGTCCTTTTTTGCGGAAAGAAAGTACATTAGTTTATTATTATCGTCAAATACACCTTTAGTGGATGCACTCACGTGAACCAACGAGCCGTCCTTTTTCCTTCGAACCGATTCGTAGACCACAAGACCCCGATCCAAGGCTTCGCGATAAATTTTCTGTTCTTCCTCCCTTCGATCTATCGGGAAAATAAGATCGGTCACTAATTTTCCGACCGCCTCCTCTTCCGAATAATCGAATATCACCTCCGCCGCCCGATTCCAATCCAAAACCCTTCCGTCCAAGTTCGTCGTAATGATCGCATCCGGCGTCGTTTTAAATAATTCTGAAGTATCCATATATCCGAACGACCTTTTGACCTAACGAAAAATACCTACATCTCGGCCTTGTTGCTAAAATTTAAGCAACCAATCTGCAAATCAGAGTAAACTACGAAATTGAAACTATCAATTAAAATATTATATACTTAATCATTAATTAATTTATTATTATTTATTTTTAGAATTCCCGGACTAGTGATTTTGATCGGTCTAAATTCCAGGAATAGCCGAGTGATAGAACATAACGTTCGTTTACTAAACAGGGCGCAGCCGCTCCCGCCTGCAAAAACTTCCGCGAAGATTCTTTACCTTATCGAATGCGTTTGCGCTTACGGTTTGAAATTAACGGACACAGAATGGAAAATTATCATATATAAACATTTGATTACACATGGATTTTTATGAAATTATCGATACTTTAATTTTATAAAACCTTAAAATATTGATTCCAATTTTGAAACCGTTGTAGATAAATTAGGATCGAAAATACGCACCGGCAATTCTTTAAGAAGGATCGAATTGCGGCTCGAATTTTCGGGAGATTTCATGGATATTCATGCCATTACCGAGAATGTGCTAAATCCGCCCGTTCTTTTCTTCTTTTTAGGGATGGGCGCCATTCTTTTTAAATCCGACCTCGCTATTCCCGATCAAATCGGAAAGTTCTTTTCAATTTATCTGATGTTCGCCATCGGGCTCAAGGGAGGACATGAATTATTTAAAACGCCGTTTACCGACGAGCATCTTTATGTCCTCATAGCCTGCGCAATTATGGCGACTGCAATTCCCGTTTACGCATACTATATCTTAAAAATGAAATTAGACCGTCCTAACTCCGCCGCGTTGGCCGGTTCGTTCGGCTCGATTAGTGCAGTAACTTTCGTCACGGCCGGCGCTTTTTTACGCAATATCGGACAGGAATACGGCGGATTCATCGTGGCGGGAATGGCATTGATGGAATCTCCCGCGATTATTGTCGCCGTTTTGCTAGATCGGGTGAATAGAACTCGGGAAGCAGGGATCGGGGAGGCGGGCTTTTCATGGAAAAGCCTTTTGCATGAGGCTTTCTTCGGCTATTCCATATATCTGCTCTTAGGTTCCCTTTTTGTAGGATACTTTACAGGGGAATCCGGATGGAAGAAAGAATCCCCTTTTTCCGAGAATTTATTCCAAGGAATTTTAACATTATTCCTTTTGGATATGGGGATTTCAGCGGCGAAGCGATTCAAAGAAATACGGAAGGTTGGCGTATTTCTGATAACAGCGACTCTCTCGATCATGGCAATTAACGTTATATTGGGTGCGACTTTGGTAAAAATAATAGATATGCCGATCGGAGACGGTTTAATGTTTCTCATACTTTGCGCGTCCGCATCTTATATTGCGGTTCCGGCTGCGATGAAAGATTCCATCCCCGAAGCGAATCCGAGTATCTATCTGACCGTAGCTTTGTCAGTGGTTTTCCCGATCAATATTATCGTCGGTATACCTCTATATTATTATATTCTAACTATTATTCTCGGAAAGTGAAAATTGGAAGAGCGTTACTTCACGAATTACGGATAAAAAAGTACCCGATTTAAACTGTAATCGGTCACCCAAAGCTGCCCGCAAGGAGCGACTGTTACATCAAAAGGGTTTACCGTCGTCGAGGCAGAAGCCGTAAGATTAGGATTAAAAGAAACGTAGTCCGGTTCGCCCAAAACATTATCCGCATTCATTCCATTTGAGAACGGAGGAGAGTAATGAGTGACTCGACGGAACTGCCCGTCGGTTACCCACATTCCTCCTTTCGAATCGAGCGAAACTCCGCTCGGAGCCCAAAGTGCATTCCCGGTATTGATCCCGTTGAGCGTACTCGTAAAGTTCGTGGAACCTACTACTATATTCGCATTCATTCCATTGGTAAAAGGGGTAGAGTAGTGTAAGACTCGAGAATTTCCGGTATCAGAAACCCAAACTCCGCCGCTGGAATCGACTTTGACCGAAGCTGGCCCGCCCAAATTCGAGGCAGTAGGAGGGCTGCCTGCGGCTCCAGTGGTAAAATTCGGTTGCCCGAGAACTCGATCCGCGGACATTCCACTGGTTAAAGGAGCAGAGAAATGCAAGACCCTAAAGTTTGCATAATCAACTACCCAAAGCCCACCCGAAGCGTCGACGGTAACTCCGGATGGATTGTTCAATAATGCATTCGTTGTTCCATTTACACCGGTAGTTCCGATTACTATATTTGCACTTCCGCCAGTCGTAATTCCGTTCGGGAAATGCAGTACCCGATGATTCGTTCCATCCGCGACCCATAAACCTCCGGATGAATCCAGGGCTATCCCCCCTGGAACTTTAAATTGGTTTAATGCTGTTCCGGAAACCCCGCCCAAGATGATATCCGGATTCCCTCCGGACGCGATAGTGGATGGAAAATGCAAAACCCTATTGTTTGAACCATCCGCGACCCAAATTCCTCCGTTGGAATCGGCGGCGATTCCTTGGGGGCTATTCAATCGATTCGAGGCCGAACCGAAGGAACTGCTCACGTAATCCGATTGGCCGAGCACGATCGTAGCGCTTTCTCCTAAAGTCAACACAGGCTGGGTGGCGCAGGAGGAAGCAGCGGGTCGATTTTCAAGGATGAGCGAAAGTAAAAATCCGGCTCCGTGACTCATGTCGATGCTCAGAGGCAGAGCTTTATTGCACCCGTAAAATAAAGATGTAAAGACAACCGGTAGGACGACCGCTAAGACCTGTCGAAATTGCAGCAAGAGATACCGACCGAAAGACCCGTTTTTCATTTCACATAACAACACGATAAGTTACCTGCTGAACGATTCAGGATAATTAACAATTGAGACAGAAAAAATTGAGAAGAAATCTTGGAAATTCGCCCGGATTTTAGAGTTGGTTCATCTTCGCGTCATTATGACGGTTTGCATTAAGCGCGCGGATACACCGTTAGAAGCGTTTTTTGGACCTCTAAAATCGCGGGAAAATTCTATTGGATATGTCGAGACCTTCTAAATCGCTACGACTATCCATAGACGCGTTCAATTAAATGCGTCACCTAAAGGAGTAAATCAATGAAGTACATATTAATGATGCAATTCCCGGTTGTAGACTGGAAAACGAGCAATTTAGGCACTTGGCCACCGGAAGATGTTAAGAGAAATATCGATTTCTTAGGCCGTTTCAATACGGAGCTTCGTAATTCAGGAGAGCTGGTAAGCGTAGAGGCTCTAGTGGGCCCGGAAGAAATAAAAATTATACGGGCAAAAAAGGACGGATCGCCGGCAATTACTGACGGACCCTTCCCCGAATCAAAAGAGTTTCTAGCGGGCTATTGGATCGTCGACGTGGATAGTCCGGAACGCGCATATGAAATTGCGGCAAGCGCATCGGCAATGCCAGGGAAGGGTGGAACTCCCGCGAATATTCCGATAGAAGTGCGCGCAGTGATGAATATTCCGAACGGCGATCTCTAAGAGCGATAAAGGAGATTTCAATACATGAAAAATGGAAACTCATCGTTCGGTTTCATACTTAAGAACCGCAAGAAAGTATGGATCCCTATCGCTTTATTTATTTTAGTATTCGTCTTACCGGCAGGAGGTCTTTGGGATGCCAGCAATCAGTTACTTTTTCCGGTTTGGAGAGGAGTAACGAAGGACTTGTCCGTTTGCAAAGAGGAAACCGCAAAGTATTGGGGAAGAGAATGCGGTAATCTTCGGAACACTCATGAGTTCAAATTTAGCGAAGTCAAAATCGGATCGGTTAGCGGCTATGAATTGCCGGGTTGGCTAATCGTTGCGGCGGAAAATGGAATGGCGCCTGCGAATGCCGGCATCTTGCTGATCCACGGCGGGGGCGGGGACAGACGGGAAGTTACGAAATACATTCGGTTTTTTTTAAGCCGTAAATTCGATGTTCTCACGTTCGATCTTTCCTGCCATGGTGAAGCTTATTGCGCGGTTCCGGGTTTGACATACGGACATCGGGAATCGAGGGATGTGCTCGCCGGATATCGTTACCTCTCGGATAGATATTCAAAAGTATATGCGATGGGTTCTTCAGTAGGAGCAGCGTCGATTTTGATCGCGATGCCAGATATGCCCAAACTAGCTGCGGTGATTGCGGAGAATCCGATCTTCAATTTTCAACGATTGATTATTGAATCTCCCTCTGCACCCGGATTTCTTCCAAATTGGTTCAAGAATCTCCTCGTTCAGCTTACGATGCTACGCGGGAGATTCGACGGATTACTAAGTCCCGCAAATTCCGTTCGTCTTGTCAAATCGGTGCCGATATACTTTATTCAAAGCAAAGCGGACATGGTGAATCCTTTTAGACATACCCAGGAACTTGCAGAATTGTATGCAGGACCAAAAACGCTTTGGTTTCCGGAAATCGGAAGTCATGGCGCGATATGGGATGTCGACGCCGTCGAATATGAAAAACGGCTCGAGGATTTTCTAAAAAGAATACGATAGCCGATGAGGAAAGAATCTACCCGTGACAATTTGCTCGGAGAACTTGCGCCACAGGTTCTGGGCGCGGTGATCCGACGATTCGGGGATTTCTCCGCAGCCGAAGACGCAGTGCAGGAGGCTTTATTAGCTGCCGCTATGCAATGGCCTTTGGAGGGAACGCCGAAAAATCCGCGTGGATGGTTGATCCAAGTCGCTTCCCGTCGTATGATCGATCATATACGGAGCGAACTTGCGCGACGAAGACGAGAAGAAGCTTGGATTCAGGAAGAACCGTACGAAGAATCGACGGTAGAATTACGGGATTCGACGGACGTTCGAGGCCAAGACGACACATTGATATTATTGTTTATGTGTTGCCATCCGGTACTCAACTCTTCGTCTGCGATTGCACTTACATTACGTGCCGTCGGAGGTTTAACGACGGCTGAAATCGCAAACGCCTTTCTGGTGCCGGAAGCGACGATGGCACAGCGAATCAGCCGGGCAAAGAAGCGAATTAAAGATTCGGGCATTCGATTCGATTTACCTTCCGATAAGGAAAGATCGGAACGGTTGGACTCCGTTTTGCACGTTCTATACTTGATCTTTAATGAAGGCTATGCGAGCAGTATAGGTCCAAATTTGCAACGTTGCGATCTTTCGAACGAAGCGATACGGCTTACACGGGCAGTTCATAATCTTCTTCCGACTGACGGAGAGGTTACAGGCCTTCTTTCATTAATGCTATTGACCGACGCCCGACGTACAGCTCGCACCGGTCCGGAAGGCGAGTTGATTCCGCTTGCGGAGCAGAATCGAACTTTATGGGATCGGGATGCAATTACGGAAGGAATCAGATTGATAAGTGAAGCACTTTCGAGAGGATCGATCGGAGCTTATCAACTCCAGGCCGCAATTGCAGCCATTCATGACGAAGCCTTACGTTCCGAGGATACCGATTGGCAACAAATCTTAGCTCTTTACGGTTTACTTAAGCGTATGTCCGATAATCCTATGGTTACTCTCAATCATGCAATCGCGGCAGCTATGGTCCAAGGACCGAATATCGGTCTCGAATTATTGACGACTTTGGATGCCGATAAGCGACTTGCCGAACATTATCGGCTCGATGCCGTTCGCGGGCATCTAAACGAGATGGCAGGGAACCGTCAGGCTGCAATTAAACATTATCTTACGGCCGCCGGAAAAACAACGAGTGTTCCGGAGCGAAACTATCTAAACACCCAAGCCTCTCGACTCGCTTCCTTGAATAAATAGGAAACGTTCCCATGAGCAATTATGAAGCAAGCAGGAGTTTTGCTTTACCGGCGACGGAGTTTTCGGATTTGCGGATCATCTTATCTTTTTCATAACCAATTTCGTCGATAATGCTGTCGGTAGGATCAATCAATAGTTCGTTAGTATAATTCATAAAACATACGAGCGCCTCGAGCCGAAAGGGAAAAGCTTCACAAACTCGAAGCTTTTCCCTTTCATTATATTCGAACCGGTAATATTCACTCCAATCAGCTTCCGATACGTTCCACCAGTCGGGAATGGATTCATGCCATTCGAATTTATATCTGATACTTCGTTCCAGTAATATGCAAATCGCTATCGCCAGCTTCTTTCCGGCTTCAGCTTCTCGTTCTTTCATAAAATCGCTCTCACAATCCAGCAATGCATCTCTCTTAAATTAAGCAAGGTCACTTGTGTTAATTTGGAGTTGGACTTATAAGCTTGCTTTCTTGATAATACATAAGACACAAATTACTAATTAATTACATGATTCATCAATAAAAATAACAAAAGATCGTCGAAACCTAAAGGATGATAATCATCAACAAACAAGAAGATTATAATAACTAAATATTGATGCATATCAAATTTCGAATATTCTCTTGGCAATAGCGTGAACTCTTTGCTAGGAACAAACGGCGAAGAAATACTAAGACCTAGCGGCATTAGTCGGGAAAATCTTCAGAGAATGCTTTCTTCGGTGTTCAAGCGGAGTGCTTCCGGTATACCGTTTAAAGAGTAGTCTGAAAAAACCTACATTCTCATATCCCGCGGCATAACTAATCTCCTCGATCGAATCGCCGGTTTCTTCCAGACGACGTCTTGCCCATTCGATGCGCAGACGCTGCAAATACGTAGACAACGGGTCTCCCGTCGCTTGTTTGAATCTTCGCTTTAAAGTGCGAGGACTCAAGCCGACTCTGCGTGCTAAAGTCTCCATTGAAATTGAAGATGCGAATTCCGTTTCTAGAATTGCTTGAGCCTCCGCGACCGGGGAGTCGTCATGATGTTTTTGAGCCGCAAACACCATAAAAGGCGTTTGGGAAATTCTATCCGAGTCGAGTAAGAAATGCTTCGCACATTTGAGCGCAACTTCCCTTCCAAGCGACTGCTCTAACACGTGGAGACCGAGGTCGTAGAAAGCGTTACTTCCTCCCGAAGTCAGAAAGTTACCCTGATCTATGACGAGTCGATCTACGTCAAGATGGACCGACGGAAACATTCTTCGAAAAAGAGGAGCAAACAGCCAATGAGTAGTGGCACGACGTCCGTCAAGTAGTCCGGTCGAGGCCAGTACGAATGCGCCTGAACAAACGCTTGCGATACGAGTCTCCCTTGAGGCCATTTCTTTAATCCATTCAATTTCGAGTCTACATCTTCGCTTAACATTTACAACGTTCGGCCCAATTGCGGGAATAATAACCAAATCGACTTTTTCACATCTCCCGATTAGATCGGGCTTGATTTGAACACTGCCATGAAGTTGAACCGGTTCCGATTGCATGGCCGCGGTTCTTACCCGGGAAATCCTTGGTTTGCGGCGATTCTCCATGTCCATACCGGCAAATTCAAAGAACTCAAATAACCCGGTAATAACGGAAGCAGGTGAGTCCGGAATGAGTAGAATAATCACGTCCATATTCAGCATTTAGACGAAAATATGGCCTAATCGCAACGAAAACATATTTTTTACAAAAAATAATATGGCACAATCACATCGAAAATTGGCGGAGCTGGACCTTTACAAAAGGTGCTATATCCGCTAAACTCACGGAATTAATTTAAAATCTCAGGGAGATTAATGAAATGATAATAGCTGCAAGGATTATTGCCGGAATCGTCGGCGCCCTTCATGTATGGATATTTTTGATGGAAAGTGTTCTCTGGATGCGCCCGGCAATTCATCGACGCTTCGGGGTATCGGATGTAAAGACCGCCGAGATGATGAAAAGTATTTTCCTAAACCAAGGTTATTATAATTTATTCCTCGCAATAGGTGCACTTTATGGCGCGATTTTTTTCCAAATCCACGCAAACTACGCCCCTCCGATCATGTTGTTCGCTTGTCTTTCCGTTTTCGGTGCGGGGATGGTCCTGTTGATATCCAAACCTTCAATGGCGCGCGCCGCAATTATCCAAGGTCTGCCTCCGCTGGTCGCAGTAGTGCTTCTAAGCATTTCAATATGTAGCTAAAATTTTAGATCGAACGCTCCTAACGTAAATCCTAGGTCGATTTTCGTTAGGAGCTGAAATGATTTTAGGCGCGACTTCAAATATTAAGAAATATGAAAATATTAAATTTCTCCACATATTGGAACTATCGTTGATCCGTTTTATATCCTTCTATTCCCGTACGTCGAAACATTAGTCCACTCATTCCATTAAGCTAGTCGCGGAATTTACTTGAAACAGCATTCGTTTCCCGACGGAAATACCCGATTCCTTCGATTCTAATTTAGTTAGATTGGCGATAAAGACGGCTTGTCCTACGCGAAAATGAACGAGCAATAGGCCGGGGTGATCGCTTTCCAGAATTGCCTCGACTTGTCCATGTAGAATATTACGAATATTACTTTCTTCCGAATATTCCCGAATAAGAGTTATATCTCGCGCAAATACTCTCACTTTCATTCGCGAACCTAGACTAAATTCTCGATTCAGTATCCATAGATTTCCACCCGGGAAATCCAATCGGACTAAATGCCAGGCGGCGTCAATTTCTCCGACGGTCGTATCTAAAATTACTCCGACGTTTTCGCTAAGTCGATGAACGAGGTCTGCTCTCGAAAGAGTTTCGGATACGGGTCCGGTCGCCAGCACTTTGCCGTCATCCATTACGATAATATGATCCGCTAATCGTACAATCTCATCCAAAGAATGACTCACGTAGAGGACGGGAATTTTCAATTCTTTGTTTAATCGCTCTAAGTACGGCAGAATTTCCTGCTTTCTTTTTTTATCCAAGGAAGCCATCGGTTCGTCCATCAGTAGGAGCCGAGGATTAGTCACTAATGCTCGTGCAATAGCGACTCGTTGTCGTTCGCCACCGGATAGATTATCGGTTTTTCTTTCCAGAAGGTGACCGATTCCTAATAGCTCGATAGTTTGATTCAGATTAATTTGCCGATCGCCTTTGGTTCGTTTTAATCCGTATGATAAGTTGCCTAGTACTGATAGGTGGGGGAATAAACTAGGCTCCTGAAATACATAACCAAGTTCGCGTTTATATGTAGGTAATGAGTAATTATCGTTCTGCCAGATTGTTCCGCCGACGCTCAAAAACCCTCGCGTCGTACTCTCCAGCCCGGCAATACATCTAAGTAGAGTCGTTTTCCCCGAACCGGAAGAACCGAAAAGACCGGTGACTCCTCTTTCCGGTAGAATAAGATCCACACTGAGTGCAAATTTTTCACGATCGAGAAGTAAGCGAATAACTATTTCGTTCACATTATGCTCTCTTTCGAGAATTCGGCTGCAAGATATAAAGGGCCAGCAATGCGGAAAATGAAAACAGCAATAATATTATCGCCAACCTGCGTGCCTGGAGATATTCCAACGCTTCAACATAATCGTAAATTTGAACGGAAGCGACCCTAGTGATGCCCGGAAGATTTCCTCCTATCATGAGAACCACGCCGAATTCTCCGACAGTGTGTGCAAAAGATAGGATGCAAGCATTCATAAATCCGGGAAGAGTGAGAGGTACCGCGACCGTCAAGAAAGCATCCAAGGGAGATGCGCGCAATGTAGCCGCAACTTCCAAAGGGCGATCGCCGATCGCTTCGAAAGCAGTTTGTAAAGGTTGAACCATGAAAGGAAGAGAATAGAATACGGACGCGATCACAAGTCCCCAAAAAGTAAACGGCAATTCTCCGAGACCGAGTCGACTCGTAAGATAACCGATCGGACCGTTCGGCCCCATTGCGTATAATAAATAAAATCCAAGAACCGAAGGAGGTAATACCAAGGGCAATGATACCACCGCTCCTACAGGCCCTTTCCAAGGCGATTTTGTCCGGGCTATCCACCAAGCCAATGGCGCCCCTATAAATAGAAGAATTACGGTAACTACGCTAGCTAGCTTGACCGTTAACCAAATAGCTTGAAGATCACTGTCAGAAAGGGAAATCATTATCTACTCTCAATTAGTGAATCTAAAATTGTTTCCGAAAAATTACAAGCAGCGCGAGGAGGGTAGTGCGGATCAGAACTTAAACTCCAAAATTGTCACTATAGAATTTCGGTTTCGGATTTACCCAAGATTCATTTATCGGAAGATTCGCTAGGAAGCGCAAAACCGTATTTTGCCATCACGGTTCGTACGGCTTCGCCCATAACATACTCGGCAAATTTCTTCGCTAGCGGATTCTTAGATGCTCGTTTTGTAACTATAAATCCTTGTTCTAACGGCTGGTGTAGGTTATCCGGTATTAAAAAATAACCGCCTTTCCCGGCTAACTCCGGACTGATCGCCAATGATAAAGCGATAATTCCGACTTGTGCATTCCCGGTTTGAACGAACTGCGCAGTTTGTGCGATATTTTCTCCGAACACTAATTTCGATTCTACTTTTTCCCATAAGCCTGCCGAATGTAAAGCTTCTTCCGCTCGCTTACCGTAAGGGGCGTGTTTGGGATTGGCTATGGCAATCCGAACAACTTTAGAATCCAGAAGATTATTCAAGGTCATTTTCGACGCGTCTTGGTTTGCACTCCAAAGCACTATACGGCCGATCGCATAAGGGATTACTTCGGAAGAGGCGAAACCGCTTTTCGCTAATTCTCGAGGATAGTTGATATCAGCTGAAAAATAAATGTCGAAGGGCGCACCTTCTCGAATCTGTGCCTGAAACTTTCCCGAGGAACCGTAAACGACATCCACTTCGTTTCCCGGATTGGATTTTTTGAAAGAAGCAATAATCTCATCCATCGCAAACTTGAGATCGGACGCGGCGGCAATCGTAATTTTTTCCGCCTGAACGGAAAGCGATAGCGACAATATGCAAAAGATCGTTAGTCGTTTAATAAACTTCATTTAAGGCCTCTATGTTTAAATTGCAAAGACTGTTTGTAAAAAGAAATAAGTCGAATTGGGTTGATTAGTGTATTGTAAAGCCGGATTCGAATTTGAAAGATTGACTTTCGAATTCGTAATTGCATCCCCCGCGCGTAAGAACGCAATTCCAGCCCAGACCGAAAGATTCTCATAAGGAGTCACTTGATAAATCAGATCGATTTCGGAGGCTATTTTTTTCCCTAAGTGAGTAGCGTTCGCATTATTCGCATTTTGATTAGTTGCATCTTCCGTGCTTCCCGCAACATATCCGTTATTATTATAATAACCGTCCTGAAGTTTGGCTTTATAATAAAAATGAGATATGAACGTAAACGTTCCCCATTTCCCATAATCGTATTTAATGTTTATCGAATAATCTTTTATGTTCTGCCAGAAAACGACACCCGAAAGATTCGCTCCCGACCAAGGAATAGAACCGCCTGCCGCTCTGCGTGCACCGAATAGGGGATTCCAAGTCGAAACCGAAGAATCGTTTCGATTAGGATCGCCCGAAGCGTACACATATTGAATGCCGATTCGCAGAGGATTAATCGGCGCATATCCGGTTTGCAGCGCGAGAAAATGAGCGTCGTACTTTTGATTTTCATTTTGAATCGCTTGCCCATTGACGTTAATGCTAGTTGTTCCCGGACTTTGTAACCAAGAAGTTCCGACTTTCTGACCGGTCGATCCTCCTTGCCATGCCGCCTCGACCGTCCAATCCCATTTAATAACCCCGTCGGGGAGAGAATTATTCTGAGTTCTATTGGTTAAGCGAAATCCGTAGGTGTTCAATTGGTCACTTTGCCGAGTACGTAACTCGGAATCGTAAGCCGGCGCGGTCGGACTGACTATTGCCCTCTTCATTAAAGTGAAATCGTAAAAATCGGCTCCGATCCAATTTGCGAACTTGATCCAATAATTCGTTCCGACAAAATACGCATCACCTACCGAATTGTTCGCGGCTCCATTGGCAGTCACTAACCCGCTTGCATTATTTTGAGAACTTATTACGAAACCGAAAACATCTAAACTCTGGATTCCCCGCTTTGCGGTAAATCTTAACCCGTCGAAAGAATTTCCGATTTGGTTAAAGTTTCTGGCGCCGACGATCCTTCCGTCCCCGAATTCCACAATCTGTCGTCCGATTCGAAGCCTGAAAGATTCATCCGAACTGCGAACATCCAGAAATGCTTCTCTAAACGAAGTAGGATTCGAAACGGGGACCGTTTTTTGAGTCGCAGTATTGTACGTAACTCCGGCATTCCCCGCTAAACCGAAGCGCCCGTCACCGGTTCCGCTCGGGAATTGGCTTCCCCCCCATTGGCGGATATCTTCGAGCGTAATTTTGAATATTAAATTTTTATTAATATCTCCGATCAGATATGCCTGGGTTTGATTGGTAAAAATGTTCTTATTGTCCGGGGTGGTCTTATCGAAATCCGGATTGAACAGAGATTCGTATCTAGGCCTGAGTGCAAATCCGACTCGATACTTCTCTTGAAACCAAAGATCTTTGTTTGCTCGAACTGCTTTATTTTGATCCGGAGTTAATTGTAAAGAACGTAGATATTCTCCCGACAACTTCCCGACCATCGGACTCTTATAAGGTGCTTCCTGCGCAGGAATCGGATCCGAAGATAATGCCGGCCCGGATATGGCGTCCTTCGGCTGAGCAGGAATCGTAGATTCCGGAATCGGCGAAACTTCGCTATTATTTTTCCGAAGGTTCTCTTCTTTTGCGTCGGAAGCGGGTTTATTTTGAATCGGTTCTTCGGCGACGAGCAGGCTCGGTATAATGATAAGCGAAATGATCAAATAACGTACAAAAACGATTTCGATTTTCTTCAATTGTTTAGGGGCGTTTTTCATTTTTCTCTTTCAAATATTTATAGGGGCGCTATATTATCAAGTATATAACGGTTGTAACCGAAATTTTCTGAAAAATCCTCCTTTAGGAAAATTCTTAATTTTGAAATCTTGGGTCTATAGAGAGTTAGTTATACGAACTTATGAAGAATAAGATGCAGATAGACGGAAATCTTTGGTTGAAATATAACAAAGAGAACACCTTGGGTAAGGAAAAGATCAATTTATTGCGCGCGATCGAAAAATGCGGATCCATTTCCAAAGCGGCAAAAGAAGTCGGAATCAGTTATAAAACCGCATGGGATTCGATTGATTTAATCAACAACTTGCATAAGGAAACGTTAGTTGAAAAAAGCGTCGGAGGAGCTACCGGAGGGGGCGCAAGATTGACCGTAAAGGCGCGGGAAATCATCCAATTTTATCAAGTTGTAGAGGAGGAACATAAAAAATTTTTGAATCGATTGAGCGAACGAATGGATAATCCTCTCGAACTCCTGAATTTTTTAAATAGAATCGCAATGAAAACAAGCGCAAGAAATCAATTTTATGGAAAAGTAAAAAGCGTCCAAAAAGGCGCGGTGAATTCGGAGATCCTGATTTCCTTAAAAGGAAATCAGGAAATTATCGCGACTATTACGAATCATAGCGTGGAAAATCTGGGTTTAAAGATCGGAGCTTACGTGTATGCGCTTATTAAAGCCTCCTTTATCTCAATTTCAACGGATTCTATCGCTTCACTTAGTTCGGAAAACAAATTGTTCGGAAAGATTTTTTCCGTTTCTAAAGGCAGCGTAAACGATGAGATCATCGTCGAATTGCCGGGGGGAAATAAACTAGTTTCCATCATTTCAAGCAAAGCTACGAAACTATTGAATTTGGAAGCCGAAAAAGAAGTACATGTCTTCTTCAATTCATCCTCGGTAATTCTGGCCGTAGAATGATTTCGTTTGAATCCTTCGACGTCAACTATCGTTCACCAGTCACAATATTTTGATAGTCGCAAAATCAAATAGGACCTTACATAGTTTAGCGGAGTAGAAAATGGCATTCGTTAGAATTGGTAAATTTAAAGCAAAGCCGGAAAGGGTAGTCGAGATCTGTCGGACTTACGAAAAGGAAGCGATCCCGATGATTCGCAAGGCCGAAGGGAATATTAGCGCGGCGCTCTTACAGGAAAATTCCGCTCCGGATAGTTTTTTGGCGATTACTATTTGGCAAACCGAGGAAGATGCTGTGGCGTACGAAAAAAGCGGTTTGGCCGAAGAGATGGTAAATAAAATCCGACCAAGTTTTGCTGCGCCTCCTACGCTCGTGACATATAATGCTTTTGGCATTTAATTCCGATCTACGATATTCTGTTTTGGATTTGGCCGAATTATACGATCAAACCCCGATTCTTTAAAAATTCACCGGGGGTGATGCCATATTGGTCCTGAAAAGATCGGATGAAATGAGAGGTATTCTCGTAGCCGATCACAAATGCGATATCCGCTACGTTAGCTCCACCTTCTTCCAATAAATTTTTCGCCTTTTCCAGCCGACGCGAGATCAGCCATTTTTTGGGACTGACACCGTATCTACGCTTAAAGTCTCTTTGAAAGGAAGAAACGCTTCGACCGGTCAAAGCGGCAAAATCCTCGACAGTAAGAAGTTTATCGAAATTTTTTTCCATAAATCCTTTCAAATCCCGATGCTTATCCTTCGAAACTTTGAATAACCAATCCGGGAAAATTCCGGTTTTATCCGAGCTTGCGAAAATCTGCAGAGCTTCCAGAAGCTTGATCCGAAGCAACGCATCCGTGTTGCGTCCGATGCTCGTGAATAAAGGTCTGAGGTTTTCCGCATAAACCTTTAAACCGCCCCCGTAAGGAATCCGAAAAAGATCGCCTACAGAATCGGAGACAAGCCGAACCCGTTTCGTCTTTAAAAATTCTTCAATTACGGAATCCTGAAAAAAGAAAACATAACTTTCAAATACGCCGCCGCCTTTTGCCGGAAGTAATTCTGAAATCATGTAAAGGTCGGGAGGGAGAAAAATCGCCTCGTTTTCTCCTAACTCAAAAAAATCTCCGCCGGAAGACGTGATTCTCTTTTTGCCGCGACATACGATCGTAAGAGAAGCAGCCTTTGCGAAAACTTCACGCTCCGGAAAATGATTTATTAATTTTTTATAAACAATTGCCGAATTCCCGCCGGCAGCAAAAGCGATCATTTCGACATCGGGCATGCCTATCAACTTCTCAGGTGTGATTAAGACTTTTATCGCCGGAGTCTGCAATCCGGAAGTCTGTAACTGACTTTTACTATCCTTTAATTTCATTGCAAACTCCTAGGACGACTTGAACGCACATTACATCGAAGCGAATTGTTTTTCGACCGCTTTATGATCCTTCTTCCAGGCATCGTAAATGGAAACGGACATCGGATCCGGAAAAATATCCTCTTGCCCGGACTCCAAGCCTGCCAGGACCGCATTCGCCACATCTTTCGGACTGGTTTTTGGGATTTCGACTCCGGCCAGCATATCCGTATCAACGGCTCCCGGAAAAACATTGCACACGCTGATTCCACGGCTTAGCAAAGTAGCTCGGAGAGACAAACTCATAGACCAAGCCGCAGCCTTGGACGCATTATATACCGATAAACCGGGCATGCTCGCAAAAGACAATAATGTCAGAATGTTCACCATCATTCCGTCCGAGTTTTTCTCCAAGATAGGCGTAAATGTCCTGGCCATATTCAAATTTCCGAAAAAATTTACGGAAAAGTTACGATCAAATTGGTCCTCCGATGCGTTTAAAATATCGTTAAAATCCAAAACTCCGGCATTATTGAATAGTATGTTCACGTCCGTCGCTTGGCGTGCTAATTCTAAAATGCTCTTTTTGTTTGTGACATCTAATTCGACGGGAACAATCCTTTTATCCAATGGAATTGTTCCGTTCCAAGTTCTTGCTGCGGCATAAATTTTCCGAACGCCTCTCTCTAACAGACTTTCCACGAGGGCCTTTCCGATTCCTCGATTCGATCCGGTGACTAATGCGATTGCTTGATTTACTTTCATATCTTCCTCTATATATCAAATACTATTTATCATTCGAAGCCTTTCCCGAATAAACGGGATCGCTTCCAATGGTTGAAAAGAAAGTAACCTATATTTCCGGAACCTGTTAACTAGAAGTCGGACAAAATAGTCGGAATCGGTCAAAATTAGAAATAAAACGTATCTTGAGTGAAAAATGGGGAAGGACGGAGGAGTGTCGTTTATAGTTTACCACAGGAAAAGTGCGAAACGTTTCGGATTGTTTTCATTGGAATTCGTTTTTTAAGTATGGTGCCAATATTCTTCTAGCTTGAGTAATAGATTATTCGGCCAATCGGCCAGGGCCATCGTATCAAGATCCGCAAAGCCGTGTAGTACATCTGCCATGCACCTGCGCTCAGCACCACAGAAACCTTCGATATTAACAAGGAAATTGTTCCGTCGAAGCCGTTTGATTTTAACATGGAAATCCAGGACATCACCTAGTCTTGAGGGTTTAAAGAATTTGGCTACGAAACGCATTACGGGCAATCCGTGATTTTTTTCCATGACCATCTGAGGAAATCCAAAATCGAGTCCTTCACGGAACCAATCTTCCAGAGCTTCTACGAAAAGGTTGAAATATTGCGGAGTGAAAACAACTCCCGCAGCATCGCAATGTTGCATTCGAATTATTTTAGAGACAGTATAGACTTTTGACACTTTTCCTCCGAACACAATCCGTGGCTTCTAACGAAATGGAAAATCGACATTCCGCGACAGGCGATAACCGTATCGATACAAGTTTCAGGCTCACACCCTCCGAGAAATACATTATCCATTTTCTTTTCGTTGTTAAGAATCGCAATTTATACCAATTTTAATATCCTGAAGAAGTTTCTAATCTCGTATTCCGAAGGCAACCCTGATTGTAGGAAAACAATCTTTCAAAGCTCAAGCAATCGATCAAAAGTGTATTTTAGCTTTCACCTAGCGAAAGAGTATTTTCTAGAGTTCTTCGGATCCAAAACCGAATGGACTTTGTGCAAATTTGCTTTGCAAACCAAAGGACCCTCAGGGGAAGGCTATAAAATTAAATGCCGCACTTGACTTGTTACCTATGCGGTTGTTCGTTTATAAGTCGGCAAACTCGAAAAAGACATAGTTAGATTTCTAAGTAGTTTTCCCGATTGAATCTTTCCGAGGCCAACTCGATTAACCGGCTAATCAAGTCCGTATAGCCGATGCCGCTTTCGCGCCACAGAATCGGATACATGCTGACGTTGGTGAATCCTGGCATAGTATTAATCTCATTAACCAGGACGGCACCATCTTCCTTCAGGAAGAAATCAACCCGAGCAAGACCCTCGCAGCCAAGCGTCTTAAAAACCTTGATGGACAAGTCTTGAATGATGTTGCTCGTATCCGAAGAAATGGCGGCAGGAACGGTTGAAACGGACCCTTTCTTATCGGTGTACTTTGCCTCATAAGAATAAAAATCATGATAAGAGGTGATTTCCCCAACCACAGAAGCTTCGGGAGTTTCGTTACCGAGAACTCCGCACTCTATTTCGCGCCCATCGATAAAGGCTTCAATCAGAATCTTCTTGTCATACTTGAAAGCCAGTTCGATTGCATTCTTAAGTTCATCTTCATTCGTAACCTTGCTAATTCCAATGGATGACCCAAGATTTGCCGGCTTAACAAAAACCGGGATTCCAAGTCTTGAGATGATTTGATCCAGATTAATAGTATCGCTCCGATGAACTGTTACAAAGTCGCCAATGGGTAGTCCTGCATCGCGTAGCAGGCGCTTTGTAAAGTCCTTATCCATTCCTGCCGCCGATCCCAGCACACCGGATCCAACAAACGGTGCGCCGGATAGCTTCAAAAGTCCCTGCATCGTGCCGTCTTCACCATAGGGGCCATGTAGCAATGGGAAAATTACATCCACGCGCTCATATTTTGTGTTGGTTGATAAATTGATCAAGTCACCGCCGCCATAGGGCACAAGCGCCACATATTCGCCGTCATCTTTGTTATTGCTGATTTCACCAGGATTATCTGCATTGATCAGGAATTGGGATGAATGGTATGCACGCCATTTTCCATCTCGATCAATTCCGATCGGGATAATTTCATACTTATCTTTATCGATGGCATTAATGACATTCTTTGCAGACTGCAAGGAAACCTCACGCTCGGCAGATTTTCCACCAAACAGAATTGCGACTTTTGTTTTTGCGTTCATACATGCTTCCCTTTTTGAATCCAATAATTGATAAGCGGTTTCTGTGCCGGTACTTACATAGTTCTGTTGCCTTATGAAGGCCTCTGGCATTAAACAGAACCGTGTATTGTAAACTACAATTCATAGCACACTTAAGCTGAAATGTTCAAATCAACCGCAAAGCAAATTATGGATACCCGATTTCTTTCAGGAATTTCTTCGTTGTCTCGATTTTATTCCCTGCAAGTAAGCCGCCTAAGATATTCTATTCTTTCATCAACGACTGGATTTTTTTGAAAAAATTGAAACTTCGTCGGACGTATCATCTGCTAGGTCTTTTTAAAAATTCCAGGTTAAAAGTGTAACCCATGTGACTGATCTAAAGTGTTACCTATGTGGTTGTTCGTTTAAACTGGAACATAATTTCAAGCGACATAATGTCGATTATCGGAAGTTAGAGTAGAACCAGGAAAATTAAATCTCTTCGAAATGAATTTATAAAGATGAATCCGTCCCGCTCCGCTTAAAAAGCCACCGCTCGACCGATAAGAAAGAATCGAGTTTGATAGGACGAGCATTTTGGTCAATATATTGTTTCATCTCGGTTTTCGGTTAATAAGGGAAGTCAATTTATCTTCAGTAAGAGCTAGTTCGATTCGAGAAGATAGAAATTAAAAATACGAAATCATTGAATGCGACAAAACTCTTGCGAACTTCTTTTCTTCAAGAATTAGAATCGGGTCGTCTCATCGTCAGTCATCTTTAAGTATACTATATAAATGGAAATCTTGTACGCACTTTGTACGAAATTCAGAATTATAGCAAATTCTAATTTCTCATAATTGTTTGAGGTAATATTATCTCACGACAAACAGAACCAACCCGTTTAGTATACTTTACTTTCATCTAAAATAAAAAAGAATCTACCTCTTTTTGCAAATCAGCTTGCTCTTCGAATAATTAGAGTATACGAGTGTAAGCCTCTCCATTAAAACTGCGTCCTAAACGAAAATTCTTAAACTGAGATCATGTTGAACGAAAAGAATGAATCTGGCATCGGAATCACTTCGAGGTTTTGTAGAAAAAAATTTCTTCTACCCGCCTCGTTGTTATTTTTTTTTATTTCGGCCATCGTCCCGATTGCGGATATGATTTTAGGGTATTCCTTTCAAAGACTCGGTTTAATCATCGGAGGAATTGCGTCCTTCATTAGCATCATATTAATTTTACGCGGGAAATATGCAACCGCCGTTTACATTTGTTCCTTTAGTTTTTGTTTGGCTCTCTGCGTCGGAATTTTTTGGGGCACTCATAATATCGCGTTCTGGTTTCCGACCGTAGTGTTGTTTCATTTATTCTTCACCTCGAAAAAACATACGATCCTTGTCTTCGGATTTTGCTTATTACTTTCCTTTATCCAAGTATACATAAGAAGCAAAGAATTAAATTTCGGAGAATTAACGGACTCGATCGGTTCTCTAATTGTTCTCTCTGCAATCGGATTAATGATCGCCACCGATCTTGAAAAACTTCTTCTGCAAAAGAATACATTGATCCAAGAATTGAATCACAGAGTCCGAAATAACTTACAAGTAGTTTTAGGATTGATTTCGCTCCTGAAAACTTCCAATGAATGGGCCGCACCGACGCTAAATGTTCTGGAGCGTAGAGTTCTTGCCTTGTCCAGCGTTCATAGCATCGAGGGTGATCCGTCCGACCCGAGTAAGGTTCCTATGAGAATCGTATTCGCAGACTACCTAAATCGAATCGCGGCCGAAATGATTCGATTTCCAAAGATAAGTATCCCGAAGAATGAAACCTTTCTGACGATTAAAGACGCGATTTTTATGGCGATGATTGCAGGAGAAATTATCACTACCGGAATGAATTCACAAATCGAATCGACCGTATCCGAACGATTTATCAATATAGAAATTGACGAATTAGAAACGGATTTTGTGGAGTTGAAGATTACCGGGATTGCGATCGTTTTGGGGCAAGGCATGGAATTCATTGAATTGTTGGCGGAACAATTAGGCGCTAAATTACAGGTGGCACATGACGAAGAAAAACCGATTAGCATCGTCACCTTTAAAAAGTCTGCTTAAGATTACGCTTGGAACCATAATTAATGAAATAATCTCTTTTCCCTCAAACTCCCTTCGGCAGAATTGGAACCTGCTGAAGATATGCCTATCAACGTTTTTTCTTCCGACGACTTATCTCTCTTAACGGAAAATCTACTTTCTTCCGTTTCTTCCGACATTCGGAAAGAAGACGGATTGTATAGCCCGATTATAGTGATCCCGAATCAAAGCATGGAGACCTGGCTGTACTTGGAATTTGTGAAACGAGCCGGCATCGTCTTTAATATCCGGTTTCTCTTTCTAGAAAAGGCAATCGAAGAATTTCTATTAAAGAAATACTCGCCGGATTCGAATCCGACTTCTCGTCCTTTTTTGAAACCCGAGTCTCGCCGGTTTCTAATTTACGAATATATTCTTAAAAAACCGAGCTTTCTTTCCGATTATCCCATTCTGAGCGCTTATCTTCTACCTTCCGGAAGAAAGAATATAGATCCAGTTCGACTATTCGAATTATCCGGTAGACTTGCGAAATATTTTAAGGACTATGAACTGCAAAGACAAGATTGGATTCGGAATTGGATAGGCAATCCTTACGAAATGCTCCGTTTAGGAACAGAAGACATCGAGGAATGGAACGCTACAAAATCGCCGGTATTTTTTTTACAAAAAGAATTATACGCGGCAACGGCAGAGAGCGCCAGCACGGAAACACTTATTCAATTTGCTATGCGAACTCGCTCTTTAGCGAAAACGGCAAATGCTAAGTCGAAGCCGGGTAAATTATATCTGTTCGGGCTTTCGCAATTATCTTCCACCTATATCGCGCTGTTTAACGAACTCTTGCCCGAAATTTCCGTGGAAGTATTTCAATTCGGTCCGCCTCGGGACACACTTGTTACCGATGCATCGGAGCTAACCGCTTGTCGGAGTTGGGCGACCCCGTTCCGAACACTTCATCAAAGCTGGCTATCGTCCGGCGCCCAAATTCATACGATTCAAGACCGAGCTAAAAAGCGAGAATCCGTTCTTGAAGCGTTTCAGACGTATCTTTTGAGCGGAAAACAGGCTCTATCTGACCGAGGACTTCCCGCCGACGAAAGCCTAATAATAGCCGAGGCACCGGGAAAATTAAGGGAAGTGGAATCGGTTTTTCAAGTAATTCTTTCCAAGTTAGATGTCGACCCGACACTTCGCTTAACAGACATCGGTATTTTCTGCGTAAATCTTCCCGATTACCGACCCGCAATCGAAAGTATTTTTGAAGGAGGAATTCTTGCAAAGCTAAGGAACGCAAGCGGAAAGGAGGAATTTACTCCCAAGACTCTTCCGTATACGATCCGGGACGTGCGAGCAGGAGACGCAAGTTCCTTTTTGCGGGGATTACTCTGTATTTTCCCGCTGCTCGCCGGCAAAAGATCAAGACAGGAATTCTTCGATTTATTTCGAAATTCCTGCTTCCAAGCAAAATGGAATATCGATCCGGAAACGGTTCAAGAGTGGAAGATATATGCAAAAAACCTAAATCTTTACATAGATGATTCATTGGAAGGGCGCCCGCAATCATTTTCTTTTCGGAACGGATTCATTCGCTTGGCAATGTCCGAAGTCCTACCCGAATCCGCGGAAGAGGGCACCGGTATCTCGCCTTACCCTTCGCAAAATAAAATTTCCGTCGAAAATTGGATCGGTATATGGAAGAAAGTCGAGTCTCTTCTAAATTCCTTCTGCAATCGTTTATTGAATCCAAGTCTTTCATCGGATGAATTGTTGGATTCGTTCCTAAGATTCGTGCAGGCAATGCTCGTTCCCGCGGAAGAAGAACCGGAAGAAACTGCCATTGCTCTGGAATTGTTTACCCGACTGGAATCCTTAAAAGGAGTTTCGTGGGACTCGGGCGATGCTAAGGACAGGATTCGATTTTTTGAAACTTTTGTTCGCGAATCATGCGATGGAATTCCTGTCAGAAAAGGAAAATATCTTACCGGTGGGATTACGGTGTCCGCTTTACAGCCGATGCGCCCGATTCCGTTTCGACACATATTTATACTTGGGCTCGGGGAAGGGGCATTTCCGGGAATCGACGATCGATCCGCCTTCAACCTTAGACATCTTTCTCCGCGCATTGGCGATATAACAACTCGACAGACGAACGAATCCCTGCTATATGAAACGATCTTATCCGCAAAAGAAAGCTTAAATTTTTCATTCGTTTCGCAGGACACAGGCAAAGACGAAGAGCTAGCGCCCTCCCCTTCCTTATTACAAATCGAGCAAGCGTTAAAAGAATTTATCCTGGATCCGGATGAAAGTGTGCGGATTACCCTCCCTTTAAATAAGCATAGTAAACAATATTTCGAAGCCAGGGCGGTTTCGCACGAAAGGGATTTCCGTATCCCTTTCTTTAAAACGTACGACGCGTCCGCCGTTACGGCTTACGGGCAAGAAGAAGGAAAAAAGGAATACGTTAAAAAAATATTGAATTTCGGAACCGTCTCACAATCTGCGCAATCTTTATCGGCGATCGGAAAGGAACTTACCATTGATTTGACTGAACTCATGCAATTTTGGAGATCTCCTCTTTTTTATTTTCTTAGGAAAAATTTCGGGCTGTTCGTCCAAGACTTCGAAGAAGAAGAATCCATTTCACAAAGAGAGCCGTTTCGAATTTCGGAAAGTTTTTCCTTAATCTCGGAAACTTGGAAAATTTTCGGAAAAAAATTCTCCGGAAAAAAAATACCGGATGATTCTCTCCCATTATTTTTACAAGGATATGAGAGAACGATTCAAAATTTCGGCAAACGCGGTTTGCTCCCGCGAGGAACATACCGAGATGTAGAAGAAATACTCAACGCGGAAAAGTTCGAACGGTCTTGGGTAAAAATCGGACCGATGATAAATCAAAGTCGTTTTTACGATGCGCTTTCCTTCGGCGAGACAACAAAACAAGGAACCATCCTTTCTCTACCGAACCCATACTTAGATATCTCCGAAGGAATTCGAGTACGCTTTAGCGGGCTGAAGGAATCGATATTCGTTTCGGACGAGAATGCAAATATGGTCTTAATCTATCCCAACTTGAAAAAGAACCTGAAAAACGGAATCGAGCCCCTACTGATACAATCACTCTTGGACCTTCTGCCTGAGGAATCAAAGAAGCAAAAGACCGTGCAAGCGCTATTCGGTTACATCTCAAAAGAAGGGGCTCCCGAGGCGTATCAATTGCAATCGGAAAGTTCCGAAAGAAAAAATTTCCTGAAAGATCTTGTTGAAGAATACCTTCGTCCTTGCACCGCATTACTTTCACCGCAATTTTGGGAAGATTTCCCTCTCCGAAAGGAAATCACACAAAACATGAAGAAAGAAGATCGAGAAAGACTTTCCCACGAATACTCTCTTTGGATTCGAGAAACTTTGGAATATGACTTATCCGAATATTTAAATCCGACGCTTAGGCTCTTACCCTCTCCTAAAGATCATATCCCCGCAAATGCTTTGGATTTATCCGAGAAATTATATGAGCCAGTTTTACGGAGTCTTTCATGAAGCCGATTTCAATCGATTTTCCTCCTTCTTTCGCAGATGGAATCGATTCCGAAAAAAACGGTTTTATCGGCGCCTCTGCCGGAACCGGGAAAACCCATACGATCGTATACTTGGTATTGAAATTGTTAAGAGAATCGTTTCTTGCCTGGGATGCCGAAGCAGGAACTTCTGCTCCACTCGGAATCGACTCGATTTTAGTTCTAACATATACCGATAAAGCCGCTTCGGAATTAAGATCAAGAATCCGAGCCGGAATTAAGGAAAGAATTCGGAACTTGGAGGAATCGGTTCGAACTAATCCGATTTTAGAGCCGGAACGACAATTTTTTTTGGCGCAAGCAGGGCGACTCGACCAGGCTTACATATCCACTATTCACGGATTTTGCAGTAAGATTCTTAAAGAGTATTCCCTGGAAACGGGTTACCCCGCGAATGCGAAGCTTGTTTCCGAATTCGAACCTTTCAATAGAATTCTATATTCCAGGATGCATTCGGAATTTTCGGACGAGATACCTAAAGAAAGTTTAGCTTTAACTTTATTAGAATTACGTAATTTTTTTGATAACGGATTTACCGGAAATACTTGGGAAGATTTTGTATCGGAATTAGCGGGAAAAAAGGAGATCTCTCCGAATAACGTTAGGTTAATACCTCGCCCGAATCCATTACCGGGGAAAATAGAAATCTGTCGATGTATTCAGACATTATCGCGCGAGTATTCAACCATCTTGCCGCTACAAGAATTGCTTTTGAGATACGTCCACGCAAATACCAAGAAAGCGTTTTTGGATCGAGAGCCCGCTTTCAAAAAGATTCTAGCGAAGGCCCTATCCGCGATAGAGCGATTCGATCCTATTATCATAACGAAAGCGATCTTAGAGATCGGACGTCTCAAAAGAAAAGAATCAGGAGTCGGAAGCGTTCTTTTCTCCGACGATGAATTAAAGAAAGGAGAATCCGATCCCGCATACGGTACTTATATCGCGCAAAGGGAAAAAGTAAAAAAAGCTCTTTCGGATTTGGAAACGATAGCTGTCTCATTCGTCGTTCAAATTTCGGAAACTATCGTGAAAGAAACTCCGATCGAAAAAGCCGAAGAAGGCGAAGTTACTTACGGCGATATGATCCGTAATTTGTCTCGATCCCTGTCCGTTAATCAAGTATTATTAACCGAATTAAAGAACAGGTTCCGGTATGCGATCGTAGACGAGTTTCAAGATACGGATTCCGAACAGTACGGTATTTTCCGAAATCTTTTCCTAGAAAAGAATAGCATCGACGATTCCGAGACTCGTTTGTTTCTGATCGGAGATTCCAAACAGGGAATTTATGGATTTCGTGGAGCGGATATCGGCACATATCTATCGGCAAAAAATAATTTAGATTTAAACGGAAAGTTCGGGGACCGATCCGTCGTTTATCCGGAATTAGATACGAATCGACGGTCATTACCGGAATTAATCTCGGCATATAACGACCTTTTTTCCGCCTCGAAAGGAGATTGGTTTCCTTTAAGAGAACCGGGCTTCGATCCGATTCCGTACTTAAAAGTGAATGCAGCTATGTCGGGGAGAAAGGCCGTTCTATATTCGGATAAGAGCGAACGAGGCGCCCTTAACGCATTCCAATTGCCCTCCACTTCCAGTAAAGAAGCATTAAGAGATCCTTATGCTAGATTTATAGTTTCGGAAATTCGACACTTGGTGTCTCCCGAATCGAGAATCTTAATCCGGAAGGAACGTCCGGGACGGCCTCCATATGCCGGGAGAGTGCGTTACGGAGATATCGCGATTTTAATCCGAAACCAGGATGATTCGAAAGAACTGGAAAATTACCTAAGAGCCGAAGGAATTCCATACACTTATAACAAAAAGAGAGGACTATTTTCCTCCAACGAGGCTTATCGTTGTAGACAAATTCTTTCTTGCATAAACGAAGAAGGAAGTCCCGATTCATTTTATAAACTTTTGCTATCGGATTTATTTGAAGTTCAACCGACCGATTTGCATAGATTCGACGAGTATTCCGTCGAGTCCAAAGAAAAACGGTTGCTGGAATCCTGGCGTCGGTATGCCAGAAAAAAAGAATACGCAAATCTTTTCCGTTCCTTATTAACCGAAAGTTTGCTAGCAACACCCCGAGATAAGGAGAAAACGAGGGAATGGGAACGCAGGATCACGAATTTTCGCCAAATCTTTTTTCTTTTATCGGAACAAGCGTCCTTAAGTAATCTTTCGCTGCGCGAGCTGATCGAGCATCTCGATTCTTGCATAACGAATTCATTAACTCAGGATGAAAACGATTACTTAGAAAGAGAAACCGAAGAAGATCGAATAAAAATTCTAACAATCCATTCCAGTAAAGGCTTGGAATTTCCTTTCGTTTTCCTTTTAGGCGGTTTTACTGGATGGTCCTCCTCTCAAAGAAAATACTTCGAATATCGGGAAACAATAAGAGGCGCGAATCAAGAATTGCAGAGCGTAAAAATAATCGATCTGGAAAAGAAAGAACAGGAGAAATTTAAGGAGTATTTAATAAACGAAGACAAAAGATTATACTACGTGGCGGTCACGAGAGCCATGTATAAATTTTATTTTCCATTATTATCTTCGCCCGCAACGGATCGGCCTTTGGAACTATTTCGCAGGTCTTTCGAAGCGGCGATGCCGAATTTCGATCAATCCTCGAGCGTAGCCAAGATTTTTCCGAACGAAACGAAAACGGGCTATGAAGTTAAATTTATAACCCGTTTTCAAGAAAATACGGATTCCCCGGAGGATACCGAATCGGATCGCCCTGAATCGAAAGCAACAAGAGACGTATTGCATTGGCCTAGCGGTTGTGAGAAACGAACGATCCTTCTCGAGAGTTATTCCTCTTTAGATCGCTATATGAACGTTCGGCAGGAAAAGGGATACCGCATAGAGACGGCAGACGCTAAAAGCGACGAACTCGAATTCTTCCAGTCAACGGAGGATGATCTACCTTCCTCCAATCAAATGGGAAATCTCCTTCATATGCTATTAGAAACGATGGATTTTTCATATTTCTTACAGACAAACGGCCCGCAAGGACTGAAGAATTTTCCGGTCTGGAATGAAATAAAGAATTCCCTTCGAATACAAGGATACGGTAAGGACGAAGATCAACTCGAATTTTACACTGAAAGAGCGACAACATTCCTTTGGAATACTTTACGAAGCCCTCTTCCCAATACCCAAAGCTTGAATTGTTTAGCCGAATTGAGCCTAGAGGAAAGAAAGCACGAAGTCGATTTTTTTCTACGGATCACCGGTAATACCCGGAGAGGAGACGAAGGGGAATTATTAAACGGGACGGTGGATTTTATTTTCTTTTCCGGCGGAAAATATTGGATCGCGGATTGGAAATCCAATAAACTCGGCCAGCCCGGGAATCCGACTTCCTACTCGGAAAAAAATATAAAAATTAAGGTCGATGAATCGTATTCGATTCAGTCGGCTCTTTATTCTCTCGTTCTAGACGATTGGTTACGCAATAAATACGGGGCGAAATACGATCCGATTTTATTAGGAGGTATGTATTTTATTTTTCTGCGAGGGATGGATCCCTTACAAAAAGGCAACGGGATATTCTTCCAGCATATAGATCTTCCTTTTATCGAGAAATCCAAAAGTCTACTTCAAGACGCACTCGAAATGAAACATACCGATTTGCGAGGAAAAGAATGAGAGAAGAATCTCAGCTCGTCGACCCTGATTACGTCATGTTTCTTTCGGACGAAATGTTTCGCGTACAACCGGAAATCGAGAAAGAAGACTTGTACGAATTGAATATGCGTTTATTGCAAGCCCTGAGAACCGGTAACTTAGGAATCTTCGAAAATCAAATCGAGAAGAATTTCGAAAGCCCCTTTTTTCGATCCCGCAACGGAATTTTATATTACAGAAAAACTTTCGAAACTTTAACCGAAGTCGAAGATTCCTTTCGAGATTTATTATCCCGTGAAATCCCAGAAGAACAGCGAGATAGAATTCAGAAAGTTATCGAGGAAATCACCGAAAATGACCCGTTGGAATTCCAGAAAAACGGGATAAAAATAACTCTTTGCGGCGAAGGGGAACAAAAGGAAGCGTTGGAGACCGCACTCAAATCTTCATTCTTCGTGCTAACGGGCGGTCCCGGAACCGGAAAAACGACGGTGATTACGAGTCTTTTACGAGCGCTCGTTCGTTTAGGTTACGAAACCGAGAAAATCGGTTTGGCTGCGCCGACAGGCCGTGCGGCGCAGAGGCTAAAAGAATCTTTGGAAAATACCTTAAGCCTTAACCGACGTATAAACGAATTGGATCAGAAGCTGCTGAATTTGCCGACAGCTACGATCCATCGACTCTTAGGTTATAACCCTAAGAGCAATTCTTATAAATTCGGAAAAGATTTTCGACTTCCGTATGATGTCATTGTGATCGATGAAGTTTCAATGGTCGATCTCGAGCTGATGTCCAATTTGCTGCATTCTCTACCCGATCGGGAAAGGGAAAAATTCAGGTTCATTATTCTAGGAGATGCGGATCAATTACCGAGCGTAGAAGCGGGAGCAATATTATCGGATGTAGTCGCTTCGATTTCCTCATCGTCGAATTTCTTTCGTTTAAGCAAGAGCCATCGACAGGAAGGAAATGCGTCTCCAATTTTCGCAGCCGCTCGAGAATGCATCCGGAAAAACTCGAGCGTCGATTCTCTCTTAAAATCCATTTTTGCAGTTAGAACCGACATTTCCTTAAATGAAATAATAGACTCAGCATCGCCAGAAAATGAAGCCGGGTTTTATCGAATTCAATCGGATTTTCCGAAGGATCGAACCCGCTTTTTGGAAAAGTATGTGGAGAATTGGATTCGACCTCGATTAGCGAAACTCCCGGATCCGAACAAGGAAAGCATTAAGTTAATTGAATATATTGCGAAGGATTTGAATCATTCAAGAATACTAACTATTCTTAGACAGGGAGATTATGGAAGCGAGGGAATCAATCGAGATATCAATCAGATTCTAATTAAGAAAGGGTATAAAAAAACCGTAATTATCGGAAACCGTACATATTTTCCGGGCCTTCCGATCATGATCACGAAAAATGATCGCACCCGAGGAATGTTCAACGGTGACACCGGGGTTATTTTAGACGCTAAAACGATTACGGGAGATCCGGAACTTCGCGCGATATTTCTTTTGGACGGAATGATTCGAGACTTTGCTTTGGATACTCTCCCCTCGCACGAACCTGCTTTTGCGATTACCGTTCATAAATCCCAAGGTTCGGAATATGATAATATATTCATTCTTTATCCGCCGGATCCCGAAAAACCGGAGAGTAAAAATTTGACTAGCGAACTGTTTCGAACGGAAATCCTTTACACCGCGTTGACTCGTGCAAAGCGAAGGGCCGTCCTGCTTGCAGGTGATGAATTGCTAGGTTTGTCCCTGAGCAAAAGATCGGAAAGAGTTACCGGATTTCGACTTTAAGATAATCAATGTTCGGACTTTGAAGGAACTCCAACAGAATTTATATTTTCAAAAAAGACTTTTCAGATTCCGAAAGGTGTGATACTAGCGACTTTGCAAAACCGCCGCTCCGGCCCCCGCCCAGGAAGGGCTGTACGTCCTGGAACATAGGTAACACTTTAGACCGGAGACATGGGTTACACTTTCAAAGTCCTAGATATTTTCTTTGTGCTCTCATTCAAATAACCTATTTTCACAAAGCTGAAATAAATGGCCCATATACCGTCGTCGACAGGTTCAAGGCCGATATTCTCTCCACCTAAACTCTTCGTAATAAAGAATCTTTGATTTTTCCAATAAAAATTACCGTCATCGACTTTACGAATTTCAAAATGATCTGGATAAAATATCTCGGATAGACGATTCGGATAGGATCTTAGGGAAGGTTTATAGATCTTCGCAGGCGGCTTCTGACCTAACGCCTCATGGGGACGATCATGGTTATATTCCGCTCTAAAACGATCGAATGCCTTTTGCTGCTGTCTCATATTAGAACGAATCGGATAAACCGCTTCTGCCTTCAAAGTCCTATGCATTCTTTCATGCCTTCCGTTCTCTTGTGGTTTCCCCGGATGAATCCTTTCCGGAAAAATACCTAATTTGATCCACCACATTGATAATAGGGAAATTCCCGACCCGGCAGCAAACGGAATTCCATTATCCGTTCTAATCGCATTCGGAAGGCCGTATTCTCGAAAACACTTCTCAAATTCCTTCTTTGTTTCGTAAGTCCTTGTGCCTGATAGCCCTTTGCAACTTAGAAGAAACCGACTGTAACCGTCGGATATTGTTAAGGGATAACAACGGATTCCGTCTCGCATTTTAAAATCACCTTTGAAATCAGCACACCAAACCGCATTCGGATGATCATAACCTCGAAAAGGTTCCGAAAAACGAACCATTCCCCCTCTCTTCTTACGGGGCTTTACTAAACCTCTTTTCTTAAGAATACTGCCGATCGTGCTCGCTGCAGGCCAAATAATTTCCGGATGACTTCCCTCAAGTATTACAAGCAATTTGCGAGGTCCCCAAGTAGGGTGTTGCTTACGAACTGCAAGAATCAACCGCTCTTCCGCAAAACCTACTCGGTTCGGGTTTGTGTGCGGAACCCTACTTCTCTCCAAAAGACCTTCAGGGCCTTCCTTCCGATACCGTTCAAGCCACTTGTATCCCGTCTTTCTACTTATTCCAAATGTTTCACAAAGAGAACTTATGGAAACCGTTCCGTCGCATACTGCGGCAATAAATTTTACTTTCTCGTCCATAGGGGACACCTCTTTCCACGGCAAAGGATTTTCCTCCATTTGCCTAAATTTCAGTGTTACCTATGTCACAGGTCTATTCTGTTACCGATGTCTCCGGTTTGTACCGGGTGGGGAATCCTCATTCTATTTATGATCTCTCGTAGATACTCCGTCCCAGTTGGAAGCCGGAGGAGTTACTTTGTGTTCCTTACATCTATCGATAAGCAAAATTACCGCTTTATCAGAATGACCTTTCGCAGTTTGAGATTCTTGAAATTTACGAATCGCTTGATCCCATTTTCTATCTAGATAGAGGCCCAAACCTTCTTCATAGAGTCCGATCGATTCTTTTAGTGAGGATGGAATTTTATCGCCGATTTCAGCCACGGCTTCGTATAACACTACCGGCTCGTTCTTGCCCTTAACTCTAACTAAATCCAATTTTCGAGTGATGATTTGATTTTTAATTTCTTCATAAACGGAATCCGAAACGAGAATCGAAACTCCGTAATCTTTTCCGGCAGCTTCTAAACGAGCCGCTAAATTTACGGTATCGCCCATCATCGTGTAAGAAGCCAATGCATCCGTTCCCATAAATCCGACTTTCGCCAAGCCGGTATTCAAGCCGATTCGTATATTCATATCCCTGGCTTCCGGAATATAACGATGTTCCTTATTCCAAGTCTTTCTGAGCTCCTCCAATTTTGCGAGCATCCTCAAAGAAGCCTTAGTCGCTTTTATACAATGTTGTTCCACGTCCACAGGCGCGTTAAAAATGCCTACGATCGCGTCTCCGATGTACTTATCCAAAACGCCTTCGTGCTCCTTTAAAATTAGAGTCATTGCGGAAAGGTATTCATTTAATAATTCGGCAAGTTCTACAGAGCTTAACTTTTCGCTGATAGCCGAAAAGCCCGCAACGTCGGAAAAGAAAGCAGTGACCCTTTTTTCAGTCCCGCGCTTTAAGGCGGCTAGATCCTTCATCGCTTCGCCGATAACGACCGGATCGATCATGCTACCCAGAATTCCTTTGATCTTTTCCCTTTCCCGCAAACCGCTTACCATGTGATTGAGTGCGATCGATAAATTCCCGAATTCGTCGTTCCCGCCGGGCTCAAACTCAACGTTCAGATCTCCTTTTCCCACTTCTTCCGCATTGCGAATCAATCGTTTAATTTTCTGAACGACTATGCCAGATATGAAGATCGCTAAAAAGATGGAAAACCCGCAAATTCCCAATGCGGAAAGCACCGCTCTGTCTCGATTGCTCCGGATGGATTTTAGCCCCTCCGTTCTATCGACGATGGTCCGAATCAAACCCGAAAAATTGGATGCAAGTATTACGGTGGGGACGTCGTCCACATCTTCAGCCAATAAAGGAGTAGTATCCAATTTCCAAAGAATCTGCTCCGCTTCCGTTCTGCTATTACCGATGATGCCGTCCGGAAATAAACTTTTCAACTTTGCAGTCGGGGTTTCACTTTCTCCGGAATAAATCCAATCTCGTAAGGCATTCCATCTATCTTTGAATATCTGACTTCCCTCGCCCGACTGGATCGATTTTTCATAATCCGAACCATCGGGTCGAAAACGGAGAAGAACTTGATCCTCAAGCGCCGAGTTTCTAGCGGAGCCTAAAGCTTCCACTTTCTCTTCATCCTCTTCTTTAGGCGGATTATTTCTCCGATAAGTGGCGAATAGTAAGTCTCGTTTCCGAACTAAGGAAGAATAGTTCGCATAATGGTTTTTAAATTCCTTATCCTTAAAAGGAGGAATCGGAGGTTTCTTTTCTCTCAAGACCTTAAGTCTTGCTTCTAAAAGAGAAGGAATATTGCTTAGTTCCGATAAGATCACTCTCTCTTCGTTAAGGTAAGCGCTCCATGTACCCGGATGTCTTCGAATGGATTCGATCAGTTTGGCTCTTTCGGTTGAAGCCGGATTCCGAAAATGCGGAGAATACAATGCTTGTAGCTCAAGACTCGATTGTTGAAAAGAATTGGGAGGAATTTCTCCGGTAATTCCGACTTTATCCACAAGAGTCGTAAGGGCGGTTTTGAGACCGTCCTCCAAAGTATTATCGAACGAAATTTCGTTTAAGGGAGAATCCGGATCGAAAATTTTCGTATCTAAGGTGGGCTCCGATGTTTCTCCAGGCACGATTCCCGTCAAAGCAAAGGTTTGGATTCTAAAACGCCCCGTGTCCAATCCTAAATCCTTGATTTTCTTGCGACGTGAATCCGCCAAAAGCTGAACGATCGCGGAATCCATTTTAGAACGATGCTTTCGAGCGATTAAAATTTTACTTTTAACTTCCTCTTCCAATGCGGATAATTCCGTTGGATCCGTTTTTTCCTGACTTTCTTTGATCTCGTACAATCTCTTACGAAGCAAAGATGCGTCTCGATCGGCAAATACGAATTTTCTCGCCAATGATTGTAGTTCGGAAAAATCCTTTTCCCCTACGCGCTCGGTCCCGTCTTGCTGCAGCTGTGCCTTAATATTTTTTTCTAGAATTTCGATATCGGCCTTAGAAAGATATTCCGAATAATAGGTGTCGAGTGTCTTACGTACTTTACTTTTTCCTAATGCTCCAAAAAGACTGGTCTTGATTCCGAACAGGGAAACCTTCTTTTCCTGGACCAGCGTTTTCGTGGTTCTGTATTTCTTAAGAGCTTCGGTTTGTTTACTCACGCGATCCCGAAATTCTTCGATCCGAATTAGACTTTGAGAAATATTGTCCATTTCCAAAACGAGGGACGATATGTACCGTCTGGAAATTGCGGCTTCCCGCTCGTAACTTTCGGTCAGAATTTCGGTTTGTTGGCGAACATAAATGAAAGAAAGAATTAGAATGGTTAAAGCGATCAAGCTTCCCGTAAAAAAGGCAAGCTTTGCTCGAATCCCGGAATATAAAAGGCGAAAAATTCCGAGTATACTGTCAAGAATGCGATTTACTAACCCGCTTACGATCGCGGAAGAATTCTTGTTCATAGGAAAAACAAGTCCTTAAAGGGATGCTATGGCAAGCAATATACTTTGAGAAATTTATTTACCGATTCGATTTTTTCGAGCTACACAAAAGACCTTAAAAGAGTTTTTCGAAGGTGGCAGTTCGATAGTCGGAAGTTAAATAAAAAATATGAGAGCACGCAGGACATCGATAATTCCCGTGCCCCTGAACCCGTAAAAATTGGAAACAAATCGGACAGGCAACCATCCCTTCCTCGGTATCCTTCTTCTTATCTTCCGTTAAGAAAGCCTTCGCCTCCTCGCGCGTCGGAAAAAAAGGAATAACTGCTTCGAGTCCGAGCTTCTTCCAATCGTCGGTCAGCGCGGTAGTCAAAGAGCAGGCCGAGAATTTAGATTGCGGGTGATTTATTGCAGAATTCTTAAGGAGGAGCAACCCTTCTTGGTCCCAGGCGGTCAGCCCGCCCGCATCCAATAAAATTCGATGAATTTCCGACGATAGGATTTGCTCTATCTTTTCCCGAAAGGCGGTCCCAAGTACCGAATCGAGTTTGCCTTGGAGATTGACAATTAATTCTTTCACAGGTTGCACTCAGAAGAATCGATAAGATCCGGGATTTCCGCAACCGAAAAAACCCAAAAAGGTTGGACTTTTACCATTTAGGGATATTTTTTTCCTTAATGGAACATTGGAATCGCCGGACCTTGATATTCCCTCTAGACCTCTGCTTTATGGTCCTGTCCTATTTTTTGGCACATTTAATTCGATTCGAATCCTTGTCCTTCCTGCAAAAACCGGACACATTTCTTATTCCACTTGCGATCGTAGTCGCATGTCGATCGGTTGTATTCTTATTTTCGAATATTTATCGTTCTATCTGGGCTTATGCTTCGATTCACGACCTTCTGGAAATCATTAAAATCACGGTTCTTTCCTCATTTATCGCCACCACCGTATTACTCTTCTATAATCGCTTCGAGCAAATGTCTCGAATGGTCCCCGTTCTAGATACCATCCTTTTACTAAGCTTCCTATGTCTCCGAAGCCTTTCCTGGAGAATCTTTCGGGATCAATATATTATCAGAAAAACTAGGGAACACGGGGCTCCGACTCTCATTCTCGGTGCAGGAAAAATGGGAGCTTCCCTATTATCGGAGTTCAGAAGGCATAGCGAATTGAAATTAAATCCGGTCGGATTTTTGGACGACGACGAAAGTAAGATCGGCGCATTGATTCAGGGAGTCCCGATTTTAGGGAATATCTCGAAGGCCGAAGAAACCATTCGTAAACTAGGCATTAAACAAGTAATTATCGCGATTAAAAATCCGGACGGAAAGCTGATCGGTCGATTGTTGAAGACCTTCGAATCCACCGAAGTAGGTTTTAAAATCCTTCCCTCTATCGGCTCGCTTTTCTTCGATTCCCCTAAAATTCAACAGCTGCGGGAAATCCGAGTCGAGGACCTTCTTGGAAGACCCGTAGTCGATCTGGAAATCGAATCCATTCGTTCTTACATCCGAGGAAAATCGATCTTAGTTACGGGCGCCGGAGGATCCATCGGAAGTGAGATTTGTAGACAGGTCGCCATCTTCCAACCTTCAAAGTTAGTCCTTGTAGATTCTGCGGAGACGCCCCTCTACGAAATAGATTATGAATTGCGCAAAATTTTTCAACATTCCGGAATCGAGTTCTTTCCTGTCGTCGCAGATATTAAGAATCTTTCGCGCGTGAGCTCCGTTTTCGAAGCGCATTCACCGGAAGTAGTATTTCATTCCGCCGCATATAAGCACGTACCTATGATGGAGACGAACCCATCGGAAGCGGTTTTGAATAATATATTAGGCACTAAAAATGTTGCGGATATCGCCCGTTTGTCCGGAGTAGAGCGTTTCGTACTCATCTCTACGGATAAAGCCGTTAATCCGGTTAATATCATGGGCGCTTCCAAGCGTGTAGCCGAATTATACATCCAGCATGTATCTCGAGAGACCCGAACTAAATTCATCACGGTTAGATTCGGCAACGTCTTAGGATCCAACGGTTCCGTGATTCCGAGATTTAGGGAGCAAATCCAGGCTGGCGGACCGGTAACAGTGACGCATCCGGAAGTCATTCGATATTTTATGACCATCCCGGAAGCCACCCAATTAGTTCTCCAAGCCGGTTCCATGGGCGAACGCGGCGAGATCTTCTTATTGGAGATGGGAGAGCCTGTACGAATCCTCAGCCTTGCGGAAGAAATGATTCGTTTATCCGGCTTACGACCGTATGTCGATATTCCGATCGAATTCACCGGATTAAGACCGGGGGAAAAACTTTTCGAAGAGCTGCTATTGGATTTAGAAGGCATCAAAAAAACTCACCATCCAAAAATCAGGATTGCCGCCCCTTTAGAAGATAGCGATGCTAGCAGCTTCCAGGCCAGGTTTCAGGCCCTTTTGAACGCCGCTCGCTCCAACCAGGAAAAAGATATCTTTACCCGGTTTAAAGAGCTAGTACCGGAATACAAAGTTCATAAGGATTACATTACTGAAGAAGAGGCCAGGGCCCTAGAAAAGAATGGATCATAACCCCGAAGATATCACCGTACTTCGCGAATTTAAAAAACAACTCTTCTCTCTCTATTGGGAACGGTTCGGTACTTTCTATCTGCACGCAATGCCTCATCCCGATTTAAAGATCGGAAAGAGGGGCCTAATCGGAGATGAACCTGAATCAGGAATCATATTAGTTATAGGTCCGCGAGCCGCTCGGGACATTCGTATAGAACAAGATTGGGCTTATGCGGAACTCCAATTCGGATATACTTGGGAGCAAGTTTTCATTCCTTGGGACGCCGTATTTCGATACTTTGATAAATCTCAGCAAACCGTTTCGCAAATGAGAATTTTCTTAGGTAAGCTGCAATCTCCAATTGAAAGCGACTCCGATTCCGCCGAAAACGATTCCTCTCTCTCGTCGGGAGAAGTCGCCACCGAATCGAAAGGAAGAGGAAAGAGACGCAAAGACAATGTCATTGAAGTGGATTTCGGGGGTAAAAACAAAAAATGAATAATTACAGATGGTTCGTACCGGGAGATCTCGACGGTTTCTTCGGCCTAATGATCGATAATTTAATTCAAATCTTAGTGTTAGTCGCTCTCTGCGTCGGACCTTGCGGAATGCCTCAGGAATTCGTTTTTCGAGTTATTATCCCGGGGGCGGCAGTATCTCTGTTATTAGGAAATTTATTCTATGCCTTGCAAGCAAGACAACTTGCCAAAGCGGAAGGCAGAACCGATGTCACTGCTCTACCCTATGGGATTAACACGGTATCCCTTTTCGCCTTCGTATTTTTCGTAATGTTTCCCGTTTATTTAAAAACGGGAAGTTACAAAGCCGCCTGGGCGATGGGCTTATTAGCAAGCTTTCTCTCGGGATTAATCGAAATGTTAGGGGCCTTCGTTGCGGAAAGGATTCGGAAAGCGACACCTCGCGCCGCGCTTCTTTCCGCTCTTGCAGGAATCGCTCTAACATTCATTTCGATGGATTTTTTAATTCGAACCTTTCAGAATCCTTTGGTAGCCTTCGTACCTTTCGGAATTATCCTATTACAGTACTTTGGGCGGGTAGTTTTTCCGTTTAAAATTCCGGGCGGTTTGATTTCGGTAGTAGTCGGAACCATTCTGGCTTGGTATTCTCCATATTTTTCGGGAAAGCCGATTATGGATCCTGAAGCGTTAAAATCCTCTTTCGGCATCGGATTGTATCTACCGGTTTGGAGCGCAGGTGAAATTTTTTCCATATTTAAGGAAATGGATATCAGAGAGTATCTTTCGATCATCCTGCCAATGGGAATTTTCAACGTCATAGGATCGCTTCAAAACATAGAATCCGCCGAAGCGGCCGGAGATAAATTCAATACTCGGAACTCTCTTTTAGTGAATGGAATCGGAACTGTTGCCGGTTCATTCTTCGGTTCACCCTTCCCTACGACGATTTATATCGGACATCCCGGCTGGAAAGCGTTAGGGGCAAGAGCCGGTTACTCGACATTAAACGGAGTTTTTATGACCGTCGCGGCCTTCTTAGGGCTAATGGGGTTTCTTTCCAAACTCATCCCGATCGAAGCCGGAATGGCAATTGTTCTCTGGATCGGAATCGTAATCGGCTCCCAAGCTTTTGAAGCAACTCCCACTCGTCATGCTCCCGCAGTCGTAATCGGTTTGCTTCCTGCAATTGCCGGTTGGGGTGTGCTCTTAATTCAAAGCGCTTTTAATTATGCGGATCCGATTTTAACAAAGGCGATCGAGGGCACTGCTGCCGCTTCTCAGACTCCGAATATTTGGTTATCTTTAGTTCCGGCAAATCAACCCATCTTTCCATATCCGTTAGAAGGACTCTTGAGTTTATCTCAAGGATTCTTATTATCTTCTATGGTTTGGGCCGCGATTGCAACGTTTGTGATCGATCGAGATTTTAAGAAAGCGATTCTGGCAAGTTTAGCGGGAGTTTTTCTTTCCGCGACCGGATTTATCCATGCATATTCCTTGCGCGGAAACGCAATTTTAACTCCATTTGAGCCGAATTTTGGCCCGTTTGTAAAAGGATATTTACTTTTAGTCTTACTTTTTCTGTTAGCTTCCTTCTTACGGAAGGAACCGAGAGCGGTCTAATAAGGTATCGGGAAGAACGCCCGGGGATAAAATTGATCCCGAACGTTTCTATATAAGGAGAAAAAGTCACCTATGTGGATGATTCGTAGATTCGGATTGTTTGCGATAACAAACCTCGCAGTAATAGCGACGATCGCATTCATAATAAGAATTACCGGTCTCGCCAGTTATCTGGAAAAATCGGGTATTTCGTACGGAGGGTTGCTTCTTTTCTGCACGATATGGGGGATGGGCGGTGCATTTATTTCGCTCTTCATTTCCAAATTTACCGCTAAGATGTCGATGGGAGTCGAGATTGTAGATCCCCGTACGGCGACCGGATGGCAAAGAGATTTAGTCGCACGAGTAAAAAGACTCGCGGACGCGGCCGGCCTACCGATGCCGGAAGTGGGATATTATCAATCTCCGGAAGTGAACGCCTTTGCCACCGGGCCAAGCCGGTCTAGCGCGCTAGTGGCCGTTTCTACCGGACTTTTAAATGGAATGGATAGCGGAGAAATCGATGGAGTTCTAGGACATGAACTTTCTCACGTAGCAAACGGAGATATGGTGACTATGACCTTAGTACAAGGCGTAGTGAACTCGTTCGTGTTTTTCTTTGCCTGGATTGTGAGCACTCTAATTGCTTCTCAACTCAGTAGGAACGATGACGATCGCGGGGGCGGAAGCTTCTTTATGCGGTTTATGATTCAACAAGTACTCGTGATGGTGTTCGGATTATTGGGTTCCATCGTGGTAGCCTATGTTTCAAGAGCGAGAGAATACCGTGCGGATGCCGGCGGTGCAAAATTAGCCGGAAGAAGTAATATGATTGCCGCACTCGAAAGGCTCAAGGCTGCCTTTACTGTAGATCCGGTAGATCAGAGAGGAGAATCGATCGCGACTCTGAAGATATCTAATCGCGGGGGCGGATTAGCTTCCTTATTTGCTACCCACCCTCCATTAGAGGAAAGAATTGCTGCCTTAAGAGCGAAAGCATATTAAAATTAGGTTGATAGCCGCCCTAAATAAGGGCGGCTTCATCAAAAAAGAATTGTTCCCGCGCTTCCGAAGATTGGAATAGGACTTCGAGCCTATGTCCATCGTTAAATCAAAAATTCGTACCATTCCCGATTATCCCAAAAAAGGAATCCTTTTTCGCGATATCACTTCTCTCCTATTGGATCCGGAAGGTCTAGCACTTACTATCGGAACTTTTGTGGACAGGTATTCCAATCAAGGAATCACGAAAGTCGCAGGAATCGAAGCTAGAGGTTTTATTATCGGTGCTCCTGTCGCTTTTCAGTTAGGAGCCGGATTCATTCCGATTCGGAAAAAGGGGAAATTGCCTGCGGAAACCGTAGCTCAAGAATATGATCTTGAATATGGAAAGGATATCATTGAAATTCATAAGGATTCCGTATTTCCAGGCGATAAAATTCTGCTTATGGACGATCTAATTGCTACCGGAGGCACTATGATCGCTGCAACGAAACTTTTGCAGCGTTTGGGTGCGGTGGTCACCGAAGCCGGCGTGATTATCGACTTACCCGATTTGGGAGGAGCTTCCAAATTGAAGAAGGAGTTAGGAGTCGATGTCTATTCTATCTGCGAATTCGAAGGCCATTGAAGTTTGATGCCCATTCTTAAAGTCGCATTCGTTTCTTTTGTTCTTTTAGTATTTTCGCTTCCCTCCTTTGCGGAGGAAAAAACGGACTTTGACGGCGTTCGAAAAGCGGTCGTTCAAATCAAAGTTTATTCCCAAGCGATTAATCCTTATTCTCCTTGGACGACGGACGGAGTGCGCGCGAGCTCCGGAACAGGTTTTCTGATCGGAAAAAAACGAATCCTTACGAATGCCCATGTGGTATCGAACGCAAAATTCATCCAAGTTCAACGCTATAATCAGACCGAATGGTATCGAGTAAAGATTCTCTTTATCGCTCACGATTGCGACCTTGCAATCTTGGAAGCCGAAGACGGACAATTCTATAAAGATTCCCGCGATTTGGAACTCGGAGAAATTCCCGAATTAAATTCTCCTTTAATCGTCGTAGGATATCCGATCGGAGGCAATAAGGTTTCCGTTACTCGAGGCATCGTTTCAAGAAAAGAACAATCGGAATATTCTCATTCTTCCGTCGACAGTCATCTTGTCCTTCAAGTAGACGCCGCAATCAATCCCGGTAACTCGGGCGGTCCCGCTATTCAAGGCGACAAAGTCGTAGGCGTCGCCTTTCAAGTGGCCACCAAAGGAGAAAACATCGGATATCTAATACCAACGAACGTTATCCGACATTTCTTAGTGGATATTGAAGATGGAACTTACGACGGCTATGTCGAGCTTGGAATCAGTTTTTTGAATTCTTTCAATGCTTCTCTTCGGAAAGCGCAAGGGGTCCCCGAAGGCCTGGAAGGCGTATTTGTTACTCGAATCCTTCCTCACGGTTCCGCAGACGGCTATTTACAGGAAGGGGACTATCTCACCGAGATCGACGGAAGTCCGATCGGGAGAAATGGAACCACGACTCTTGATAAGGATGCTAGAGTCGATTTTACCGAAAACGTCGACAATAAGCATGCCGGAGATAGAATTAAATTCAAGGTATTTCGGGGAGGAAAGCTCATCGATATTTCCTTTGAAGCTAAGAGAATGCCCGATTTTGATTTTATGCGAAATCGGTACGACTCGCCGTACGACTATGCTATGATCGGCGGTCTTCTCTTCCAAGAAATGTCTCAGGATCTTTTAGCGACTTGGAGTCGGGCCGGAAGCACTTCGGGCGGTAGCCAATTTTTATACAGGTATAAATATTTCATCGCAGACCGAATCAATCGTTATAAGAAAGCCGACGTAATTCTTTATAGAAAGCTTGCTCATCCGGTAAATTCATCCTCCGATTATTTTCTCAATTTGGTCGTAGAATCCATCAACGGAACCCCCGTGAATAGTCTGGAAGATTTGAAAAAGATCCTCTCCTCGACAAAGGATCGTTACTTACGATTGAAGTTTCTAGACGTAGAACTCCCGTTAATTTTAGATCGGAATGAAGCGGAAGCCGCCGATCGTCAAATCCGTTCCACATATGGGTTGGAGTAACACTTTGAAATTCCGTAATTTCTCTATTATTTTTACGATATTCTTTACCTTCACGATTACAGAGGCTAAGGCCGGAAAATCTTCCAAAGTCGCAACGGCAAAAAAAGTTCATGAATTAAAGACATCCTCTTCGAATGTCTCAGCCAAGACTAAACCGGAAGATGGATTCGAAAAGAGCATCGTTCAGATCAAAGTTTCCTTTCAAGAACCGGATTATATTTCTCCCTGGAAGAAAAAAAACCCGCGAGTTCGAAGAGGAGTCGGAATCGTCGTCGATGGAGAGAAGATTCTAGTACCGGCGCAAATTCTTCAATACTCGACTCTAGTGGAAGTTAAAAAATTTTCCTCCTACGCGGAAACCAAAGCCACAATCTTTCGAATCGATCCGGAAACGAATTTAGCCCTGCTAAAAGTGGACGAAAAAGGTTTTTTCCAAGATCTAAAACCTTCGGAGTTTCAAACGAGTATCTCCTATCCCAAGCAAATATCCATCTACCAATTGGATAATTCAGGATCTATCCAAAGCGCGACCGGAGCATTACTCAGCTTGGACTTGGATCTCTATCCGCAAGGCCAAATCGAACTTCCCATCCTAGACGTTAACTCGACGGAAACCTTAAACGGAAACGGAGAAGTCATCGTTGAAAATGGAAAAGTCGGCGGTATATTATTCGATTTTAGCGGAGATAAAAACGCAGGCAGGGCTATTCCTTCCTTTTTAATCCGTAAATTTCTCGGGCTTTCCGGAAACTCGCAAATCGCCTACAAAGGATTTCGACATCGGCCGGTAACCGACGAGGCAACGAAAGCATATTACGGAATCAACGGAAAGAATGAAGGAATTCTCGTTGCGGAAATTCTTCCCGGAAGTTCGGCAGACGGAGTTTTGAAACCGGGGGACGTGATCCTTGAATTCGGCGGAAAAAAAATCGATTCCAAAGGCTATTTTGAGCATCCGTCTTACGGTAAGCAGGTTCTTTCCTTTCTCGCGCATATCGGCGATGAATTCGGATACGAAGTTGGTAAAAATATTCCGGTAAGTATACTTAGGGAAAAAAAGAAAATAGAAGTAAACCTTCCGCTAAAACCGTTTCCTTATACTTCTATCAGAATTCCCCATCGTGATCCTTCCAATCGACCAGATTTCTATTTGGATGGCGGCTTTCTTTTCGTTGATCTTTCGGAAAATTACCTGCTCGAGTGGGGAAAGGATTGGCGATCGCGAATAGACAAAAAGCTTCTATATTTGTACGATTATCATAAGTTCAGATCATCCGGAGATAATGAGGGAAGAATCGTTCTCTTATCGCAGGTGATACCCGACGAATCCAATAACGGTTATCACGAAGTTTTTGCAAGAATTCTCGAATCCGTGGAAGGAGCTCCCGTTCTTTCCGTAAAAGATCTCATGCGAAAAGTGAAGGAATCCAAGAAGAATTACATTTCTATTGTGCTCGATGACGGAACCGATATTATTCTGAATAAAGCGGAACTTGCGAATACGAACGCTAGAATCAGCGCCCAGTACAAAATCCCACTATCTTCGATGGGAGAAAGAAAGTAATTCCTTACCAGATACTGTGCGTCAACGGTTTGCCGATAAACGCGATCTTAACGAAAAATAGGATCAGGACGACACCGCACAATCCCCAGTAATGCCATGGCGCAATTCGATCGTCTTCCGCCTGCCAAAGAATCAATAACGGGATGGAAACCGTAAACATACGGGAAATGTTTTCATACGTAGCCCAGTATAAAATATAGCCTGCGGAGAATATTGAAAACATAGTAATGGCGAATCCCAGTCGAAACGGAAATCCCTTTTTCCAATCCCCTCGGAAAAGAAGAAAGCAACCGCTTAAAAACAGAAGAAGCAGGGGAAATCTGGAAAACTTTTTAGCCAACGATCGAAACAACCCTCCGTCCAAAGGCACGGATCCCGCCCAAAGACCGTAAATCTCCCTCGAATAACCTGCAATTCCGCCTAACGGATCGAAAAATTCCGCGAAGCGAGTCGGTGTGGCCTCCGGAAATTTTAATTTTAAAAATATATTCCAGAGCCCGGGAAGAACTAAACAAGCAAGAATCCATAGACTGCGACGAAAGTCTTTCTTAAGAAGCGAATCGACGCCGAGAGGAAAAAGTAAAAATAATGCTTGTTCCTTCGTAAGAAGCGATAGTCCCCCTAATAATGCGAATAATGCATACCTTTCCTTTTTGTAAGCCCAATAAGTGAACACAAGAAGACTAATTAGAATCGTATCGGAAACTAAAAGTATATAGCTGCCAAGAGCAAAAGGGGAAAGTAAATAAAAGACGGCGAGAATCTTTTTCCGATTCGGCAACAAATCGCGAATCGCCAAAAAGGAAAAGATCATAAAAAATATGTGAAGGAAGTACATTCCGAAGATTGTTCCGTACGCCCCGAACCATCCGAACGGAGCCGCCAATAACGGGTATCCGATTCTCGGGGCTCTTACACTCGTTTCAAAACCTTTGGGCCAATCCAAAGCAAACCCTGAAATCATTCGGGAATAGAAATAGAAAATTTGGCCGTCATAACCGGCTCCTAAGTTTCCCTCCTCCCCGCGAAAAACGACCGCCCCCTTAGGTACCTGCGGAGAATTTAAGTCGCAATATTCCTTTCCGAAATTAATTTGCGCCGTCGGGTTCCAATCGTACTTTTTCCAAACCATCAAGGAAGAAACCGAATACATAAGAATAAAAAGAGCGATTAGGATATTCTTATTCTCTAATATATCATAAATTTTCCGGTAAAAATTCCCGGCGAGTAACGGAAACTTGCTTTCGCGCAGATTTTCTTGCACCCGTCGATCTCCTTATTTCTCAGCGTGAATTTCTTCGCCGATCCAGGATGAGAAAGTTTCCGTGGAGGCTTGTGCGGCCGAATAGGTCAGATGATGCGGATCCAGAAAATCCCTTTTATCCTTCGCTAAGGCCCTAGCGTCTCGGAAGGAGTAATGTTTCGAACCTAGCGATTGCAAATACGAAAGGTATCCTTTATACCAAGGGCTGTTTTCATATACGACTCTCTCCATAGGGTTTTCGGCCGAATTCACTATCAGTACCTTGACTCCTTGATCTTCCAGATACTGAACCCCCTTTTTTAGATATTCCAGTTCGGACCAGGTAAAAAAATGCGAAGAAGCGCTTAATTTTTCCTTGGCAATTTTAATCACTTTTAAACGAGTTAATGCGGATTCCGCGTCTTTGTTCCGGTAGATTCTTTTCTCATAATCTTCCGCATAAGTAGCATCGTCCAGATCCGCAATTCTAGAATCGTCTACCCCCGGAATTCTCGTGTAAGAGATATCGCTCCTGATTTCTCTGCGACAGAAATTCTGCGATAGTCGAATCCCGTAAATCTCTTCGGTCCCGAAAATTCGCGTGTCGACTTCGTTTGAAGAAACGGGCTTATCCGTTTCAAACCGTAGCAGTATCTTATCCGATATTCCCGGGAACTCTAAATCTAAATTGGCCCATCCCGTCTTTTCGAACGTCTTATCGAATATAAGAGTTTCCTCTGGCTTTTCCTGAAAGATTCTTATTCGAGTTTTTTCATTCTGAAGAAAGATGCTTTCCCGAAGGTGCCCGCTCTTCGTTTCACAACCGATCTGGAATTTGGGCTTGGTCCAGCCTCTCAAATAAATTCCTTCTTTCGGCAGAATGCCCGTATAATAATGATAAGACCGACCGCTGCGGAAATGATGCTCGATAAACGAGTCGAAAGGATCGTATACGAAACTTCGATACCGAGTTAAAAGAAATAAGGACCTGGATAAGAGCGCTAAAAATTGCGGTTTTCCTAGTTTCCAAATATTTGCGATATTTTCGCTCAGAAACTCCGCCGGATATAAGATTCGATTTTGGTGTCTGCCGGTACTAAAATCCGAAAATAATCTTTTTTCGTCGAACCCTACCGAAGTATCGACTCTTCCCGAATCTAGCTCGTCCTTGCCGACTAAGTAATCCAATTGAAAATCGGCAGGATTTAAAACATAAAAAACGAGTTTGGGTTTCTTTGACGCAATATCTTTTCGATAATAATAGAAATCCGACGGCGTAAGCGCCGGATGTGCGTAAAACTCGGCTCTTATTTTTTTGGAAGGATCGATTTCGGTTTTTTGAAAGTGTTCGGTAATTCTCTCCGGAAAAACGGAATATAGAGCAACGCTACTTCCTACGACCAAGACTCCATCTTCATTCTCGTTGAATTGAATCTTATTTCTTTTTTCTAAGAAGTTAAACCAAGGAGACGTGTCCCATTCCAATTCGTTCGGAAAATGAAATAAAACAAAAGGGAAAACGATCCTATCTAAAAAGGAAAAAAAGGCAAGGAACGCAATACTCATTCCGAGTACGCGTAGTTTGAAGATCTTTTCAGTCATTTGTTGGTTAGGTTACATTCGGAGCAAACCCCATAAAGAATGATCTCATGGGAGTCTACTCGAAATCCTTTAGGTAAGTTTTCGATCGGGAAAGGACAAACTTCCACATCGAACACTCGATCGCATTTGATACAATGGAAATGATGATGGTGTTCTAGATGGCTCGTTTCAAAACGAGAGGATTCCCCGGGAAGTTTGATCTCGTGAATTTTTTCGGATTCTAATAGATTGCTTACGGTCCGGTAGACCGTCGCTATTCCGATATTCTTTAATGTGATTTTGGAAAGATCGTAGATTTCCTTTACGGATAAAGGACCCTTCGCATCCTGGATCACACGAAAAATTTCTTCTTTCTGTTTTGTCTTCCGAGACGCGGTTTTCTTATCTTCGTTCATTTGGGGATCCCAAGTAAACTATGGGAATACAATTTACGATAAATCCTAGAATACGAGGGCAAATTCTCGTCGGTCTTGAAAATCTATCTGGACGGACTTTCGAGCTCTTCCTCTTTTCGAATTTCCCATTTCGGAAACGGATCCGAAAAGGATTCCCAACTTATCGGACCGCAGGAAAATTCCTCATCAGACACGAGACAACCGTCTAGTAAGCTTGTGATTTCTGCGTGGTCCATGTCAACTCCGATTAGAACGATTTCCTGTCTTCGATCTCCGTACGGTTCCTGCCATTGGAACGAGATTTCTCTTTCCAATTCCTCTTCAGGCCATTCCGATCTAGGAGTCGCGGCCCACCAGAGTCCTGCGTCCTCCGTTCGACAAGCCCCACCCGCCTGAGACCAACCGCCAACAGAATCCATACGAGACGCCAACCAAAAAAATCCTTTGGAACGAATTACTCCCGGCCATTCTTCTTGAAGTATGTCCCAAAATTTCTGCGGATGAAATGGCTTTCTTGATCGGTAAACAAAGGAAGTGACTCCGTATTCTTCCGTCTCCGGGAGATGTTCTCCTCTAAGTTCTTTCAGCCATCCGGGCGCCTCCGCGGCCTTTAAAAAATCGAATCGACCGGTATTTAAAATCAGTTTCGGCTCCACTTCCCCTTCCCGTATCGGAACAACGAGCGCCTCCGGGTTCAAGCGCTTCAAAATGGACGTTAAGTTATTTAATTCTTCGTTCGAAACCAAATCTATCTTGCTGACCAAAAGGACATTCGCAAATTCCACTTGCTCGATCAGAAGGTCGACGATGGCTCTCTCGTCCTCTTCGTTTGCCTCTAGATCGCGATCGGCAAGATCTTCCGAAGAGGAATAATCCTTTAGAAAATTACCTGCATCAACGACCGTTACCATTGTATCCAAATCCGCGATTTGCGAGAGAGAAAAACCGCTTTCGTCCTCGAATGTAAAGGTCTCCGCAACGGGAAGAGGTTCGGCAATACCAGTGGATTCAATAATAAGATAATCGAATTTGCCGTCTTTTGCCAGCTTAGAAACTTCGTTTAACAGATCTTCGCGCAACGTACAACAAATGCAACCGTTGGAAAGTTCGACCAAGGTTTCTTCCGTACGCGATAGTTGTGCTCCTCCGGATTTTATCAGGCCCGCATCGACATTCACTTCACTCATGTCGTTTACTATCACTGCAACTTTAATGCCGTCGCGGTTTTTCAGAATGTGATTGAGTACCGTTGTTTTTCCGGAGCCTAAGAATCCGGATAGAACCGTGACTGGAAGTCGGCGAGTCGATTGCATAGAATTCAGCCTTTTCGGACCCCTGAATCTGTCAAACATTATTGATAATTAATTATCAATACATTGAGCTGTAGTCTCATTCTAAAATCGATATTTCCCGATGCTTTTGCCGAGAATTGATCGAGTATAAATTCGTGTTTCCATGAAAGCCTACAAGGTTAGAATTCAGTTATGAGAGGAGCCGGGATTCTTCTAGGGATAATTTTGATCGGATGCTTATTCCCTACGAAATCAGGATTGCCGATCCGAACTCAATCGGGAAAGACACTAGGTTATTATCCGGTCGAAACTCGATGGATGGGCTTTGACCAAGCTCCTTCGCTCGAAGATCTCTCCTCGTTTCAGAAAGTGGAAATCTTGGAATTTCCGCTTTCAAATCTCTCCTCACTGGAAAAGTTACCCCAACTACCGCGTCTTCGATATATCAATCTTAGCGAAACCAAAGTCCGTAATTTTAAACCGTTGGAAAAGCAGTTCAAGTTGGATTCGATTATTCTTAACGGAAATCCGATTAATGATATCGATATCGCCACATATTCGGGCTGGAATCGACTCACTCGAATCGAGCTTTCCAACACTAAAGTTTCTAGGCTGGAATTTCTGGGTATAGGGTGCGCAGTAAGACATCTTGAGCTTCGGAATACGCTAGTTTCCGATCTTCGACCGTTGGCAAATTGTTTACAACTAAGGGAATTGTATCTGCAAGGGACCAAAGTTTCAAACTTGGCTCCGCTGTACGGATTAAACGAACTCATGCATTTGCAATTGGATGGGACTGCGGTCGCGGATGCGGCAATCAGCGATCTCAGAAAAAAATTACCCTATCTAAAGGTCTTTCCCGGCCTACGCAAAATTCTAAGTTCCGAAACCGGATTAGATAGATAGAAAATCCGATTTATTCATAGGCCAAAGGGGAGGCTTCCCCGGGATTCGTATATAAAATAAGATCACCAATGGAAATACTTAATCCATCCGCCTGAATTTCTCCAGTAGTTTCCACGGTAATCAGGGATCTAAGTCTCCGCCTCTTTCCATCCCGTTTTTCTAATACGAGAGCCGCATCTTTTCGAACCTTGGAAAGACGCATTCCCCAGATCTCCAAAATTCCCTGCTTAGCAAACAATACGACGGCGGCTACTCGATTCGGAGCGGACGAAGCTGATCTTCTCAATTTGATCCCCTCCTCTTCGCCTTCCGGTCCCGGAATTAAACGGATTTCATTTTGTCCGGATTTCCATATTAGAAATTCAAAATGGTCGCATTCATAAGCGCGAGTTAACGTCCAACGGTCTCCGCTGCCCTTACTCGTATACATTCTGCAAAGTTTAGGTCGAAACCGGTACCCCCTTCCCTTGGGGTCCGCGACGATTTTTCCTTCAAACCTAGTTTCTTCCCAATTCTTAGCTTCAGTGACCAAGAGTTGACTAAGAAGAAATTCGGGGCGCTCTCTTTTCGTATTAAGGTAAATTTGTCTTACGTAGAAGCCGGTAGGAATACTTTGAATTTGAGAAAAATATTCTCCGTCTTCCGGAAAGGCGGTAATCCCTTCGGGGTAGTCCATAGAGTCCGTACGATCTATCGGAGAAGGACGAAAGGAACATTGGAAAGAAAACAACGATATAAGAAATAAATTTCCAAACGAGGAAAAATATTTCCAACGAGAAAAAATCGAAACGGCCAATGCGACTTGCTCCAACAATAGGGTCTTTCCTAATTGACCATAAGATAGGGTTCGCACGAGTAAAGCAGATTCCTATTTAGGAAGACGACTACCAATGAACAGGTTCGCCAAACAGGAACCGATGCACATCGGGACGAGAGGTCGGATTAAATTCCGCGCCGCAAGATTGGTATGTTCTTTCTTTTTTATTCTGCTGCCGTCGATATTCGTCAATTTTTGCACGGCCTTTCTTCAATCTAAATCCCAAAATTCGGAATATCCCCCCTCGATCAGCCAACTTTTGTCATTAGTCGCTTCTTCTCCCAGTTGCAATGGCGACGGTGCGTTTTGGGCGAGAGACTTGGTTTCAAACACATCCTATTGCACTCAGACGAATCTCGTCGCTTCGGGACAATACATTAACGTTTACGCGGAACCGTCATTAGCCGGTGCATTAAATTATCAGAATATAGCAACGGAATTCGATGCACAGATACACCCTCGATTAGAGGCGGCTTTTGGGGTTCCGAACGATCTGGATCATAACGGAAAGGTAACGATCTTAGTATTGGATATACGAGACGGAAGTACGCCCGGAGGGTCCTTTGTAGCGGGATATTTCGACCCTGCCGATTACTACCCGGATTCGCTTACGTCCCGTATTCGATCCAATTTCCGGGACATGCTATATTTGGACGGGGTGCAATTAGTCGCTCTAAGAAATAAGGATCTGGCAAACGGAAAACCGGATACGTTTTTAGCCACGATGTCCCATGAATACCAGCACTTGGTTCGCTTCCAATATGAGGCGACCGCATTGGCCCAGGGAGGAAATCGGGACGAAACTTGGATTAACGAAGGGACAAGCGAAGTCGCATCCGATATAGCCGGATATTCCCCCCAAACGGCCAGAATCAATTGCTATCGAGGAAATATTCCCGGGGCTTGTGCCAGAGGGGTCAATGGCTCCTCGATTTTCGGCTCGCCTCGCTACAATTCGGTAGTCGATTACGCGTTTTCCTATCCGTTCATGAAATATATATATCTTTCCTCCGGCGATAATACCGCAGAACGAGATCTGTTCTTCAAAGCAAGTGTACAGGGAATTGCCGGAATTCGTGCTGTCGACGCAAGCAGCTTATTCGAAGTATTTCGAAGAACGTCTCAAGCCTACTTTACCCAAGACCCTATCGTGAATTCTCTGGGGTCGACATCGGGAGACACATTTCGCATGATATTCGCCGCCTTTCTATGGCAATCGATCGGGGACACGTCCCCTGATACAGTTCAAGCGGGCACGGATATGATCGGAGCGGATGCGCTTCGCCAATCAATCGATTCGATTATTACCCGATTTCCGTTTGTTGAGGCAAATCTAGACGGAATAGAACTACAAGGTTTATACACTCCAAGCAGACTCCCTGAGATCGTCCCGCTACCTACATTGAGCCCCGGTCAATTTCAGCTCGTAAAATTGAATCAGGAAAATGTGAACGCTTCACCCGGACTATTTTTAATGAAGAAAAGTTTTAATGGAATTAATTATTCAATTCAGGTAAACACCGAGCCGAACCGAATCGGAGATATTTCCTTCTCGTACGGAAAAACGAATTCGGCAGGGGACGGACAAGGAATCGAATTACCGGCTTCGGATAGTCCCAATCCGATATGTCCTCATGATTTCTTAAAAGTGAATTCGGCTCCCGTTAGGTTTCCGGGATTCCCATTATAAAAAGAGAATTAAGGCGTTCCGGAAAGCAATCCGCGAAATTCTCCCATTCTTTCTTCTGCCGCTTTTTGCGCCAATTCGATCGACTGATTCACGGCCTGCTTTATACTTTTCTGTAATAGTTTTTTGTCGTTCTTTGCCAATAACTCGTCTTCGATTCGAACTTCCTGTACCACGAGTTTTCCGTCCGAAATACATATAACCAAATCGTTCTTGGACTTTCCTTCGAAAGATAATGCTTGCAGTTCTTTTTCCAGACGTTTCATCCGAACTCGCATCTGGTTCATCTGTTTTAGATTCTCTAAGTTCTTTCCGCCGAACATTCAATCCCTCTCCGTCCCGGAATTTCCGGTTTCAATTAAAGGATTTTTAGCCGCTCTTACGAAGCAAGTCTTTCTCAGACTATCACGAATGTTCTTCGGCGTCTCTCTTACGGTCGATTCGCTCTTCTATGATTCGGAACAAACTCCCCTCAGGATACTTGCCCGGCTTGGACATCTTTCCCGCCGGCGCACCGAAAATTTCAGGAATCAAATCCTCGACGTGAGAACAGGAAACGATCCGAAATTTTCCTTTTTGCATCGAATGTAGTATTTCTCTCGGTAAATTCAAATCTCGCACATTATCTTTCGGTATATAAACCGTGTATCTATCGCTCGGAGATCCGCTCAGCTTTGTGACATCATACCAGGCCTGTATTTTAATGTTCACCGAGCCCACAGGTAGAATGTCGCCGTACTGCGAAAGCGCCCCCGTAACCGCAATATTACAGGGAATCTCAAGGTCCGAAAGAGCCGATAAAAGCGCCAAGAGCTCGGCACAACTCGCCGAATCTCCATCAATCGGGGAACTATTTTGTTCGAACAAAATCGAAGCATCCAGACCGAAAGACTGAATGTGTGAAAACATTCCTTTGATATAGGATTGTAAAATAAACACGCCTTTATCATGGAGATCTCCGGAAAGATTTACTTCTCTTTCGATATTGATTAAATTTCCGGTCCCCAAGGAAACTCTTGCCGAAACTTGGTTTACTTGCCCAAAATCCAGCAACGACGATTGCAATAAGATCACGGATAATCCGTTGATACGGCCGGTTTTCTTTCCTTTCAACGGGACTGAAATCAATCCCTCTTTAATATTCTCGATGTATTTGCGCTTATGGATAGCGGTTCGTTTCTGGATTTCTTCGGGGGCACGTTCTATCTGAATGCGGCTGACCGCTTTTTGGCCTTTTTTACTAAGAGCGAGAACTTCCGTCACAAAGGAGCGTAATTCGGATAAATGTAAGGACAATCTTCTTTGGCTGTCGTTCCAACGAAGCGCCAACTCTAGAAGAGCATCCAAGGCGCTCTGGTCCATCGGAGGATAGCCGGGTTTTTCCCAAGATTTGACCAAACCCGAAAATAGGGGTAACCACGCCGCAGTCAGACTGATTTCGTAAGGCATATGAATTTTGAAATCGAAGCTCCCGTAAAAATCCGGATCCAGCTGCGAAATGGCATCCACTTCAGTTTCTTCTCCGATCAGGATTAGTCGAAATCTAGATTGAATGCTCGGATAAAATCGATTGATATGACGGGAGTCAGGTCCTTCCGGCAAGGAAAGAAAATCGATCTTTCCGGTTAAGAGGACTCCTTTCAAAAAATAATATAAATCAGGATCTTCCACTAAAGGACGAAGTGGCAAAAGTAAAAGCCCGCCGTCCGCCTCGGCAATTCTTCCTGCACGATATTTGTCCGAATTGGGAAAACCCGCCAAAGACAATAAAGTCGGAGTCGGTTCTGCGATCACCGGCCGATTTTTTCCGATATCGGAAAGGTAATGAGCGAATTGCAAAAGGTTCGATTCTATCTCCGGACCTGTGATCAGTATATGCCTAAAAAGCTCCGGATTTTCGAGTGCTTGGTGAAAAGTTCTGACCTCTTCCTTATGGAAGACCAGGAAATCGGGTAATCCTTTCAGTTGTTTCGGTTTGGGCGCTTTGAATTTAGTTTGAGCCTGGGCGGGAAGAACTTTGCGTAACACTTTCCCATACTCTCTTTACTGGGAGATTTGCTCAATAAAAATAAGCGATTCCATCGTTTTAGATTCGTATCGGTGTTAGAGAAGCAACATCGCGTCACCGTAGGAAAAGAAGCGGAATCCTTTTCGAACAGCGTGACGATATGCGGATAATACCTGTTCTTTGCCTGCAAACGCGCAAACTAGAAGTAGCAAACTACTTTCCGGCAAATGAAAATTCGTGATTAGCCCGTCACAACTTGATATCCGATCTCCGGGCTGGAGGAACAAACGGGTTGTTCCTTCACCGGCTCGAAAGCGTTCCGCTTCCGGATCATACAAGGATTCTAGAGCTCGGAGTGTCGTTGTTCCTACAGATATGATTCTTCTACCGGTTTTCTTTGCGGAATTTAAAACTTCGGAGACTTCCGAAGAAATGAAATACGATTCTTCGTGTAGTTTCTTCTCTCGAAAATGCTCCGGTGAAAGCGGCTGAAATGTTCCATAACCTACTCTCAACTCCAATTCCACAAAATCGATTCCTGCGTTCCTAATTTCGCTCAGCAATTCCGGCGTGAAATGCAAGCCGGCGGTTGGAGCCGCGACCGAGCCTAAATTCTTAGCGTAAACGGTTTGATAACGAATAGAATCTTCTTCGGAACTCTCCCGCTTGAAATACGGGGGAATCGGGATCTTTCCGATGATTTCAAAATCTTCCTCGCGAAAATCGGGCTTACATTTTAAAAACGTGAACTCTTCTTTTTTATGCAGTACGATGAATTCGAATGAGTCGGATTCCTCCGACCTCAACGAAGTTCCTTCCCTTAACTTTTTAGAGTTTCGAATTAGAGTCTTCCAAATATTGCCTTCTCCTCGAGAAAGAAATAAGGACTCATGTCGACGCCCTGAAATCGTTTTTAAATAAACTCTACGCTTACTAACTCGGGCGGCATTTGCTATTAGCACATCCCCCTTCTTGAGATATTTCCGGACGGAGGTGAAAGAAACTTCTTCAAGTAAGGCATTTCGTTTTCGGTCCAAAACGAGGAGCCGACTCCCGTCACGGCGAGAGGAAGGATGCTTTGCAATTTGATCTTCCGGAAGATCAAAGGAGAACTCGGAGAGATCCTGAATTTCCATAGTTCCAGAAAAAACCGGAGAGACTTGAGGAAAACCGATTTTTCTCTTCGGGTCAAAGCGCAACCGAGAATCGTTATTTTGTTGGCTTTTCGAGGCTTCCAGAAAAGAGTACCTGAATGCGGATCGATCTCCGAAGACGGGGGCCCCTGCTCCTTTTTATAACCCTGCTCGCGTATCTTTTATTAAACGGGCTGAGTCACGTATCACAGGACACGGACTTTAAAGATTATTTCGAAGCCTCTAAAAATTTCCGAATCCAGAAAGATCTGTATAATCTCGACGTTTTAGAGGAACTGATAGCGGAATTAAAATCAGGTAAACTAAACTTAAACGATATTCTCAAACCCGAAATTTTTCTACGTCTTCAAGCTAAAATGGATAATGTAGGAGCATATATTTATCCTCCCACATTCGCCTTTTTGTTAATTCCGCTTTCCTTTTCGGAATATGAAATCTCGTCGGCGATTTTCTTTTGCCTTAATTTCGCAGCTCTCGTAGCGAGTCTTTTTTTGATCGGAAAATTCCTAGGATACGATAGGCAATTCCTGTTTCTGACGACCGTTACCCTACTTTGCTTTCGGTTTATCGAAAATCACCAAAACAACAACCAAGTCGGCTTCATTCTGATTTTCTTAATTCTCTCCTCCGTAACCGTCAAAAAAAACTGGCTGGCCGGGTTATTGTTGGCGCTTGCGATCGTGATCAAGATCACTCCCGCAGTTTTTCTTTTTTATTTTTTAGTCAAGAGAAGATATTCCGTAATTTTCTATACTCTCGGATTCGGAATATTATGGGCGTTCCTTCCGGCTTTAACCGAACCTTCCTTTACTTGGAAAATGAATCAAACCTGGTACGAACTCGTTTTGGAAAAATACCTAAAATCTCCGGCCATTCGAGCTTGGAAAAATAATCAAAGTTTAAGTTCCACTCTGGCAAAATATTTCCTACAATATGCGGATATTATGAATCAAGGTAGATTCGGAATGCCATTCGTCGAACTTACTTTAAACCAAATCAAATGGATCGGAAACATTCTATCTTTTGGAATCGCTGCCCCGTACTTGTATAGGGCTTATAAGGGCGCCTCGGATGGTTTTCTTTTGTCCGGACTCTTTTTCTTTTCCGTATTGTTTAGCGGAATTTCCTGGATTCATGCGTTCGTATTTTTACTTTTTCCGACTGCATTCGTTCTTTCCGGTTTTTGGCCTAGCACCGAAAGATTTCCGAATCGGGGCGAATGGAAGTCGTTATTCGGCAAAAATAAAGCGACAGGCATTTATCTGATTCTTTCTTTTGCTGTTCTGCTTTTAAATCGAGCGATTATCGGTTCAGCCGCTGAAGAATTGCTGATGATGCTTTCCTTTTTATTTTACATTTCCGTAATTCAATACTTTTGCCTCTTCTTTGTCGAATCTAAAAAGAATCCGGAATCAGAGCCGACTTAGCCAAGAAATGATTGTTAAGGATTCTTTAAAATATAAACCTAGAATCGCAGTAGACGCCAGGCCATTGGCATACGGCATTAACGGAAATTCCCGCTACCTCGCAGAAATTCTCCAAAGGGTTTTGAATGAAAATTCTCCTTTAGAATATTACCTTTATTCCAATAAGCCGATCCACCCGGTATTTCAGGAAATAACTAAGAAAGCTTCCGTTTTTATTCCCAGTCGACTGCCGGGGCTTTTTTGGCTGAATTTTAGCATGCCCTCGATGTTTCGCGAACATAGAATCGATATTTTTTGGGGAACTCTCCAACTATTACCCGTATTCGGTCGAAATATTCCGATGGCGGTTAATTATCATGATCTAAATTTTCATTCGGCACCGGAGACGATGACCACTGCTAACTATTGGCAGCATCGATTATTTTCCCCCCTGACACTCAAACGAGCCGATAAAATATTTTGCCTATCCAAGAATACCCGAAGAGAGATCGCAGAATATTTACCGAGCATCTCGGATAAATTGCAAGTCGTGTACCCCGGTGCCCAAGGATTTGAAAGTGTCGTTCCTCCGAATAAGCTCTTACCGAAAAATTTCCTTTTTTCCGTCGGCACGTTGGAGCCTAGGAAAAATTTGAATACCTTGGTGGAAGCGTATAGAACTCTCAAAAAGGTCGATCCCCATTATCCGTTCTCGCTGGTTCTTGCCGGACGCCTTGGTTGGAAATCGGAAGGTCTGACCGAAGTTCTTAGAAACGGTTCGCTCGAATCCGAAGGAATTTTTTTTATCGAGAATCCTAGCGACGGGGAATTAGGCTGGCTGTATAAAAATTGTTCTTATTTTATGTTTCCGTCTTTGCACGAAGGCTTCGGCCTTCCGCTTCTGGAAGCAATCCAAGAAGAAAAACCCTGTATCGCCTCCGATATCCCCGTTTTTCACGAGGTCTTGGATTCGCAAATCGATCTTTTCGTATCTCCGAAAGATACGGAAGCTTGGACCAAAGCAATGTCCGAAGCCGGAAATCGCGGGGTTCGGACGCGCGGCGGTAAGTCTAGAAAATGGTCCTGGGACTCCACTGCGCAAGAAGTCGAAGAAGGTCTTGTGGCACTCTGGAAAAATAGAAAACGAAAACCAGGGAAAATAGAGGAATAACGGCATGAGCAGTACGAAAATTCCGGAGAAAAAACTTGCATCTTGGTGGGAATGGGCGCAGACCTCAGCTAATGAACGAAATAAAAAACGTCTCTCTTTGAAACTTCGTAAAAATCCGATCCCGGCAATCGTATCAGTAGGAATATATGCAGGATTTCTAAATCTTATTCTGCCGTTTCGGGAAACCATCGCGATTTGGTTATTTAAATTTGTGGAATTTCTTCAAATTCCCAGAGTATTGAAACTGCAATTGCTCGTGGATCCCCGGCTTTATAAATATTCCGCAATGGTCATAGTCGGATATATTGCTTTTGCGTTTTTCTTGGATTTGGTTCGTTTTTTGGATAAAAATCTGTTCAATAATCTATATTGGGAAGGCGCTAAACTCAAGCTTACTCGAAGAGGCTGGTTAGGAGGAGAGTCCGTTCGCTGGGAACCGAATCAATTAGGATTACAAATTCTGCATAAAGGCGGAGTCTTACGTAGGCTATTAGGTTTGGAAAAACTCGTATTTTTTCTGCAACCCTCGGGCGCCGACGTTTCTTTAATAGCGGAATCGCCGTATTTCTCTTCTCGCAAAAATTCGGAGTTCTTGAAAGAACTGTTTCATTCTTAGGATGAATCCGTTTACAAAGTTTTTTTTCTATCCTTTCTCCCGTTTCAAGGCGCTTTTCGTTCGAAAGTTACCTTGGGAAGGATTTCTATTTTTAGGATGTTTAGCGAGCGCACTTTTTTTATTCGATCTTCGGTTTCTTTCCAGACATTACGACTGGGATTCCATCGTTTATACGCATAATATCAGCACGGACAAAACTTGGAAGGTATTCTTCAATCCCCATCATATCGGTTTTGAAAGTACAGGATATTTGTACCTAAAATTTTGGCGATGGGCCCACGGTCCTGATTCCCTTATGTTCGGGCTTCGCTTAAGGACGCTGTATTTCGCTATTCTATTCATTTTCGTCCTTATGGTAAGCTATTGGAGATTGTACAAAGATATCGTCGGGGCGGTGTTGTTAGGCTTGGGAGTTCATTGTACTCAAGGTTTTTGGTTTTACGCTCAACATAACGACACTCCTCTGATTCACTCCTGTCTGACCGCCTGTCTATATCTATTTTGCGTATGGAATGCGAGAAACGGATGGTCGACGGGGAAATTATTCTTCGCGTTCTTCCTACAAGTTTGGAACGTTTATTTTCATCAATCGGATACGATCTTTTTAACTCTCGTACCTGCCTCCTTGCTGTTTGCTAAAGAATGGCAAGGAGCAAAGTTTGAATTCTCTAAAAAAATCAAAGTCATCCCGATCTATTTGCTCGCAGTCGTTTCCACTTTGACGATCTCTTATTTATTCGTCGGCTTTATCATTTTGGACCGTGATCTTACTTCGCCGCCTACGAGCGAAAAGAATTTTGCAAATTGGCTCTTTCTTTATGCGACCCAAGAGAAATGGGGAGTCGCAAAAGGAGCTAAAGATTATGTTATGAATTTCTATCGAGGTATCGGAGACGCCTTTCTAAATTTTGAAGGAGTTAAAAACGGGCTCCGAATCAAGGTCGCAAACCCAACGGACTTAAAAGCCTTACCCTATAATTTAAATTTGGGTTTTTGGGCCGTATGCATAGGGCTCGCGTTAGCTAACTGCGTTAGACTTTGGAGAAGTTTTAAGATTGAGGTAATTCTTCTTAGCCTCTGGCTGGTCCCGTCCTTACTTTTTTATACTTGGTGGGAAGGGTATTTTTTCGAATTTTGGGTCTCCACTATAATCGGCCTCCTTATTTTTTCGGCATTAGTATTACGATCTTTCATATTCGGGCCCTTGTATTTCGGGACGAGAGCTATCGGGCATATTCTACTACTAGCTTATCTTCTTTTGCTACTTTGCGTAAATTTTACTTATTCAACCTATCCCCGTTCGGAACGACCGACGGTTAGTTTTATCGAAGGAATCGAAGATAAATACAAAGCGATAACGCCGGAGCCCGTTTATGGAAAAGAATGAGCGCCTTCCGAACTTTAAAATAGGGTTGTGGGTTTCTCTTCCCGCAAAAAACTGCTCAGGAACCGAGGAAAGACGCACTCATGCTGTTTAATTCCGTCCACTTCATGATTTTTTTGCCGATCGTTTTGATCGTAGCGAAGATTTTGAAAGGAACCAATCGGAGGGTTTTCCTCCTTCTATCAAGCCTCTACTTTTATAACGCCTGGCATCCGGCCACAATCAAATGTTCCGATCTTCGTACCGGAAGTTGGATCGAATTCTGGATCGATAAGTCGTTTTGCGATTTCGGAATTAACTTATATATACTGATCTTAATCGTTTCGATGATTGTCGATTACTTTGCGGCTCTTTTGATGAGTCGAGAAGGAGCAAGCGACAAATTCAGGAAAATCTGTCTAGTCGGTTCTTTAGTTACCAACCTCGGAATTCTAGGTTACTTCAAATATACGAATTTCCTTCTAGAAGTTTTTGCCGACATTCAAAATCTCGGACCTACAAAGATAGACCCGTTAAAGATCATTCTGCCTGTCGGGATTTCTTTCTACACGTTTCAATCCATGAGTTATACTATAGATGTTTTCAGGAAACAGTTAGAGGCTCGCAAATCGTTTTTGGATTTTGCTCTTTATGTTTCTTTTTTCCCGCAACTAGTAGCGGGACCTATCGTGAGAGCGCATACTTTCTTCCGAGACCTGGACCATCCTCCGACAGTTACTCGACAAGATATAGAAATCGCATTCTGCCAAATACTAATGGGCTTTACGAGAAAAATCGTTTTTGCCGATAACCTCGGCAAGGTTACGGATTTTACGTTCAGAAATTATGCCACTCTCAATCCGATAGAAATTTGGACCGGAACCTTGGCGTTCGGCTGGCAGATCTACTTTGATTTTGCAGGCTACACCGACATCGCGATCGGGGTTGCGAGATTATTCGGATATAAATTCGATCCGAACTTTAACTTCCCGATGGTGGCGAGAAACATTGCGGATCATTGGAGCAGATGGCATATCTCCTTCTCCACGTGGATACGAGATTATATCTATATCCCGCTGGGAGGGTCTCGTGCGGGAACTCTTATCACTTATAGAAACCTCTTCATAACCTGGTTATTCGCGGGAGTTTGGCACGGGGCGGCCTATCATTACGTGGGATGGGGACTTTGGCAGGGAGTAATGCTGGCCGTTCACCGCGAATACGGAGCGACCAAGTTTGCCGCTTGGATCAACGAAAAAGGCGGCAGAACTTACGATATCTTCGTTCGGATTCTGACCATGTTCTTTCTCGCCTTCGGGTTCATCCTGTTTCGAGCTGAAACGATGAGTAAATCCTGGGATATGATGAAATCGATCCTCTTCTTCGTACCGGGAGGAATCCAGTCCGTTAAGTCGTACGTAAATTTCGAATACGGGTTACTGTTGATTGTCTGTTATACGATGGCTTATTATTTTTCTAAAAATACGATCGAATCGATAGTCGAGAATCGCCGTAAGTTCATTCTTTTCTTTTTGGCAAACGCGTTTCTACTTTTGATATTCGGCGTTACCGAAAGTAAGAACTTCCTGTATTTCGATTTCTGAGGTTATCGGAAAATGAATCCATATTTAAGCCTAATTCGAGACAGAAAGTTTTGGATACCAGTTCTGATCCTTGTTTGTTTCGACCTCTGTCTCCAAACGGGCGCATATAGACCATATTTAAAAAAGGGTTCTTTTGCCGCGAATGTAGTGAGAAACACCGAATACGTTTTGGAAAAAAAAGCGGTCTTCGATCCGACAGTCGTTCTTCTAGGAACTTCCGTAGCCCACCAAGGGCTTTCTCTTAGAATCTTAAACGAAACGTTGGAGCCTTACGGCGAAAGATTACAATCCTTTGCGATGGAAGGAACGGAACTAGTCGTTCAAGATGCAATCGTGCATAAACTTCTCCCTCAGTTCAAGAACGTACGCACCGTAATTCATGTGTTGGAAGTTTCAACTCCGTGGTTGGATTTGCAAAATTTGGAAATCCATACACTCTCGATGTTAAGCGAATTAGAGAGAAGCGTGGCTTTTGAGAAAATCTACGAATTCGATTACAAAGTGAATTACGACGACTTGGCTTTTCTCACTTTCAAAAGCGTCGCATACCGCAGAGATATGCGGGATTTCTTTTTAGATCCGTCAAAGCGGTTGAAAGATATCGGAAGAAGAAGAAGAGAAGCCAAAGTGGATCCATGGCCTTATGAAAACCCGAACCTTGCTCGAATCAGCATGTATCCTGAAGCAAAAGACGTGGAGTCATGTTTAAGAGCCACCGATCCCGCAAACGGACAGCCCATCCCTCAGGGCTCGGATCATTTCCATAAAAAAGCGGTTTGGGATACTTGCATATTGGCAAGAAGAACTCCCACAGTCGTCGGCAGGGATGCGGCGGTGGCTAAATTTTTTCACCGATTGAAGATTCTGCACGATGATATACGTAGGATCGGGAAACAAAATGGGCAGGATATTCGAATCATCGCTGTCCTTGCTCCTTACAGCGATATTGTGCAGGCTTGGAGGACACCGGAAAGAAACCGAATCTGGAAGGAGGAACTGGAAAAGATCAAACCGGGAACGCTTTTATTGGATTATCAGTCCAGTTTGGATGGCAGTAATAACGGAGATTATTATTATGATTTAATCCATTTAAATAGATTAGGGATGATTAAATTTTCGGAAGCGATCGTGAAGGACCTCCCTCCGGCGTTGGGTCATACGGGAAAACAAAGTAAATGATTTTTACATCCACTCTTTTCTTCTTATTCTTTCTAATCGTTTATATCGCCTACTGGACTTGGAATTCCAGAAAATTCCGAGAATGGATTCTATTAATCGCTTCTTTCGTCTTTTATGCCTCTTGGAACCCTCCGTTTCTTCTCCATTTACTCGGAATCGTCGTCCTCAATTATCTATTTTTAGGACCCATCATTCGCACCAAAAGTAAGATTTTACTTAGAACCATACTCATCATCGACCTTCTGAATTTGGCGGTCTTTAAATATTTTTACTTCGTCTCCGATAATCTTTTTTACGTAACGAAATGGTCCTTATTCGATACTTCCTCCATGCCCTTCAAAATCATTCTTCCTTTGGCGATCAGTTTTTACACGTTTCAAATCATGGCGTATATTATCGATGCGTATAAAGGAAAAGTGGAAGAAGGAACGACTCTGTTTCATTTCACGTTATTTTTACTTTTCTTCCCTCAGTTGGTCGCCGGGCCGATTATGCGGGCGCGTGATTTTTTCCCTCGTTTAGAACATTTAAGAATCCACAAAACTTCGATTTATACGGGTCTTTTTCTGATCGGCTTAGGCGCTTGTAAGAAACTGTTGATCGCCGACAATATAGGAGTTTTGATCGACCCCGTATTTGCTAGGCCGAAGGAATACGGGGGGCTTTCCTTATTTTTAGCGCTGAACGGCTTCACATGGCAAGTGTATTCCGACTTCTCGGGCTATACCGATGTGGCAAGGGGTTGCGCGTTATTATTCGGATTCAATATCCCGCGAAATTTTCATTCTCCTTTCTTCAGCCAAAATGTTCACGAGCTGTGGAGACGTTGGCATATCACATTGGGAACATGGTTACGAGATTACGTGTATTTTGCGTTGGGTGGGAATCGACTCTCCGAACTTCGCACAAATCTAAACCAAACAATTACGTTCGCTTTAGGAGGACTTTGGCATGGGGCCAATTGGACTTACATTGCATGGGGAGTTTCACACGGATTCTTTTTGACGGCCGAACGGTTTATGGAGAAGCATGAAATTCGCATTCTACCCGCCCAAGGAAAACTTTTTAAAGGAATGCGGATCATTTGGACGTATTTACTCTTCGTTTTCGCAGTCGCTTTCTTTAGGGCTTTTACGATCTCGGATTCTTTATATTTTCTCAGACACGGATTTTTCGGATTTAAACCCGAAAATAAAACGGCCTTCCTCTCTTTCGACTTAATCATACCGTTTCTCCTGGGAGGTTTCCTATTCCATGCTCTGGAAGAACCGAAACGGTATCCGATGTGGTTTCATAGGAATCGGGGAAAACTCCTCGTTGCTTTCCTTTTGATCGGCGCTCTTTTCTTCGGAAATTACGCCGGCAAAGGCCAAGAGTTTATTTACTTCGCATTTTAGGATAGATTCATGGAAACCGCAAAGAACTCTCAATTTCCTCTTTTCAGCAGAAAGATTCTTTGGATTCCGCTAGGAATCGCTGCCTTAGCTTTCTTCTGGGATAAACTCTTATCTTCCGAATTGGTTCGACCTTATACGGAATCCGGCGCAGAATATTATTTTTATGAAATGAAGGGTCGTATTTTAGATACGATGAAGAAGGAAACGGATTCCAAGTCGCCGAATCAAAAAGTTATGACTTTTTTTGGAACCTCGCATATGGGAGAGATTTCACTTTCCGAAATTCATAAGGAAAATCCGAACCTTATCGTTTATAACCTCTCTGCTCCGTCCGCGCCGTATTCGTTTCATGCGTACACGTTGGAAAGATTATTGGATAGAAAAATCCCTTTAGATTTCGCAATTTTAGAATATTATCCGGACTCCGCAACGGACTTCGCGAACCGTTATGCGCTGCGGTACTCATACGATTCAATGTATTTCTTGGAACACTGGAATGTATTCTCTACGACCGATTGGGATACTTTTTTAAGAGCAAGGGTATTTCGAACTTCCGTATTTCCTCCTAGATTTAAGGAAGCCGCATCAAGACTTAAGCATCCCGAAGAAGTTACCTATTTAATGGCGATTCGAAGCAAATTGACGGATGAATCGGATCGGTTTAAAGGCGGAATTCCCAATACTCTTCTGACGAATACCCCTGAAGACAAATTAGATTCTGAAGCGGAACGCATTCATCGGGAAACCTATCGCAATTATAAACGGTCGGAAACCCAAGTTAACTTTCTGAGGGAATTCCTGAAAAGAGCCTCTCAAAACGGAATAACCGTCGTGCTCTGGTCGCCTCTATTGTATTCCAAATTTACGGAAAAAGTAAAACGATCCCCTTTCTATCCGGATTGGATTCGCTTGCGGGAACAGCTAGTGCGCGAATATCCGAAAACGTTGGTCCTGGATCTAGAAGACTATCGGGACCAAGTAAAATGCCAAAAATTCATAGATCCGCATCATTTAAGCGGAGGCTGTTTCGCAGAACCTACTAAGATTCTAATTTCCTACTTGGAAGCGAAGTCTTCCCCCCATAAAAAGAACGTAGAGAAATAAATCATGACGTTCGACGACGCACAAAAATCCGTAGATGACTGGATTCAAAATTTCGGAGTAAGATATTTTTCCGAGTTAACAAATCTTGCCATCCTAATGGAAGAGGTCGGAGAATTCTCAAGAATCGTCGCGCGTAAATACGGAGATCAATCCTTTAAAAAAGGAGAAGATCCCGATGCACTCCCGAAAGAGTTCGGGGATATTCTCTTCGTATTAATTTGTCTCGCGAATCAGATGGGAATTTCTATGGAAGAGGCTCTGCGTTCCGCTTTAGAGAAAAACACCAATCGCGATAAGGATCGACATAAGAACAATCCGAAGTTGGAATCGCCGGATTCCTCGTCTACCTAGACCCTTTAACGGCGAGTTCCAAAGAATCGATTCCCGATCGCCGAACTAAATCTAAAATTTTTACAACTTCGCCGTAATCGGCAGACTCATCCGCAAAGAAACGAACTTCTTTACCTTTTAGATTTCCGTTTCCCAGTTCTTTTTCCAAATTGCGTCTGTCCATATTGGCACCGTTCCAGAGAAACGTTCCGTTCGGCAAGAGTGCGATTTCAATCCGCTCTCCTTTGGGATCCTCGCCTTTTCCGACTTGCGGAAGATCCAAAGGAATGGAACGAATTTCTTTTCGAAAACTCACCGCTAACATTACGAAAACTAGAAGTATGAAAACGACGTCGATAAAACTGGTCAGATCTATCGCCCCTTCCTCCTCCCGCAGGATAGACTTTCTCATTTCATTTCTCCGGGGGGAATTCTGGTCCACGAGAGCGCGTCTCTTTCCAGATCTAATAAACGATGCTTTAAATATTGATAGCCTAATAGCGACGGAATTGCGACCGCTAAACCGAGAATCGTAGTGACAAGAGCCAATCGAATTCCGCCGGCGAACGCATCAAGACTCACCGTCCCCGCAGCCTGTAACGCGGAAAAAGCTTCTGATATCCCGAGCACGGTTCCTAAGAGTCCGAGCATAGTCGCTATGCCGGCAAGATGTCGAATCCAAGAAAGCTTGGTTTCAAGCGGAAAAAGCTCTGCAGAAACTTTCTCTTCCCAGACCCCGGGATCCATTCCCGAAACGAATCCTGCAAATAAATCAATCCTGCGTTTGGGTAAGGTCGTCAGCACATGAATGAATGTCGCTAAATTCCAGATTGAAAGAATTCCGATAGCAATGGAAACCCAGTCCCAACCGTTCCCTAAAATACCGTTACTCATTTACCTCGATTCCTTTTTCACAAAGTAGATATTGTAACCTGACATGTCGACTGCAAGACCTTGTTTGAATCGCTCTTGCCAAAGCGGATTTAAAAAAAAAGCTAAGGGAAATGACTAGTTTCCAAATGCCGACCACCGAGGCAAAAGCCATATTCGTTAAGCAGAATTTCGACGCTATCGCCGCCAAGTATGATCGCTTCAACGATTGGAATAGCTTTTTTCTACATCGCCTTTGGAAGAATCAACTCGTAAAAACGATCGAAAAATTGACCGGACAAAAGATTCGCGTATTGGATTTATGCTGCGGAACCGGAGACATCTCGGTCAGATTAGAGAAGTCACAGCAAGTGGACGGATTGCTTTGTATAGACTTTTCGGAAGGAATGCTGGATGTCGCGAGACATAGGTTGGCGGCTCCGATACAAAAAGGTCGGGTCCAAGTCCAAATCGGCGATGCGACAAACCTTTTCTCCATTCAATCCGATAGCCTAGATGCCGTGAGTGTCGGGTTCGGTCTCCGGAACGTGGACAATTTAGATAAAGCCATCTCGGAAATCTATCGAATCTTAAAACCCGGAGGAATCTTTGCGAATCTCGATGTCGGAAAGGTTAAGCGACCTTTGATCCGATGGTTCGCAAATTTCTATTTTTTCCGAATCGTTCCTCTTCTCGGTTATTTCCTTTGGGGCGGGAAGAACGAAATGTTCAACTATCTACCGATATCTTCGTTAACCTATCCCGACCAAAATTCCCTAAAAGAACTGTTACAAAAGCACGGATTTAAAGATGTCCGGTATAAAAACTTCGTTTTTGGAAATGCGGTTTTGCATATCAGTAAAAAATAATACCCCTTTTGTAGTATTCGTTCCGAATCCGTCGTCTTCTCTATAAATTAGAGCTTAACAGCGGGAGTTTCAAACCGCCATGAAAAAAATCTTGTTGCTGACCTTATTGGTCGGACTGACCCTAAATTGCAATAACGGCAAAAAGAAAGGCCTACTGCTTCCTTTTCTTTCCCTTCTCGGTACCCAAAATAAATCCGACGGCAGTACCGGAGTATCCGGTAATTCGGGCAGCACCGGAGTGGTGTTTACACCTGGAGATGGTTCCGGAAATTACGTCACCCAGCCTTCCGGCAATTCAAGTTCAACGCCATCCACGTCTTCAGGCGCTGGAACCGCAAACTCGGGAAACTCAAGCGGGAGTTCCTCTTCCTCAAGTGGGTCAGGAAATTCGAATGCTTCCAATAATTCTTCTTCAAACAGCGGAGGATCTGCCGGAGGAAATTCCAGCTCTAGTAGCGGTACTTCCGATAACTCATCCTCAAGCAGCGGGGGATCTACCGGCAGGAATTCCGGCTCTAGTAGCGATACGTCGGATAATTCATCCTCAAACGGAAACGGCGGACATAATTCCAATTCCAGCGCTAACTCTTCCGATAATTCGCCTTCAAAAGGCGATACCGGAAACGGTTCCGGTTCAACCAATACTTCCGGATCGGGAAATTCTGACGGAGATAAAGGATCCGGAACTCCAACCGTCGCTGTCGTAGTCGTGGACGATCCGAAAGGAAGTTCCAATTTTAATTATAATACGACTCAAACGATTCCTCTTAACTTAACGGTCGTTGATAAGGAAAGAAAGCCGGTGATTGGCGCAGCGATTCTTGTTTATGACGAGACGAATAATCTACTCTTCCAAGGAATTTCCGATTCTTCCGGTAAGGTAACCGGATCGTTAACCGTACCTACTTCCGTCGAAAACATTACGATCGATATTTCGATAGGAGGAGAATCTATTTCTCAATACGTCAATCTGGAGAAGATTTTAGGAATCAATAGGACGATCCATTATGCGATCACTCTACCTTCCAACCAGGTGGCAGATTCGGACGGTGACGGAATTCCTGACAGTACGGACATTTACCCGAATGATCCGTCTCGTTCTACGGAACTGCTATATCCTGGAGAGGGAGTTTATACTCTTGCATTCGAAGATCTTTACCCTTCTCCCGGTGATGCTGATCTTAACGACTATGTCGTACAATTTAAGAACGAAGAAGACTTGGACGCAGCCGGTAAAATCGTACGGCTTAGAGGAAGATACCAACATGTCGCAAGAGGAGCCGGATACTCGCATAAACTTTTGCTGAAGTTGCCCGTTAACGTAGGGGCAACCGTAACGTACAAACGGACGGACGGGAATGAGAATGCAAAGGTAGCACAAACAACCTCAACCGTAACTGCCGCGCAATTAAACCAAGGATATGAGCTTCTGCCTGATTCGAGCAAGACTCTAAGCGGTCAAAATGCAAATCCGGGAGAAGTCTTCAAACATGGTCATGTCGCCACTATCGAGATCGTCTTCGACTCTCCGGTAACGAGAGCTCAATTGGGCGCGTTCCCGTACGATTTATTCGCACATGTGATCAGTTCGAATCATGATATCCATTTTCCGGGACTTTATAAAAACTCCGACGGATCGGATCCGTATATGGACTCTACGGGATTTCCTTGGGCAATCCTTGTGCCGGGAGCATGGAAATATCCTTATGAAAAGCAGGATATTCGCAAGCCTTCCCAAACCGGTTATGGAGATTTCTCTCTTTGGGTGACATCTAAAGGAACCAATTACAAGAATTGGTACAACCGCATCACGAACGAAAGTAAGGTTTTCCCAGTTCCGGATTCATCAACACTATTAGGTTACCTATTTTTATCGGTGAAGAAATTCGCGGTATTCTACGCCGTCGCACTTTTAGGTATCGGAGGAATCGGATTGTATATCTTGAGAAGAAGACAATCCATCGTTATATAAGAAATACCGTCTTGGATTTACCCTAAGGAAGGCATTGTCCGATACTAGTTGGGCGATGCCTTTTTTTATCGGTCGAACGGAAATCTGGTCGGAATTAGCAAAGCCGATCGCTGCATTAGGAGCCGCATGGTTTTACTGGGATTTTTATAAAAAGACATACTATCCCGGCCAAGGCAATCTTGCGACCGTTACTGCCATTTTTTCCGGAATGGTGGCTACGGGAATTTCTCTAGTCTGGGAAGTTCAAGTTTTTGATTTCTTTCCGGACCTTTCCCATTTTTCTCGAGCGATATTTGTAGGAGCTCTTCCCGAAGAAAGTTCCAAAGCTCTTATTGCGCTTTGGTATTTTCGGCGAGTCGGGAGGACTCTAAGCCTCGCCGACGGACTTTACTTCGGACTAACCGTAGGAGCATCTTTCGGTTGCATCGAAAACATTTTTTATTCTTTTACGTTGGAATTCTGGCCTAGCCTCTTACGAGCAGGTACTTCACTACCTTTGCACGCCTTTTCGGGAGGAATTCTAGGTTTCTTCCTGCTTAGAAATTATCAAACCCGAAAAGCCGCTTTGTCAAACTTCGAAACCTGGGTTGCTTTCTTGGGAGTCATCTTACTTCACGGAATTTATAACCGATTGGTCGCAGACGGAGAAAACGGGATTCTATTCATTCCGATTCTATTAGGATTATCTTTTATAGCCTTGGAATTTCTAGTAGTACAAGCACAGGTGACACTTCCGTTCGAGGTAATGCAAACTGAGGATTTATTTTTGGACGATTACTCGATGATTCAAAAATACAGCCGATATGATTCATGGTTACGCAAAACGCAAACAGGCGAGGCAATTACCGAGATACCTCTATTTCGATCCCTTTCGGCCGGAAGAACGTTAGTCGCAATTTTCTTGTTCGGGATGCCCGTATTTTGTTTAAATTTCTATTTTTTTTCACCGCAGCTCATTCCGCACTATCTTGTAAGCATAGATTTCCAACAATTTATCGCGCTTTTTATGGAGTACCCTACATGGCTCGGTATTTTGTTTCTTTTACGGGGGTTTTTAAATCCTTCCTTCTTTCAGGAGAGAATCCTAAAAGTACCGCTATTTTTGTCCGTGACTTTGGGAACTCATGAGGAAGAGGAACCTACTCTAGCCTATTCTCTTTCTATAAGAGGGTTTTATTCTCCCGTTACTATGGAACCGATTTTAGGGAGAGAAACGAAAGCCTCTTTTTATATCGCCGGAAAAAGCTTTGTAGGAATCAGAGCAGTGCCGGTCTGGAAGAACTTCCGACCGGAAGACCCGAATCATGAAAGCGGGGCATTATATCGATTCCAGAATATACCATGGAGCTTAATCGCTTGGCGATGGATCGTTCGAATCCGGCAGCAAGTACGCAATTCGTTTGATGCGATACACGGAATCAAGTTCCGCCGAAACTAGACATGGATTTATAAATCTACGTCAATTAACGGATTCGGTTTAACCCGTCAAAGTCTTCCGCGGAAATAAAGAATTCGGCAGGTCCCGATTCCATCCAGGAAACTCTTAGAACTTTTGCAGTTAAAAGTTTTGCACCGGCAGGAACAGCTAAAGCCACCGTATTGGATATTGCGTTAAGCGGAGTGCTCCTAGATTGAAGTTCTACGCCTTTTTCATCCGAGAAAATCCATTTAATATAAATTGGCTTTCCAGGTTTCGGATCATGAGCGAGGCCTACTCTTAGATTTACGGAATTTTTATCACCCAACACCCAAGACGTTCCGGAACGGAATACATGGACTCTTGATCCGTTTTTAACGGTATTTTTTTCCCTTGCGGAAAGCTGGAAGGTTTTGCGCTCCTCGTAACGGAACTCGGGGCCCTGTGCATGACTAGACAGCTTGACTAGGGTCTTCATAGCTATTGTAAGACCGAACACCAAACACAGTAAATTAAATGCGGGAACGATCCACCATTTCGGAAGCATCCTAGTGGAAGGTCCGGATGAGCCCAAAATCCAAAATAAAAGGAAACCTAAACTTCCTGCTCCGCCGATCCAAGGTTGGTAAAAGAAAATAGGAAAAAGCAATAAAAGTAAGGTCCAGTAGGTTCCGCGTAAGTATGCCTCGAATCCGATCCACGTAGCAAAGAGTAGAAAAAGTAGGATTCCGCCGTCGCTTAATAATAATACCAAAGAGCTGAGAGCAAAGTCCTGTAGCCCGTGCGCCGGAAAAGATCCTCTAGGACCTAATTCTATCCAACGAAGAGCAAAGTTTCCAAAACCCTGTCCAAAAACAGGAGCTTCCTTCCACCAATTCCAAGCGGATAAAGTTTGAACCCAACCGTCTTTCCAGTACAATTCTAGAATTTTGGAAAGTCCTTTTCCTTTATGCCAAGCTGCAAGTATGTCTTCCTTAAATACTTGCCAAGCAGTCGGCGACCAATCAAAGCCTCCCGCAAAATACATTCCGAGGAATAGAAGAACGGTCCCAACGAAAACAAGTGGAATGAAGGAATATTTTAAAATAGGATTTCTAAATCCTTTTTGGTAAGAGAGAATCGCAACCACCATTCCTTCTAAGGATAGCAGGATCCAAAATCCGGTTCCTTGGAATCTTCCCGCTAAGAAGAGAGGAATTAAAATCGAGATACTTAAAACAACTCTAGTGATAATCCGCCAGTTTCGACTATGCACATGATATAAAAAGAGACCTGCAAGGATCGGCATGCCGATTCCGAAGGAAGCTGCATCCGGAAAGAATCCCGAGACTCCGAATGTTTCCGCGTTACCGGAACTAAACGGAAAAACCGTTTCCTTAGAAAGTCCCTGGAGGGCTCCTAAAATCAAATTCCCGGTGAATCCGACTAGAATTCCTGTTCTCCACTGTTTAACGGGCGGGTCCGTATCATGAGAACTTGTTTCTTCCGCCAGAAAGTAAATTACCGCCGAAAGCCAAGCTCCCAATCCGTCCAAAGTCAATCCAAACGCATACTTGGACGAAATCCCCGCCGAGTATTCCGTATCTTGTAGAATTCCTTCGGTTAAAGGGGAAATACCAAAATACGTTAGTAGTCTTTCTATGAGTAAAAAAGTGAAAAGTGCGAGAAGTCCCGCTTTCGGATTCTTAGTAAAATCGAGAGAATTCTTATACGGTCGGTTGATATAAAAATATCTGAGTACCGGATCCTCTTCGTTAACAGAATGCCCGTAAAACGTGGAAACGTATTGCCTTAGAAAAACACCTAAAGTTGCACCTGCAAATAACGCCGAGAGATAAAGATATCCGGTTTCCGTGGCCAAAAGTAATCCGGGAGAAAGTAACGCAAATGCAGCCGTAAAAATCCGACCCGATTTGCGGTGATGCAAATTCGGTAATAATCCGGCGACGAATTGAATGCAGGCAATGCCAAAACTCGTATCCGGATTGCGCACCAATAAAGACCAGCGCAATAAAATATAAGAAAGGATCACACTTAAGATAAGTGTTAAGAAAGTCGGGGTTCTAAGCGGCCTCAATCGGGCAAAAATGCTTGGCACGAATTGAAAATGGTCCTAGAAAGTAAGTAGATTTCAATCTAAAAATAGGAAAAAACAGAAACGGCGAGACTCAGTCGTCTAAAGAATCTAAATCAGTCGGGATTTTATAAGTGCCCGTCAAGGTCGCGGATAAAGGACTTTTTTTACCGGAAGCACGGTGCTTTGATACCGCCTCTGCATACTCCACAGTATATCTCGTCCAAGGAATCGCTTTTAAGCGGGCTAAAGGTATTTTTTTACCTGTCCCCTCGCAAATTCCATAGGTTCCATCTTCGATTTTTTCGAGAGCTACATCGATTTCACGGATCGTATCGATTTCGGACTCTGTGAGAACGGAACTGAGCATTTCTTCGTTGATTTCGGAGGCGATATCGGCGATATCCCCCATCTCTTTTAAGCCGGAAGGTTTACTATTATCTTCCCACTTGGCATACTTTTCCAGTAGAGAGTTTTTTCTCTCCACTAGCAGTTCCTGCAACTCGTTCAGGATTTTCTTATCGTATGCAAGTTTTTTCGCGACCATCGGTTTTCGGTTTATACCTTAGATTCCTTATGTTCGACGTGCGCTCTGCAAAATTTACAAAACTTTTTCGTAACAAGTTTCTCGGATTTCGCCTTTTTATTTTTAGTCTGGAAGTAAGCGTCTTTCTTACATACCTGACAGGAAAGCTTAATGATCTCTCTCATGGCGGATTTCTCTTTGCAAAAATTAACCTAAAACCTGAAAAACGGGATTTTCGAGTCAAAAATGGCTCTCCCCTATAGGTTTCAAGGCTGCATTAGCAATAAAAAAAAAGTTGGCTGAAAAATCAAGGAAGATCGTTCGGAAACTTCGAAATTTCCTCTTTCCCGACCGGTGGGTATTTTCTCCATATAGCGGCCAAAACGCTTCCAATCACAGAATGAATAAAACTGGATAAGGCGGCGGGAATCGCGACAAGAGGATCCGTAAAATTATTTTTAGAAAGAACGACTCCAAGACCGCTATTCTGCATTCCGACCTCGATAGAAACCGTTCGAGAAACGATTAAGGAACGGGTAATCAATTTAGCAAACCAGTATCCGAAAAAATAACCGGACGCGTGCAAGAGGAAGACAGCGGAAAGAAGAAGCATCCCCGATTTCACAACAGCCGATTTTCCGGCTCCTAGAATAGAGGAGACAATGAGTGAAATCAAAATAACCGCAATAAATGGAGAAACTACTTTAACTCGATCCGCAAATCTAGGAGTGTATCGATTCAAAAGAATCCCTAACGTTACGGGAACAATAACGACTTCAAAAGTGTTCAAAAATAGTCCGAACGGATTCGCGCCCACTCGATTTCCGACTAATAGCAATGTTAATGTAGGTGTAAGAATGACTGAGAGTACGGTAGATATAGCAGTCATGGTCACCGATAGCGCCAAATCTCCTCTTGCTAAAAACGAGATCACGTTGGAAGCAACTCCCCCCGGACAACAGGCGACGACGATTAGCCCCGTAGATAGAGGAGAGGGAAGTTCCAATAAAATTCCTATCCCCCAACCTGCTAAAGGCATAATCGTATATTGACCTACGACACCGACCAAAACGGCTTTCGGAGTTTGGAAGACTCTCTTAAAATCCTCCGGGACCAATGTGATGCCCATTCCAAGCATCGTTAATCCTAAACTATAGGTAATCCAAGGACCGTCAAACCAAGCGATCCAGGTTGGATAAATCCAACTGATGGAAACCCCGGCTATTACCCAGAACGGAAATAGAAGAGAGGCTCGTTCAAAAAATCTAGCCAATGATCACCTTGCCAAGAGATCGACCACATGATCTAACTGCTCTTTTGCAATATAAATATGCGGCGAAAATCGAATTCTTCCTAGACGCAAGGCGCACATGACACCGCTCTTTTTTAAGTGATTAATCGTTTCTTCCAGAGAGACATCCGGCTTTTCAGCCACGACAATTCCGGTTTTAAAATCCGGAAAATGGTCCGAACAAAGCTTCCAGCCCGCTTCTCGTAACCGATCCGATAAATAATCGGCGAGCTCGTAGATTCGAGCCATGGAGGAATGAAAACCTATTTCATTCAGCATTTCCAAGGTCGACTGAAAATAGACCCAGTCTATAAAATTCACGGTTGAAATCTCGTATCGATCGGTGCCTTTCAATTCTTCGCGATACGGAAGATACACTTCGTCATTTACTACCGACCCGGTGCCTTTGAACGGAAATTGGAGAGATTCCAATTTTTCTTTGGCCACATACATGACCCCCAAACCTAGAGGTCCAAGAAGCCATTTCCAAGCAGGAAAGGCCATATAAGAGATCTTCATTTCTCTAGGACGGATCGGTAATAAACCGACACCTTGCGCCCCGTCTAAAGCGAATTCAATTCCCTTTTCAGCCAGAAGATTTCCGATCTCTTCTAAAGGGAAAGGCATCCCCGTGCACCAGTGAACTGCGGAAAGACTAACCAGTCGCGTCTCCGGAGTTAACGAATCTTTTAAGTTTTCTAAAAACCCTTCCGGAGTTTCCGACATCGGAACAAAGGCAAGTTCAACGCCTTTTTCCTTCCAATGTTCCCAAGGATAAATATTCGAAGGATACTCGTTCTCAAGAAGTAAAATTTGGTCCCCAGGCTGCAATTGTACGCCTAAAGAAATAAAATTCATCCCTTCGTTCGTATTATGAATTAAGCTGAGTTCTTCCTGATCGCAACCGAGTAATTCGGCGAGAATTTTCCGAATCGCCCTTTTTACGCTTACATAACGTCTTACTTCGGTGAGACCGCCGTGAGATGCGTATCCATGGAGATATTCGTTGACCCAACGGATCGTTTCGGTATTACAAGGGGTAGTACCGCAATTATTTAACCAAATCATTTCCCGATTTACTGGATATAAGGCTTGGATCTTTGCCCAATCCGGAGTGGCGTTTGTTTTCATCCTTCGTCCAAATTGAAACTTTAGTACGGAAGACAAAACCCTTTTTTAGCGGAGCGTCTCGGAAAGAGAGCGCTCCGATTTTAGTAGAATCTCTAGCGTTTTTTCTTAGCAGCCGCTTTCTTTTTGGGTGCGGCTTTCTTAGCGGCGATCTTTTTCTTTGCCGGTGCGATTTTCTTTTTGGCGGAAGATTTTTTAGGGATTGCAGCGGCTTTCTTAGCTACTTTTTTGGCGGCTGCTTTTTTGGGTTTGGCAACTTTGGAACTTTTAGCCCCTTTTACCGGGCTATCCACCGCTTTAGCGACTTCTTCGGCTTGCTCGTCCCAAAAATACGCACCTCTGCCCGAATGAGTTTGATCCAGGGCGTTGAGTTCCGCTTCCAAAAGGGACTGATAATTTTGGCTATATTCCATAAGTTTGCTAAACAAGAGCCTAATATTCGGATCAGTGAACTTAGTCGTTAGCTTTTCATAAAATGCCACCGAGTTCTCCGCTTCCCTGATCGCAAGTTCCAAAGCTTCATGAGCGTCTTTGGAGCCCGGACCGATAATCGTCCGTTCCACTTTATTCATTAATTTCTGAATCGTCGTCTGATGAAATTTATGAATCGCGGTAAGTTGTTTTAAATTAGGGAGTTCGGCGCCTTCCGCTACTTCGTAAATTTCAGTGATGAATTTAATATGATCATCGACTTCCTCCGCAAGGCGCTCGAAAAGCTCTCGCGTGCGACCCGGCGGAAGTTTTTCGTACGTATCCATATAGAACTCGAAGTAGTCCTTCTCGTGTTGGATCGCCGCTGCAATGGCCTCGAGGAAAGTTGTTTCTTTAAGAGGTTTGATACTCATATGTTAGCTCCGGTCGCGTCAATTCTAGGGAGATTTCCCGATGGGTTCAATACTATTTTTTCGTTTTTTCTCATCCAAAGATTGTCGCACATGTTCATTTTTTTTTGAGGAACTTGACGCTCATAAAAGCGTTTGCGGAAGAAATTCCATTCTTAATTCGAAAAAACAATCCTAAAATTTCGGTTCAAGATTCTTCTTCCGTGGAGACGAAAATTAAAAATTGAGCAAGGTAGTATGTTCCCATAATCCAACTTCCATGCGCCGGGAATCGGATCGCGGTAAAATGACTTAATGCAATCAGCATATCGGAAAAAATAAAAATAACTGCGCCGGAAATCCCCAGCCAAAAATCCAATTTTTCACATTCTCTAGAAGATGCTCTCCAACCCATCGTGCAGATCGCGGCAACGTAAAGTAGGACGGGTAAACTCATAACGATCGGAATTCCAGGTAAGAGCCAATAATAAAAGCCGCCGCCGCCTACTACAAAAGGTATTAGGCGAACGATCTGCACCGGATTTCCTCGGGAGAAGCCCCAAGAATACGATAACTGCGCGATTAGAAAACTTCCTAAACCGAAAACGAAATATTCCGCCGGAAAGGTTAAAATCGCGTCCCCAAAGAAAGAAAATATCAAACCGAAACCGATCCATATTCCGCTTCCCTTCGTCTGCCAACGTCTATCCCTACTGAAATCCCAAAGTAATAGCAGAATCGGTAAAACTTTTGATCCCAACCTAAGTAAAAAAACCTCCGGCCAAAAGTTGACTACAACCAAATGCAAAAGGCATAGGAGAGGGTAAACGATATAGAGCATTGAGCCTCCGGGTTCTGGAAAGTCCGGGATTTGGGATTGTCTTCCTGCTCTCAGGTTAGAACCTGTCTCCCATCAACCATTTTCGGGTCTGGATGCTGCGATGCTCTCTTTTAGCCAAAAAGATTCTACACTTTTTCTCATTTTCACCGTGGGGGTGGGTTTTTTAATTTATCTAGATCTCTTTGTTCTAAATAAAAAAGCACGGAAACTTTCCCTTAGAGAATCCGGCTATTGGACTTTGTTTTGGGTTTCCTTAGCGTTGGGTTTCGCGTCGATCATCTATATCTTTCACGAAGATCCGACTCAACCGACGATCGCAAAAGAAAAAACTCTAGAATTCTTAGCCGGTTATCTTTTAGAATATTCCCTCTCCGTGGATAATCTTTTCGTTTTTATCATGATCTTTGCGAAATTCAGAATCCAATCCCATCACCAGCCCATGATTTTAAAATGGGGAATTTTAGGGGCTTTAATCTTTCGCGCACTGATGATCTTTTCGGGAGCGGAGTTAGTTTCGAGATTCGAATGGATTCTATATCTGTTCGGAATTCTTCTTTTATATTCGGCGTGGAAAATGTACTTTCATACCGAGGAAGAGGATTTCGATCCCGAGGAAATGAAACTCTTAAAATACGCTAAAAAGATATTGCCGATGACTTCGACGTTTCATCCTGAAAAATTGATGGTGAGCGAGCAAGGTAAGAGAGTCTTCACATCCACTTTTCTGATTCTTCTCGTAGTGGAGTTCAGCGATATATTGTTTGCGGTGGATTCGATTCCGGCGATCTTTTCGATCACTCAGGATAGCTTCATTATCTATACTTCTAACGTATTCGCGATCTTGGGATTACGATCCTTGTTCTTTCTACTCGGCGGCGTAATGGAATTATTCGTTCACTTAAAAAAGGGGGTCTCCCTACTTCTAGCGTTTGTCGGAATTAAATTATTATTGCCGGCAATTTCAAAACCGATACTCGGAGAAGAAATCCACGTTTCGATAGAAATTTCACTTTTTATAATCATTGGCACGCTTACCCTTTCTGTGCTCGCCTCCCTTCCCCATTATTTATCAACAAAAAAGGAACCTGATTCGGATTTTTAGACTTTACATGAAGATTTCGACTTATTCCCTAGAAAAAGGATTTTCTTACAAAAGAAGAGCATATTATGGCCGCAGACAAACTCTTTAACGAATTCCCGCCGGTCTCTACGAAAGACTGGACCGATCAAATCATCAAAGATTTAAAAGGAGCCGATTTCGAGAAAAAACTCGTTTGGGAAACCCAGGAAGGCTTTAAAGTTCAACCCTTTTATAGAAAAGAAAATCTTCAAGGATTGGAATGGTCCGTTACGAATCTACCGGGTATCTTTCCCTTTGCTCGTTCCACACGAAAGCTTACGAACGAGTGGAATATCCGACAAGATATAGATTCTATCGATTTGAAACTCGCAAAAGAACTAGCCTTGGAGGCCGTCTCCAACGGAGTGAATTCGATAGGCTTCGTAATTCAGAATTCAACTTCGGGACGAAGGGGAATTCCAGTGGAGAAAAAAGAGGATTTAGAGTTTCTCTTAACGGAACTTCCTTTAAATGATATAACGGTTCATTTTATTGCCGAAGAAAGATCTCCGCAAATACATACTTGGCTTCCCAAAGTAAAACCGCTAATCGGCGGATTAGGATACGATCCGTTCCGAATTTTGGCCCGTCATGGTCGCTCAGGCGGTCATACTCCCGAGACTCTAAAACCAATCTTGGAGGAATATGCGGCGACTTGGCCGAATTACCGAAGCCTTACCGTTCATTCCTCCACCTTCAGAGATAGCGGATCTACGATCGTACAAGAACTGGCCTTTACGTTGGCGCTGGGGTCGGAATATTTATTTCGACTTTCCCAAACAGGGTTGAAACCCGAAACCGTTAACTCTCAAACTATTCTGCAATTTACGGTAGGCCCCGATTACTTTTTGGAAATCGCCAAGTTTCGCGCCGCCAGGACGCTCTGGGCCGAAATTTTTAAGGCTTATTCTTCCGAGACCGGAGAGGCGAGTTTACCTTTTATCGCTGCGGAAACCGCCAAATACAATTATGGAGTCTACGACGTTCATAATAATATGCTTAGGGCGACGACCGAAGCGATGACCGCAGCGATCGGAGGCGCGGAAATTATCACCGTCCTACCCTTTGATCATTTGATTCAACCGGCGGATTCTTTTTCGCTTCGAATTGCACGAAACGTTCAGCTACTGATGAAACACGAGTCGTATCTTGACAAAGTCGTCGATCCTTCCTCAGGTTCTTATTATCTAGAAACTCTAACACAGTCCATGACCGAACAGGCGTGGAAATTGTTCTGCGAAATTGAAAAAGAGGGCGGCTTTCTCTCTTCTTTGCAAACGGGAAAGATCCAAACTCGCATCGCAGAATCCAGGAAAAAGAAGGAAGAAAATTATTCGACTAGAAAGGAGATCTTTCTCGGGACGAATCAATATCCGAATCTGAAGGATAAAATCACCGATAAGCTTTTAAACAAATCCGTGCCGACACAACCTTTAGAAACGAAGCCGGGGGAATCGACTTGTCTTGCGATACCCGATTTTTTTGCAGGCGGCGAGATCGAAGAAATTCGTTTCTTAACGGAAAATTGGGAACAAAAGACGGGCAAGCCAGTAAAAGTTTTACTCATTCCGGTCGGGGATCTAAAGATGAAGAAGGCAAGAGCAATCTTCTCTTTAAACTTCTTAGGTTGCGGAGGTTTTGCCGTTATCGATCCGGGCAGTTACGAAAATTCCGCCGAAGCGAAATCAGCGATCGCGAAAGAACAACCTGAAGTGATTGTTTTCTGTTCGTCCGATGAAGAAGTCCTCAAATGGGTAAAAGAAATTCTTCCTGAATTGAATCCAAAACCGATCCCGCTCGTTGCCGGAAATCCTAAAGACGCAATCTCCGAACTGGAAACGTCGGGAGTCAAAGGCTTTTTACACATCAAGTCCGACCTGCTCAAAACCTTGACCGATCTTCAAAAAAGGCTGGGAATACGATGAACCGACCCATATTCGACTCTAATCTTAAGCATTCTAGTTCAAAGGAAACGTACGCCGATTGGTCGAAGGAGGCCTTGGATGAATTAGGACTTTCTAATTTAGAATCCAGAATCTGGCACACCCCGGAGAAAATTCCGGTTAAACCCGTTTACACTGCCGAAGATGCCAAAGGACTCGAGCACCTGGAATATGCTGCGGGAATTCCACCTTACCTTAGGGGACCGTATTCGACCATGTATGTCCAGCAACCCTGGACAATCCGACAATATGCCGGATTTTCGACGGCAGAAGAATCCAACGCGTTCTATCGCAGGAACCTGGCTGCGGGACAGAAAGGTCTATCGGTCGCGTTCGATTTGGCGACCCATAGAGGGTATGACTCGGATCACGAGCGAGTCGTTGGAGACGTAGGAAAAGCGGGCGTAGCAATCGATTCCGTTTTGGATATGAAGGTTCTTTTCGACCAAATACCGTTGGATCAAATGTCCGTATCGATGACTATGAATGGTGCTGTCATTCCGATTCTTGCCTTCTATATCGTAGCCGCCGAAGAACAAGGCGTAAAACCGGAACTACTTTCCGGAACCATCCAAAACGATATCCTGAAAGAATTCATGGTACGGAATACTTACATTTATCCGCCTGAACCTTCCATGAGGATTATCGCGGATATTTTTCAGTACACCACGAAGTACATGCCTAAGTTCAATTCGATCTCGATTTCCGGATATCATATGCAGGAGGCGGGAGCGACCGCCGATTTGGAATTGGCTTATACTTTAGCGGACGGGCTCGAGTATCTTAGGACGGGAATCAAAGCCGGAATGGACGTGGATAGTTTCGCACCGCGGCTTTCGTTTTTTTGGGCAATCGGAATGAATCATTTCATGGAAATTGCGAAGATGCGCGCGGGGCGCTTGCTCTGGGCAAAAATCGTCAAAAGTTTCCAACCTAAAAATAACAAGTCGCTCGCATTGAGAACCCATTGCCAAACTTCCGGTTGGAGCTTAACCGAACAGGATCCGTTTAATAACGTCGCAAGAACTTGCATTGAAGCGTTGGCCGCAGCCTTAGGACATACTCAATCGTTACACACGAATGCGCTGGACGAAGCCATCGCTCTTCCCACCGACTTTTCCGCAAGGATCGCAAGGAACACTCAGATCTATCTGCAGGAAGAAACGAATATTCATAGAGTAGTCGATCCTTGGGGCGGGTCGTTCTACGTGGAATCTCTTACGAACGATTTAGCTCATCGTGCTTGGGACCTGATCCAGGAAGTGGAAAAATTGGGTGGAATCGCAAAAGCGATCGAAACCGGTATTCCCAAAATGAGGATCGAAGAAGCCGCCGCGCGGAAGCAAGCTAGAATCGACTCAGGAAGGGATATAATCGTGGGGATTAATCGATATCGGCCGAGTAAGGAGAACCCGCTTGATATATTAGATATCGATAATACGGCCGTTCGTGAATCCCAAATTCGCAAATTAAACGAACTTAAAAAGAATCGCGATGCCGGCGCCGTTCAATCGGCCTTGGATGCGATTACTAAATGTGCCGGAGGCGGACAGGGGAATTTACTGGATCTCGCAGTGGATGCGGCCAGAAAACGGGCGACTCTCGGAGAAATCTCCTTTGCTATGGAGAAAGTCTTCGGCCGTTACAAAGCGATCACCCATTCCATCACCGGAGTCTACTCGGAGGAAATTATGGACGATCCCGACTTTAAGAAGGCTAAAACTTTGTCCGAGAAATTCTCCAAATTGGAAGGACGTCAGCCTAGGATTATGGTCGCGAAGATGGGACAGGACGGACATGATCGGGGAGCGAAAGTCATCTCTACTAGTTTTGCCGATATGGGATTCGACGTGGATATAGGTCCGCTCTTTCAAACTCCCGCCGAAGCGGCCAAACAAGCGGTGGAAAACGACGTGCATATTTTGGGTGTTTCCAGTCTTGCTGCCGGTCATAAAACGCTGGTACCTCAGGTAATCCAGGAACTAAAACGTTTAGGTAGGGATGATATTCTCGTAATTGCCGGCGGAGTGATTCCACAACAAGATTACGAATTTCTATATAAGGCGGGAGTAAACGGTATCTTCGGACCCGGAACAAAAATCTCGAAGGCCGGAGTGGATATCCTGGAACTTCTGATCAAAACCGCCGAAGGTGTTTAGGATTCGTGCCTGAATCGGAGAAAAAAAGAGAAAGCCTTCTCAGAGGCGGCGGCCATCGAAAGGCTCTTCCGGAACTCGGTACGTTCGTAAAAGGAATTTTAGACGGAGATCGAGTTTTACTCAGTCGGGCAATCACCCTCGTAGAGAGTACTCTGCATTCCCATCAAGAAATGGCGGAACAAATTATCGAGCGTTGTCTTCCCCATTCCGGAAAGAGTATCCGAATCGGAATCACCGGAATTCCGGGTGTCGGAAAAAGTACGTTCATCGAAACCTTCGGAAATCTCCTGGTTCAAAAAAGTAGAAAGCTCGCGGTATTAACCGTAGATCCTACTTCGCAGCTCTCAAAGGGTTCCATTCTTGGAGATAAGACTCGAATGGAAACTCTTTCCAGGCGGGAGGAAGTGTTTATCCGGCCGACTCCTTCAGGAGATTCTCTTGGAGGGGTGGCTCGTAAAACTAGGGAAACTATTTTCCTATGCGAGGCGGCGGGCTTCGATACTATCTTAATTGAAACGGTCGGAGTCGGCCAATCGGAAACAGCCGTTCATTCAATGACGGACATCTTTTTACTTTTACTCATTGCGGGTGCGGGCGACGAATTGCAGGGAATTAAAAGAGGCATTATGGAGATGGCCGATTTAATCGCGATCACGAAGGCCGACGGAGAAAACGCGCTGAGAGCAGAGCGCGCCAGATCGGAAACTTTATCGGCGATTCATTTTCTTCCGCCTCACGAATCGGGCGCCCCTACGAATGCACTGACATGCTCGGCGCTGACGGGCCAAGGGATTCAGGAACTTTGGCTCGAAATTTTAAAATATATCGAAATCGTGCGCGCGAACGGATATTTTGAAGAAAATAGAAAAGATCAGGCTAAACACTGGCTACAAGAATCGGTCCAATCTCTCTTAATAGAAGATTTTCGGGAAAAACTAGAATCGGAATTTCTGTTAGCGGAACAAAAAGTCACTCGAGGTGAGGAAAGTTCGCTAAAAGCTGCCAGAGATTTACTTCGGCTCTACCGAAAAGGTTGATAGATTTATTACGGTCTTATAATATATTTTTAACGTTCATTTTTAGTCCGTTATTTTCGGATCGAATCGCCAAGCAAATCCCAAGTCGAACTCCAAAACAGAATAGAATTTTTTCCTTGGAAAATATATCTTTTCCGATCGTTTAGGCGGATTAGAAAAGTAGAAATCGAACAGGCGCCTTAGACCCGGGTCGGTTTCGTCCAAAGGAAAAACATCAATGCCTCTTCCGTTTGTAAGAATCCTAGTTGTAACCGCTTTTATCGGGATTCTTTCCGCCTGCGCAACTTCCAGCGCCGGTCTTTCGACAAGTACCGTACCGATGGCTGACAAAAAATATACGGTGTTAGGTCCCGTAGAAGGCATGAAATATTGGATCACGTTCGATGTCGCAATTATCGGGATCCCTTTAAAATCCCCTCCGATCGATATCCTTTTGGAAGAACTTCAAAAAGAAAAAGAAGCCGACGCATTGATCAATCTGCGATACTGGACGGATAAATATATCTTTCTCTTCCTAACCCTGAATCGTCTGCATATTTCAGCGGAGGCGGTTCGTTTTGATGGAGTCGTTTCAAATCCCGTGTTGCCGCCTGAACCGAAACGAAAAGGACGATAATCTCTTTTCCCATGAAGCGATTTTTCCTAAAAGCCATTCTGGCCATTTTCGTTATTCTCACTCAAGCCTGTTCGGGAACGATCACTCGCACTGAAGTAGGAGGAAGAGTTCGAGATCCGAGATTCGTCGATTCGGCAACCATATTGCGAAGCACCGATTACGAAGAATTAGGGACGTCTACCGGAGAAAGTTCCGTCTTTTTTTTGTTCGGCCTGATTCCTATGACCAATCCTTTGAATATGGACTATGCGTTAAGCGAAGCAGTTCGTAAAATTCCGGGCGGGAAAACGATCGTTAAAGTCAGGTATTGGCACGAGACTCATTTATTTTTTCCGGTCGGAACTGTCAGTGTTCTCAAGGTAAAAGGTATGGTGGTAGGCGCGCCGTCTACGGATATAGGCTCCGAAATAGAGCCTACGACTAAGGGCGCCGCCGCAGTCACGGGAAAAAGGTCAGCTAACGGCGGTGCTTCCGCGGATGGAAAGCAATGAAGAAGATTCTATCATGCTTCGCCCTAGTTTCCGCATTCTATTCGGTGGGATGCGTCCGGGAAGATCGAGTTTCCCAGGGAGATTCGAATAGTCAAATTTATGCCGCCGCCAAATATCTTGCGACGAAATGCGGCGATCCGATTCCTACACCGTTTCCTGTCGCAATCGGCGACGTTCAAAGACGGAATTTGGATCTTTGCAGTATCGCGATCACTAAATCCGACTGCCCGTTCATAAGTTATCCCATAGCATGCCTATTGATCTACATGGACAAACCGACCGGCGATATTCCTTGGTATGAGAATTTTAAAGATGCGTATGTTACTCCGAAGGTGCCCTAAGTTATGAAACGTATCGCCTTTAAATTCTTAATTCTATTGGCGTTTACGCCGATCGAACTTTTAGCCGAAGTCACATTCAAAGCTAGGCTATTTTCTCGCCAAAAAAACCAGGGCGAAGCTAAGGCAAATGTTCTCTTGTTCGAGACCAAGAAATTCTATAAAACCGATGCAGAAGGTTATTTCGAAGCAATCGTACCTGTCCCCGGCACATATACATTCCGAATCATTAAAGTGGACGGGATGCAGGAGATTAAGGGAAACGTGGATGCCTCCGGTCAACTCGTAACGCTATTTATCGATGCCCCGGCTTCTTCAGGCGGTATCGGGATCGGCGGGAGCAGCGTTTCTAAAGGATCCATTAACGTTACTGCGGAAAGGGAAAAACCGATCTTATCTCGAACCACGATCAAATACGACGAGATTAAACGTATGCCTGGAACCTTCGGGGAGCCTCTTCGTTCTCTAGAGACGATTCCGGGCGTAGTGCCGGCTGCGGCCTTCGGAGGCGGCGCAAATAATTACGTGATCCGAGGCGCGGATCCCAATACGAACTTATATTTAGTCGACGATCTTCCCATTTTATATCCGTTCCACTTCGACGGATTGAGCGCGGTCGTAAATGCGAATCTAATAAAATCCATCGACGTCTACACCGGCGTTTTTCCCGCTAATTACAATAACGCGTTGGGCGGGGTCATTCATATCGACACCGTCGATAAGGTGGATACTTCTCAACGAAATGTGATCATTTCCGCTTGGGCGACCAGCGTAAATTATATGGCTCCTACCTTCGGTGGAAAAGGTTATATTATGGCGGCGGCCCGAGTCGGATATCTGGATAAGACTTTTAGCGAACTAGGAAGCCGGTTAGGTGCAAGCTTACCCGACGGCCTTCGTCTTCCCAGATTCGTAGATTCGCAAGTTAAGTTCGTACATAACTTCACCAACGAACATCAAATTTCTTTCCACTCGTTCACGTCGAAGGACGACTTTGCACTCGACGCTCCGGCAAAATCAAAGAATGATCCGACTAAAGATCCGTTTGCGTCCATCGCTGGGGGAAGCATTTCCGCCGGGCAAGGATTTAGAACTCAAGCTCTTCGATATACGTGGAAACCGACTGAAACTTTCTCGAATCGATTGACTCTAATCAGCTACGATCCTTTCACCGATTTCAATGTTTCCCTAGGATCCATTAAGGGAAAAGATAGGGCTACCGGCGCGTACAATGGGATGCGACAAGACGCATTCTGGGATCCGAATCGCCATGTAAGCGTTGAATTCGGATCAGAGTTTAGGCTTTTGAATTATTCGTCTCAGGGTTCTTCCATCGTTCAGACCGATCCCACCAACCGAAGCCCCAATCCTTATGACACTCAAAATCCCGCGTACCGTACTATCCCGACTAATATTCGCGCGCAGGGGACTTACTACAATTCTTACTTAACGACAAAGCTTCGCTTCGGGGGATTCCAATTCGAGCCAGGGGTTCGTTACGATTATATTCCTTACGTTCATCATACTGCGTTAGGGCCTAGAGGACAGGCATCCTATAAATTCGAAAAAGGAACTACGATTTTTGCCGGGGGTGGAAATTTCTATAACTTCCCGCTGGATACTAGATTCAATAAGGATAGCGGAAATCCGCATTTGGATTTTCAAAAAGTTTTTAAATACGGCGGAGGTATAGATCAGCAACTAGCCGGCGATTACCAGATCAAAGGAGAAGTCTTTAAACAGGAATTCTCCAGACTAATCGTGAGTGATCCTTATATCACCGACCCGATCGGAACCAATCCGGATCCTTATGGAAAAATCGCTCAGCCTTTTATCGTAAATAAAAACTTAAATTATTCGAATAATGGGACAGGCTGGTCGCACGGATTTGAACTCGTACTTAGAAAAAATTCACGCCCGGGTACGCGGAATTGGTTCGGATGGATCACTTACACCTGGTCCCAGACATTTCGGAATAATAACGTATTTATACAAAATCCCGGTGATCCGCCTTTAACGTCCGATCAGAGGTATTTGGTCCAATTCTATCATAATGCCAAGCAGACACTGTTCGATTACGACCGAACAAACGTGATCAATATGGTTTTTGGATGGCGCTGGAGCCAGGAATGGCAATTTGGAGCGCGCTGGTCCTACTTGACGAACACACCCTATACTCCTATCGTAGGCGATGACGGGGGTAGGTTTAGCAACCCTGCGAACGGGCAGACCATTTGGACTCCCGAATACGCGAATAACCCCTTTCTCGCGGAGTACATAAATTCGCGAAGATTGAAACCGTACCATCGTTTGGACCTGAGGTTTGACCGATTCTTTAATTATGAATGGGGTTTTGTGAATACGTTTTTTGAAATCATCAACGTTTATCTACGGGAAAACGTGAACGGTCAAAATTTTGACAACACAAGGCCGTATTCTGCCACCAACCCGAAGCCTTCCCCTACCTTCGGGACAATCACTCTTGCCGGCGGCGTCGTTATCCCGTTCTTCAACATTGGAATTGAGGTAAAATTCTAATGCTTGCCGTCTCGAAGAAGTATTCTTTTTTTATTAGATCCTTCCTAATTCTCTTTGGTTCCTTTTCCCTCGTTGCCTGTTTGAATCAAGGAGAACAATCTTTGAATAAGGGTACGGACCCGGGCTTGATCTTACAATCTCTTCTGCAAAATTTGCCCGATCCGTTGAAAGCTTGTGTGAACGCGAACGAGGAAGAAGAAGCCTGTGTAAAACTAACGGACGATCTATCAGGTATTAATGAATCCTCGTTGGCAAAAATCATTTCCGGAAATCAATCAACGAGGTATTCGCAATACTGCACTTCTTTACTTTCTTCCGAATCATTTTCAAAACTAAACGTAAAAGCGCAAGAATGCGTTATGACATGCAACGAAGCCTATTGGTCTGCACTCAGGTCGGCGGGACGATGCGAAGGGCAAAGCTCCGATTTGATCTCAGCGGAAGGAGCCGATACTCTGTCTTGCATTCGTAATTGTTCAAATATATCTTCCGGTCTCTGATAAAAACAGGGAACAAAAACGGAATGACGGCGATCCTAGCTCACGAAAAAACAGGAATTAGGAAGGATAGGTAGAATGAACTTTGAGATACTTGTAGAAGTCGGAGAATCGGCGATCTTTATCATCATGATTATTGCAAGCATCATCGCCGTTGCTGTCGCCGTTGAACGCGGTATTGTCTTCTTCAAAAATACGAAAGATTCTAAGAACCTTTTGCCCGAAATCGTTCAAACGATTCGAAACGGAGATATCTCCAAAGCGGCAAAATTCACCGAAATTCATCCTGAAAACGTTTATGCTCGATTTGCAAGTTTCTCGGCAGAGCATTCCAAAGGCGGAAAAGACAGCTTAGCAGAACTGATGGAAGGAAAAGCGATCGGGGAACGAGTCGAATTTGAGACGCGACTTTCGATTTTGAATACCTTAGGGAATAACGCTCCGTTTATAGGACTTCTCGGAACGGTTTTCGGAGTCATCAACGCGTTTTATAGATTAGGAACGTTAGGCAATACCGGTGCGGAAGTGGTCATGCGAAGCATCTCAACCGCTCTACTAGCGACGGCGGCGGGACTCGCAGTGGCAATTCCCGTCGTCATGGCAAATAACTATTTCACTCGAAAGCTGAAAATTATCCAATCCAACTTAGATATCCTTTCAAAGGAGTTTCTAGCAAACCTTTCCCGGAAATAAATACCGGAGCAGATAAAATTAGGAGGAAAGGATATGGCGGGACAAACCTCTTCCGGAGACGGAGAAGAAATCGGTAGCATAAACATTACGCCCATGGTCGACGTAATTCTCGTTCTGTTGGTCATTTTTATGGTCACAGCGAACTTTCTAAAAAAGGAATCCATCAATATCAATCTTCCGAAAGTCCAGGCGGCCGATCCTAACGTGGCTCAATCCGTTCAGGTAGCGCTCACAAAAGACGGAAAAATCGTTTTGGAAGGATCGGAAACTACCGCCGAAAAATTAGGAGCTCAATTGGCTCGGGACTCGAAAGTCAGACCCAATATGAGATTGACTCTCTCTGCAGATTCTTCTCTTCCTTACGGAAAAATCGCGGAAACAATGGGAGTCATTCGACAAGCTGGAGTGACAAAGATCGCTCTTTCAGTTAAGAGATAAGTCTCGAATATCGATGAACGCAAGGTTACTGACAGTCCGGGATTCGATCTTGAGCTGGTACGAAGGTACGAACCTTTGGGATCGCTGTCTGTACGGTTCGATTCTCGTGCATTTCCTCTGTTTCGGGACCTATTACGTCGTTACACATCTAAAACCGGGTGAAATCGATTCCGATAGATTAGAGTTTCAGGATATAGAAGTGGATATCCAGGACATCCCTCCCGAACTTATAGGCGGTGAAAATTCTCCCGCTCCCGTTGAAAAAGAAGAATGGGTGGAAGGATCCGATAAGGACGGCAAGGATCCGGAAGAGAACGATATCGACCCCAACAAATTAAGCGGAGATGGGACCGACAAGGACGGCTTTTTATACGCGTATATGGGTGATAAACCCCCGACACCGATCATAGATTTCGATCTACGGGATTATTTTCCCGAAAAAGCCAAACTGCAAGGAATTTCCTACGCGGACACTATTCTTGAAGTTAGAGTGGACGAACATGGTAATCTAATCGATGCCAAAGTTTTAAAGGCAGGAATCAAAGGATACGGATTCGAAGATGCAGCGATTCGCGTCGTTCGAGCGGCTCGTTGGAGCCCCGGTTATGTTAAGGGACGTCCAATCAAAATGAACCATCGTATTCCCGTGAATTTCAAATTAGACGACTGAGCGATTGCCATCGCACGCATGAAACACCTTTCCTGAAATCACTAAACGACTTTTTACCGAAATCTCGTTAATTTCTTTTTTCCAAAATGGGGAGAGAGTTACTCATCAGCGCTTGAAAATCGGTTGAAAAGGATCAGGCTAAAGGAGTAAGGTGTAATGCCCTTAAAAACGTACCCCTGGAGCGATAAGAATGATTCGTCTGGCAGCTTCCTGTATTATGATCTTTAGCTTTCTTCTTCTCCCTGTAGAAGCCCTGACTCCTCCTCCTTCTTTGGAATCGCAGGTAACTCATTCCGATTTTATAGCTCTCGCAAGATTATCCAACGTTAAGGAAAGCAAGATTTCCGCGAATTCGGTATCGGTAACCGCAAATATAGAAGTGTTAAAGCCGATAAAAGGCGGTTCGAATTTGCCGACAAGATTCGACTTAGCATTTCTCGTTTTTCCGGAATATTTCGGGAAATGGCTGAAGGCCCCTCCGCAAGAAGGAGATTATATTCTTTTTTTAATTAAGAAAAAAGTAAAGGATAGCAAGGGAAAAGAGACGGAAGTTGTCGCTCTCTACGAACCTCATCCTTACGCCTTTCGAGAATACTCGAAAGAGTTGGAAGAAAAAATTCGAGCCGAAATCAAAAACTAATCTAGTTGGGAGAACCGAATGAAAATGTTCAGAAAAATTTCCGTTTTAATATCGACTTTACTGCTCGCCGGGAACGGCATATTCGGGCAACCGGCGAAATTTCCCGGATTAGGAATGAAGCAGGAGCCGTTCGAGCTCCTGTCTTCTCTTAAAGAAGCTAATCCAAATCGAATCTCTCATCGCGGAATGGCCTCCAGCGTCGACCTCTCGGATTCGATGCCGCCGGTGGGTGACCAAGGCCAACAAAGCTCCTGCGTGGCTTGGTCCACGGCCTATGCGACGAAATCGTTTCAGGAATATACCGAGAGGAAAGGAAGAGGTAATTGGAGCTTAAAAACTCCGGACGGTTCCCCGAACTATTCCTCCATCTTTTCACCGGCATTCATTTACAATCAAATCAACGGCGGAAGGGATAACGGCTCGTTAATTTCGGATGCCATGAAATTGGTCGTGGAAACCGGAGCCGCCACTTGGGACGCAATGCCCTATAACCCCAATGATTATCTGACTAGGCCGCCCCAATCCGCGTTCGACGTAGCTACTAAATACAAGGCCAAGGAATTTCTAAGGGTTCGCCAAACGGATCCGATGGAAGTAAAGAATCAACTCGCCCAAGGGAGACCTGTAGTCGCCGGAATTCTCGTTTATGAGAATTTCATGAACCTAAAGGGGAAAGACATTTATAAGGAAGGTGTCGGTAAAGCGTACGGCGGACATGCGATTTCCATCGTCGGCTACGACGATTCTCAAAACGCATTCAAATTCATTAATTCATGGAGCACTCAATGGGGAGACCAGGGTTACGGATACATCGACTATAAGTGGTTTACGAAAGTCTGTCAATCCGCCTTCGTTCTAGTTGACGAGGTAGCGAGCGTTCAGGAAGAACCGACACCGGCTCAGACTAACGATAATAAACCTCTTCCGCCTGAGAAAACCAAACCTGTGCCTCCGAAAGAAGTTTCCGCGTCGCAAGGATCCTACTCCGACCGAGTACAAATCACTTGGGAAAGCATTACAGGTGCTATAGGTTACGAAATTTATCGGAAGGGACCCGGAGATTCCGCATTTTCCAAAATCGGACTTTCGCAGACCAACGGATTCACGGACGACGGCATCCAAAAAGATACTGCTTACGCGTATAAAATCACAACTCTTACGGACTCGGATTCTTCGGACCAATCGGACGGAGAAGCAATCGGCTATGCGAAGTCGGAGGAACAGAAAGCGCCTGCAAAAGTTGTGGGCCTGAAAGCTAGTCAGGGTCAATTTTCAAATAAAATCGATATGACTTGGGAAGCGATGGAAGGAGTCGCCGAATACTCCGTCTATAAATGGAGCGCGACGCAAAAGAAATATATTCTAATCGGAAAAAGTAAAACCAATTCCTATTCGGATAATGGCGCGGCAAAGAACGGAAGCACCGAACTTTATGTAGTTTCAGCGACTAACGGCGGAAAGACGGGAGACCCTTCCGACGCCGCCTCGGGAAGCACGGCAAAAGCCGATTCCAAACCTCCAAAACCCGTCGGCCTGATCGCGACGAAGGGTTTGTATAATAGTAAAGTCGAACTTCGTTGGCAGAAAGTTAGCGGAGCATCGCGGTATTTGATTTATCGCTATAATACCGGAGGGCTTTTCGGTAGCGGGACTTGGTCGAAACTAGCGGAAGAGGCAAAAGAGAATTTCGTGGATGAAAAGCTTCCCGCCCAGTATGCGTTCTATGCGGTAGCGGCCGTAAACAAAAACGGTTTAGCAGGGCCTTTTTCGGACTACGCTTACGGTTATATCGATCCTAACAAACATAGAGGGGAAAGGCTTCCTTCTCCGACCGGTTTGAAAGGGAATTTAGACGCAAAAAATAATAAGATCACGCTAAAATGGGAACCTGTTAAGGGCGCCTCGGAGTATTATGTTTATCGCAAGAAGCGCGGATCGTCCTCCTGGGATTTCATATCTTCCGCCAACGCAAAGAGTTCCCTATTTACCGCGGATATCCCTGAAAAGGAAAGCTTCTTCTTGTATACGGTTACGGCCAAAACGGACCTTGGAGGAGAAAGCGAATATGCCTCGCCCGTTTCGGCGGTACTTTCCGCGGCAAAACCCGCAAAATTGATGCGAGCTTTCGGCGGGGATTCTACTTTAGAGAAATTTAAAGGACCGTGGACTGCGATGTCATGGGACGGATCGAAGGGAGTCAACCAAGTCTTACTGGAGATCGAGAGTCAAGATAACGTTAATTACGTCGTAAAGTTTAATAAACAGAAGATTTTCGAAGGAAAATACGTTGAAAATAGTCCGATCATAGATAAGGACGGAAAATTCCGGATTGAAATCGAAAAAACCGGAGATGCGCTTTCGGTTACTTTGAAAGATAACGCGATTATCAATCAGAAATCCACCTTAAGCTTTCTGAAAGAATAATATACGTTAAGCTTTAGTCTCAAGAATGGAACTTCTCCCGTTTTCGCAGGCCGAATTCGGGAGAATCCGATACTTTCACTTTAATATACCCGTTTTATTTTCGAGAAAGCCGATTAACTGAAGCTTCAACAAAATTGAAACTGTTTGGGAAATTAATCTGTGGGAAAAAAAGATCCGAAGGGTTTTCTTCTGCAAACGGTTCCGGAAATTAAATCAATTCAACTTCTCTAGCAAGCGTGAAGATATTTCCGATTTCCTTCAACCTTTGGGTCAATTCGACGGAGCTGAGTATCGTCGTGACGGCGCTCTCCGGAAGCTTTTGCATCTCCATGAATCGGTCCTTATAGTCCTGAATCCAAATTTTGCGACAAAACAAATTCGCCTGGAAATAGTATACTTGGTGAGTGATCAAGAAATTCAACGAATCTATATCTTCTAGAGCTTCTGCGGTAATAATCGCTTCCCGGTTATCGGACAGTCGACGGCAATAATCTATGAACGCAAGGTTATCCAAGAATTTGGTCAAGTCCTGATCGGCTTTAAATTTGAAGCTGATAGGATCTAATTTAAATTCCTTAATCATTTCTCCCAAGTCCAACACGACTTGATGACTTTGACTTTTGACTCCGAAATCGTCCGCCGCAAAGCTGATTCCGAAATTCCAGAACCTTCTGCATACGGATTTAAGGGTGGCCTCGCCTTCTTCGTACGGTTTTTCTATCAGCTCCATACGAATATTCTGGGGATTCAAATTTTGCTTTAGTAGAAGCTCGTGGAATCGGGTAACTTTCTCGTCGGTATCGAAGGTATCGATCAGCGTCTGAGGAGAAATATTGAACTTCAATAAACCCGGCGATCCATTGCAGGACATGATCAATTTTTCGAGAATCAAAAGTTCGATTCTGTTTAAGTCCTGATCGTGAGGAATGTCGCGTATTAGGTCTGCATAACCGGCATAGGCCTCCCCTCCGACAAAGACCTCGCCACCCTTCATCGAGAAAGTATGATCCCTGTGATTATAATGAATAATCGGTTGAATAACCGCGTCGGGGCGATCGCTCGCAAAATAATCGTTTACGCGATTTAAATAGGTCCAGCTCCAGCGAACCAGATTGTCCTTTAAATTTTTTAAGGAGGAAGATTCTAACTCTCGAAAGATTTCCTCTACATAGGATATGAAATTACATTGGGTTCGGCCAATTCCGAAATCAAAATTTAAACTTCCGTTTCGAACGGCGTTATCATGAAACCTTCCGATCGCGGCATCGAAATTGGCCTGGTTCTCAAATCCGGAATTATCAAGAGGGGCAACCCCGATCAATAAATTCTTTTTATCTCCGTAAGTATAATAACGAAGAAATTCGCGATGAGAGGGTTCTACTTCTGCGATCTTTTGCGGAACGAGTTGGATGAATTCAACGAGAGAAATTACGGAAATACTTTGGAATCTAAGGAGGAATATAGGTTTTCCTCGATTCTCGTTAATAAAAACAGTTTTGAACTGTTCTAAGTCCCCAAAATCAAAGGACCTTAGTCTGAGGTTTTGGGAATCTGTCATTTCAGCTTCGACTTTTATCGCCATTAGAGCGGACGGCTTTCCCCATAACGCCCGTAGACAGGATTTTAAACGACTGTTGTTTTATGTAAAGCGGAAACGTATTGTTTCTCCTGAGATTCGATTTTTGCCTAGTTCGGAGACTTTTTTCTGGAATTTGTTCGGGTTGGAGATGGTTACGTCACCTTCTATCTCTAAAGGAACATCAAATAAGATATCTCCCTCGACTCGTAACGAGGTGCAGCGCACTAACGACGGAAGAACTTTCATTCTGGAAGTAAAGTCGTTAATTTTCTTATAATAATTATCATCCATTTGAACGATCACTTCTCCTAAACCGGCGCTTTTACGCTCCTCGGTCATCGTTATGGAAAAATCAGAATTCAAAGTATATGCGTCGGAACGTCGGACTAAGTAGTCTTCGCATTTTTTTACCGGAGCGAATCGATCTCGCGGAATAATAATTCCTTTCGCTTTCGGAAAGTTCTGAATAGCGGATCCCATTGCAGTTTCCAATTGTAGTACCTCCTGCCCTTCGACCTTCTTTGGATTTACGATCAAAGATAAGTAGAATTTTCCGGAAACTAAACGTTCCTTAAGCGCATCCAGACGAATCCAAAGATTATTGGTAGAAAAACTGCGAAATTTAGAAACTCCTTCGAACTCATGCATGTGATCCTGAGGAACTTGCGCGGTTTCCAGTAATTGGTAATTTAGCTTTTTACCATTGACTGTCCTTCGAAAAATCGCGCCGCCTTTCTTATCGGCAAGGGTTTTCGGAGTCATTTCCATGCAGAATTCCAGTTCTTCCTCCATCATGTATCGTAAGATTCCAGGATGGACCGTGGCTCCTAGATTATCTCCATTAGAGACGAAAGCGATTTTATATCCTTTCTCAATCAACGAATCTAAGATGCCGGTTTCAAGAAGTGTGAACCAAATATCACCGTGGCCAGGGGGACACCATTCCTCATTTTCATCACCGGGGAACTCCAACGGCTTTAGGCTATTTTTTAGGAGCCTGGGGACTTTATGCTGCAGGAAGCTTGTCGGGAAAGATTGGGAAAATCCGATTCGCTTTAACTCGGCCTGACTTTGTTCCAAAGTGCTGAAACTGTCCATAAGCAGCAACGGAACTTCGATCTTATACTCTTTGCGAATAAACTCGATCTGCCGAGCAACGATCTCTAAAAAAGACATTCCGTTCTTGATTTCTATAAGAGATTTTGGGCCGGACAATCCCATGCTCGTTCCTAATCCGCCGTTCAATTTAATAACTACGAGCTCGTTTAAAACGGACTGGTTTGGCTTACCTTTTGATTCGATTGATTCGAGAGAAATTTCGTCCGTAGCCGAGTCTAGATCTCCGACCTCTTCCCACTTTACGATTCCTGTTTCTCCATTTCGAACCTCGTCGACTTTCGACAAAAAGTCCGAAATGAATTCTGAAGAAAGCCCGGCCTTAAGCATCTTCGCTTGAATCAGTGCATCCGATTCCGCTTTCATCGAATCCATCGAATTATCCCCCTCGTATCGTAGGCCTCGTCGAATTCACTCAACTCTACCTCGTATTTTTCCGACGATAGAGGATCGTATAGAAGTTTGACTTTCACTTCCCGGCCCCCTTCTTGCTGAACCGGTTTTTCCGCTTCTTCCCCATAACGCGGAAGAAACACCAGATAGGTGTAGATATAGACGGTCCTCTTTGAGGATTTTCTGTATTGAAGGATTCCCTTCCCGCTTATATCCCTCTTTACTATCTTAGTGAACGGTATCGGAAAGGTTCTGTTCCAAGTAGAAAGTAGAATCCTGTCCAGCTCCGAATATTTCGGTATATTCGAGTAGACAGGAGCGACCGCCAAGAAGAAGATCAAAACAAGTTTGGACCAATTTTTTCCCAACATCGAAACCTTCTGACATATTGCAGTTAACCCCGGATACTTCAAGCTTTTCGTATGAAAAAAACCTTCGCAAGCTTACGCGAACTCTATTACTACTTCGTTGAAATTTTCTCCTTTCTTTTCTCTTTGGCGACTTGTTATCTTCCTGAGACTCGAGAAACTCCGACCGAGAGAGCGGATATTCTGATAATTCCCGGTTTTTTTTCGGGTCCGGTATATTACAAAAAACTTACAAGAAAATTGGAACAAGCCGGATTCAAACCCAAAGTTTTAAAAATACCCCCGATTTTTTTAAACACGACAAATATCATTCGATCCCTCGATTCTCAGCTCAAAAATCTACCGGACAAATACGTATTTCTAACACATAATACGGGAGGTCTTTTATGCCTTCTTTTGCCGGATACGTCTAGAAGGAAAGTTAGCGCCTTGATTACGTTAGGAACTCCGTTTCGAGGAACTTCATTATTTCGATTTTTAGGACCGAAAGAATTGCGTTGGAAATCCCCTTTATTGGAAAAGATGTTTAATACCTTCCTTTTTATGGATCGCTTCCAACCGCTTTCGCCATGGAAAGAAATCTTCTTTCTCCCCAAATCTTCATCAGAATTCGGACAAGGCAGAGATCTCTGGTTCGACGTCGTTGGAAATTTTAATATCGTTAGGGTCGAGGAAAACCTGCGTAGCATTACCGACTACCTGCAAAAGAATCATCCGCCAAAACATTCTTCGGAACCAGGTTCTAAAGCTGATAAAAATCCCGTCGTCAGAACCGAGAAGCCCTTAAAAGCTAAGAAGAAAGCTCAAGCGACCAAAGCAAAAAAACCGATCCGTAAGAAAAAGATACAACCCGTTCGTAAGAAGCGTATGTAGAGAATGTTATTTCGACATTACTGAATACGTTCTCTAAATTTGGAAAACGTCTCGTCATTGGAATCGAAACGAACTTCCGTCGTCGCGAGGATAATTCCGGCAAGGGAAACGATACGAAGATTCAATAAAAAATCCTGATCCTCGAACAATATCTGCCCTAAGAGAAGATATTCCGCACCGGAAAGCTTTCCGAGCGAAATTACCTGATCGGAAAGAACTAATCCGCTTTCCTGAAAAGTCTGTTCGCCCACCACACGATTGAGCCGATCCCTCTCCAATAGAACGAAAACATTCGGATCGAACAATTCTTTCGTCAGTTTGTCGGTCAGAATTCCCCCCAGCTGTGATTTTGAACCGTCTCCGTTGACTATATTCAAAATTCCTAATCTGCCGGGCATTTTTCCGCCTTGAGATTTTGCGGAAGCCACGAATTGATTCTTTAAATCCGCAGCGATAGTCTTTATGGCGCTTTCCAAATCGGGAGCTTTATTTTTCGTTCCGATAGAGGCGCAGTTTATCGGTAGAATCCCGATCGCACCGACCAGAAGCAAATTGCGAAAAAATGTCATAGGCCGACCCATATTAAAAATATTTTACGAGAGTCACTTGATTTCCGTTGCTATTGAACTTTACAACGTCGAACGTAGACAGTGTCAACGTCAAACCTCTTCCGTGAGTCAAACCTTCCGAGTTCAACTGTTCCATCTTATTCTTTAATGTTCGAGCGTGATTAAAGCCTTTGCCTTCGTCGGTAATCCTTACTCCGAACCGATCCGCCGAAAGCGAATATTCGACCTTGATTTTTTTTCCCTTATAATAGGGATCCTTTTGACGCTCTTGAACGAATCGAAAGTAATTTCCATCTTCCATTGCCCTTGTCTTCTCGTCGAAACTGATATTCAAGTTTCCGTGCTCGATCGCGTTTATTATCATTTCTCGCAGGCAATTCCTGATCGCAACGATGGTTCCCGGATCCGTAAATCGAAATAAATTCGACGTCAGCCTTTGGCTCAATAATTCTGCGTTCTGAAGATAATTGTTAGCGGCAAAAACGAGTTTTTCGCTATCGACAAATCTAGCCATCAGATCTTGGTCCGGCTCGTACGCTCTCCCTAATATTTCCCGTTGGCCTTCGTATTCCAAGACTTGAAACTGGACTTGTAGCTCTTTAGGCTCTCTAAGATATTTTTGGAGAAACTCCGCCAGAAATCGGACCGGCTTTCCTTCGGAAGAAAGCTCCTCCAATTTTTCCAAGACGTATAGCTTTTTGTACGCATCCTGAATTCCGCCGGACTTGTACACCAACTCCATAAAATTTTTGCCGATAACTTCCTGCGGCTTATACCCGAGATGCTTTGCCACCGAACGGTTCGCAGCGACGACCGTCCAATTTTGATCGATGGAGAAAAGGAAGTCCTCCTCCGCTTCAAATAGACTCCGATATTTTGCTTCGGATTCCTCGGCGTTGATCCTCATTTTATCCAATTCAAGAACACGATGACTTAACTCGTCGGAAAGACCCTTGATTCGATCCGCGAGTCCTAAAGATAATAGACTGACTTCCATCACCGAACCGATTTGGATTCCGTACAAAGTAAGAAAATTATCCGGTAGAAGACCGAAGGATTTTATTCCGAAGATGAAACTAAAGAAAATAAAGACCGACCAAGCTAACAGAAAATAACGCGCCTCTCGCCTTCCGGCCAAAAGACATTGTACTCCGTTGAAAATCAGGAAACCGAGCGTTAAGAACATGACCACAAGACTGGAAACGATCGAAGTCCGGTAATCGAGAAGCGTCAACGTGGAGACCATTCCAAGTATCTGAAGGCAAAATAGAAAAATGTAAATGCGAGCCGTTTTTGGAGTATATTTTGCCGCTCCTAAAAATGAGCGACCGAACAAAGAAGCCGTAAACAATCCCAAAAAGAGAGAAAAAGGAAGACTAAAGTTCGCCCACACCGTTGAATTTCTCCAAAGGTATTGAAACGATAATCCGTTTAGAGTGAACTGAAAGAGAATATAACTTAAAATATAGACGACGTAATATAAGTAACTTCGATCCCGAATGGAAAAGAAAAGGAACAGGTTGTAAACGACCATCACTAGCATAGTGCCGTAGTAAAAACCGAGTGCAAGTTGTTCGGAAAAAACGTGTTCGGTAAACCGGCTCTGCGTAAACGCCAATAGAGGAAGAAGAACAGAACTTTTGGAAACGACTCTGAAATAAATTTCGCGACGACTCGAAGGGAGTTCTTGAAATGCGTAGGCGAAATTACGATATTCTATCTGCCTCGAACTAAAACCTCGCATATCGCCAGACATATTCACGGGGTCGTTCCCTGTCGTGCCGGTATATAGGTCCACATAATCCAATAAAGGGTAATCAATGTCCAATATCCAATCCGTCTTAATCGGAACCGGATTCGAAACTGTGAGCCGAATCCAGATAGCGGCTTCGGTATATCCGATACTATTCTGCTCCAAAGTTTTGAACAGACCGTTTACGGACACTTCGCGCACATCCGAAAAGGTCATTTTTCCCGAAGTATCTTTGAAAATACTAATATACGGAAGTAAGGACATTCCGTCCATGTCTTCGGCGACTACTAAGTCTTTGGCAGTCTGTTTGGATAAAATTTCCTGGGACGGGTAAAAGAAAAGAAATGCGACGCCTACGATCGTAATAAGGACTCCTATATTTTTCCAAGCGCCGCGCATAACTCTTCTTATCCGCCGATGATTTGGCTGAAAATTCGGGTGAATATTTCCGATAGCCTCTTGAACAACTCCGCAGTGACGATAAAAGTTCCGATGCTGCTACCGATTTGCGGGAGCATGAAAACCAAGAAAATTCGAATCACATTATTCTGCCAATAGCCTTTGAAACGTTCGGAATCTTCTCCTATTTTCTCAAAATCCTCGACAAGAGGTTTCCTCAACCATGACTCCGCAAGGGCAGCCACCCAACCGGGTTTGATAATAGGATTAAAATTTCCTATCGGAGCGGCGACGAAAGCAAGTAGAATCGAAACGGGATGAGCCAAAGCGATTAGAGCCCCGATTGCGGCTAACGTTCCTTTCACAAGAACCCACCGAACGATGAATTCCTGTCCGGCTTGCTTTCCTCCGAACATTACTAATGTCGCGACCAGAGTCAGAATGATCGTCGGAAATAGGAAAGGACGGATTTTATCCCAAGAGCCTTTGCTCGGAATGACATCCAAATGCTCGAGCGATTGATCCCGCTGTATATTCTTCATGATTCCTTCTAAGTGGCCGGCTCCGACGACCGCGAAGATTTTCTTCCCGTGTTTTGCGGCTTCCCGAATCCGTTGGGCAAGATACGAATCTCTTTCATCTATGATGACATTTTTTACGGATTCATAACGGGACGGTAGTTGAGAAAATAAATCCTTTAGTACGTCGTCGGATTTCATTTCCTCGATCTTTTCGGGAGAAATTTCTTCCTTTACGAACAAGGAAGTAACCAGCGCCGAAAAGAGATACATTCGATCCCAAAAACCCACTTTCCACCAGGCCCTTTTTAAAGTGACGGAGATCTCCCGATCGACGGGGAAGATTCTGGCTCCCGTGCGTTCTCCTTCCTCGATGGCTCGGCGCATCTCATCACCTGGGCGAATGCTTCCGTTGCCCATCTTCTTTTGGAAAGAAGAAAGAATTAAGCTGGAAAGAAGTAGCCACATCTTTCTTTCCTTGAAGACCTTGAAGATATCCAATTTCTTCCAATGGTCCGGATCCTTAACGGACCTCATTCGAGAGCCGCAAAGTTCCACACAAATGACGTCCGGTTTTTTTTCGGAAACGATTCGAGAGACTTCTGCTATGCTTTTTTGACTGATATGCGCCGTACCCAAAATCGTGATCGCGGATCCGTCTAGGTCAAAGGTTCGAATCGGTTCGATAGATTCGGCGGTTTGTAAGGGAGAATTTGATTCCATTTCTTTCTCCGGATAGTTTCGTCCGGTCAACAAGAGATGAAACTCAATTTTTCAGCCAGACCGGAGATTTCTGACGTGTTTTTTACCCTTTTCTCCGTCTCTTGAAATAAAGAAAGGGATGCAATTTGTCCCGTTCTAAAAATGATTTGAAGGATTCTACAGGGGCGGCAAACTGAACGCCGTTTTCGAAAGCTTTCGGCAGAGAAAAACAAAACCTTCATTATGCTCAACAAGGACGTAAAAATCATCAACGTTGGAATTGCGGATTTACAAGGAGGACAATCTCCTTCTGTCATTCGTACTACATTAGGCTCCTGTATCGGAGTGGTTTTCTATTCTCCGGACAAAAAGGTCGGAGCCATGGCGCATATCATGTTGTCCAAGGATCCGACCGGAAAAGATTCCGCGAAAAATCCCTACAAATATGCCGACACCGCTCTACCTGAATTGGTAAAAAAAATGACGGAACTCGGATGCTCCAAGGGCGAATATCATGCCCGGCTGTTCGGCGGCGCATCCATGTTTAAGGGAATGAATTCCAGTTTTCTGCAGAATATAGGAGAACTGAACATTTCCGTGGCTCGCGAATTTCTGGAGAAGGAAAAAATCACCTTACTCGTCGAAGATGTTTCCGGGCACGAAGGACGAACAATCAGTTTATATTTAGACGACGGACGGATTCTCCTGAAAAAAGGCGGATTCGAGAAGTACCTCTACAAGGTCAGGTAGGCGGAAATGAAGGAAAAAATAGACCAGCTCTTCGAAAATGAAGCACAACTCCCGAAAATCTCTTCGGTAGTAAGCAAAGTAATGGAGATGGTGAATCGTCCGGATGTCGTCATTGCCGACTTAGCGAAAGAAATCTCCAAAGATCCCGGTTTAACGGCCGCCGTTATCAAACTTTCCAACTCCGCATACTACAGACCGACCAAACCGGTTAAAACGGTGCAGGAATCCCTTATGACATTAGGGATCAAAACGGTCCGAGAAATGATTCTCTTAACCGAAGCCAAAGGTATTTTAAAGAAAGATCTGAAAGGGTACCAGGTAGACGGCGAATCAAACTGGATGCATTCTTTAACCGTCGCAGAACTTGCAATGAGAATCACCGTTCAGAAAAAGTTGAAGTTCGATAAGGATGTCGCCTTTACCGCAGGGCTCCTTCACAACATCGGAAAAGTAATCTTAGCCGAGTTCTTTCCGTCGATCATCCTACAATTGAGAGCCGAGCTTCAATCGTACGAAGGACCTTACAAAGACCTTGAAAGAAAATATTTCGGGTACACTCACGAAGAAGCCGGAGCGAAGCTTTTAACAAAATGGAATTTTCCGGAAGAATTGGTGGAAGTCGCTAATTTCTATACTGAACCCGAAAAAGCTGTGAAATTTCCCGAACTAGTTTCGGTCGTTCATATCGCCCATTGTGTCGTAATTTTAAGCGGAATGGGAATTGACATAGGCGGCTTACGCACGCCACTCTCCCCGCAAGCCCTCAAAGTAGCGGGAGTAACGGATAGTGATCTACAAATGTACTATACCCTACTTCCTGAGATCGCGAGGCATCTTGCGGAGCTTGTCGCTGTTTGAAAAACCTTGCGTTGATCGGCCCTAGAGGGGTCGGAAAGTCGAAAATTTCTAGGAAGCTTGCGAAGTTAACAGGCAGGCCCGCTATTTCAACGGATATGATTGCCGTTTACGAAACGGGAGGAATTTCGATTCCGGATTTCATCAAAGCAAACTCCGGTGATTGGAAACCCTTCCGAGATTTAGAATACAAAATCTTAACGAAATTATCCGGTTCCCAAGGTTTAATTTTAGACTGCGGTGGAGGAATACTCTTCGATCTTGATACAAGCGGAAAAGAGATTCCGAGCGAAAGAAAAATTCAGCTTCTACGCAAAGATTCAATCGTAGTTTCTTTATCCCGTCCGACTGCATATTTGGTGGAAAAAATTCAGAATGATTCGACTCGTCCTCCTCTTAGCTCGGTAATTTCCTATAAAACCGTATTGGAATCGCGGTTACCACATTATCGCGCACATTCAGATTTTCAAATTGCTCTAGATGAACGCAAAATAGAAGATGTGTGCGAAGAAATCCTACGCAAATCCGGATGGCTCTGATCTATCTCGAGCGATTTGCCTTTACTTTAACAACTCAAAACACAAACGAATCTAGGAAATAAGAAATCACTTTACGAGATTTTGAACTTCTTGAAATGTTCGTTTAACGGCCTTGTTCATGCTCATTCGCTTTTAATGCGGATAAGTAAAGAATAGGAACGTGTTTTAAAAATATAGAATACCCTGTGGCGATGATCAAAAGGGAGCGGATTCCCGAATACCATGATAAAGAAAAAACTAGAGGTCGCGCATGTTAGATACAGAAATCCCGAAGAAGAACAAAGCTTCTTTCGAGAAACTCGTAAAATTGATCCGGCAGAGGAACTATAAGAAAGCTACTGAATATACATATTTAAGATACAATTTGGATTTTCTTCTTTTTGCCGATAAGCCGGCGGAGAAAGTCGTCACTAAAGATATTGAGAAATATATAGAACACTTAAAAAAAAGAAAAGTGTCTTCATCAACGATACAGATTAATATCAGCTCGCTCAAAATGTTCTTTGAAGAAGTCTTGAATATGGACGTTTTCGACGATTTTAGACGCCCGGCACGCGAATATAAAACGCCGAAAGTTCTTACGGTAAAGGAAATGTCAGCGTTATTGGAAGCCTCGGCATTGTCGCCCCGTTCTCATCTATTAGTCGGACTCGCTTACTATGAAGGACTCCGCGTTGGAGAAATCGTTCGCTTAAAATGGGGCCAGTTCGATTTGAATAAGAAATCTCTATACGTCGACTCGCCTGTCCCTACTCAAAAAAGGACAGTGATCTTAGACAATGATCTCTTAAAAATCCTAAAGCGGTTCGAAAAAGAAGTCGGCACCGAGAAAGGATCCCATCTTTTTCCGGGCAAATTCCAGGGAAAACCTTTAACGTCGCGGAACGTGGAAAGATTAATCGGCGATTTGGCAAAAGAAGCCGGAATCAAGACGATCGTAACGTTATTTACGCTTCGACATAGCCGAGCCGTTCATCAGCTTGCGGAAGGAAAAACATTGGAGGAAATCAGAGACTTTTTAGGCCATAAGAGCCTGGCCACAACCGAAAGTTATCTGCCGATTCGAAAAAATCTTCGTCCACAAGTCCGTCAAAAACACATTCAGGACGCCTTAAAGGAAATTAGAAAGAAATACAGAAAATAAATTTTTGATTTCCGGAGGTTTATAGAATAAATTCAAAATTCATTTTATAAACCTCCGTTTCAATTCGGACGAGACCGATCATTCTCCGAGAAAACTTTCCTTCTCTGTTCCATCTTCATTCTAAATGCGCGTCTTTGAACCAACAAAGTTTGGATCCGCTTGTGCTTAGAATCCACTAAAGGCATTCTTGCAAAAATAAGCGCCCCTAAAATAAAAAACGCTCCGACGACCGGCCCGAATAATATTGTCAACCGCCATCCTAGTTCCGGGGCTTGTGTCGCAGCTCCTTCTCGATATCCGATCGCCTCTAAAACGAAACCTAAAAATGCAAGGCCTACCGCTCTTACAACTTTGGTTGCCATTTTCCAAAATCCGAAATATACTCCCTCCTTTTTGTCGCCGGTAATCAGTTCATCGTAATCGACTACGTCTGCGACTAACGAATCGAAGAGTAGAATCGAGCCCGCGCAAATGCCTCCCACAAATGCTGCGATTAACGGAGCGGTATAAGAGCCTTGCGGAAACAACGGATATGCAACGACCGTCATAACTCCCAGACCGAGACTCCCCCAAAAGGCGGGACGCTTTTTCCCGTATCTCTTAGCTAAGAAAAGCCAAAAGGGGATAGAAACGAGTAGAAAGAAGACAAAAGGCATTAAAATACGGATAACGACCTGCGAGTCTTCCAGAAGAAGTCGTTGTTTATAATATAATAAACCGATTGAAGAGTTTAAAGTTCTTGCCAATGCTGCGATTATGAAAGCGAAGAGGAGAGGAAGAAAGAAACCGTTCTTTATCACGGACGAGAATGAATGAAAAAATCCCGTTCTCCGGTTTTTTTTCAAGCGCAAATTCTCGAGGGGGATGTCTCTGCCTTCAGTCACACCGAATGCAAGTAAGGCGGTAAGAACCAACGTAACTCCCACGGCCATAGAGGAAAAACTCCGAGATAAAAAAAGACCGCTTCCGGTTCCTATAAAAATTGCCGGTAAAAGTAAACCCGACAAAAGACCTAAATTTGCAAAAAACAATCTCCAGCCGAAAATTTTATTTCTTTCCTCCCTCTCAAAGGAAAGTTCTCCACCCAAAGCGATATGTGGCACAGCTAAAACCGTCATAAACGTGTTTACAAGAGAATACATTCCGAGCAGATAAAAAAACTTCCCGATCTGGGATTCGATGACGGGCGGAGTGAATAGAAAATACACGCTTACCCCGAGAAGCAGACCGCCTCCGATAATATAAGGTCTTCTTCTTCCCATTTTCGAATCGGTTCGATCCGAAATCGCACCCATCAAAGGATCGCTGATTGCGTCCCAGAGAATCGCGAACAACATTGCAATTCCGAAGAGTGAAGGCCTTAGGCCTACGACCAAAACGTAAAATTCTAAAAGATAAATTTGAGCAAGAGTTTCAACTGCGGTTATTCCGATTTCTGTCGATGCATATCCTGCTTTTATACCGTTTGTAAGCGACTTTGCTTTCGAATTTAATTTAGAAAGCATTTCCAAATGCCCGTCAATTTCCCATTGCGCACCAGATGAATTTCTCCCATTTCTGCCATAACCTTTTCGCTTTGGGTCGGGCGGAAAAAAACGTGATCGTCCGGATAAAGATTCGTCGCTTTCGATCCGTTTAATATTCCTTGATTCGTGCTCGCGCCGAAAAGAGAATTATCTTGAAGACCTTTCGGAGACTCTTTCTTTGCTAGAAAGGCTCCCCCGTACGTAAAATAAGTGACCTGTAAATTCGGGTCCCATATAGGAAAAAGAAAGGAAATCGATTCCAAAAAAGGAATCGTAGTCCCTTCCAACCTTTTCAATACCGGAGTCGCGATAAACACGGCGGGCGCATGGTCTTCAAGGCTATCCACATCAAAGTCCGTCGGCTTTACAAGAGCGGAACCGACCGAAACATCGTTTACGATTCCGATATGATTTTGATAGAATCGATACGTTTTACTTCCTCCTCCGTTAAAAATAAGATCTCTCTCGAATAATCGAGAATGGTTATTTTTCCCCAACTTCATAAAAGAAGAATACTGCTCCAATGATCGCCTTAGAGCATCTTCCATTCCGCTAATCTTGTTCCCTAAAACCGTCGGGGCCGAAGCGACATGAGGTTCATATCCCATAAACCCGGAAAAGGTCAGATGTTCAGGATTGGCAGAAATCAACCGCAGAACTCCGTCTATCGATTCCGGATTCGGAAAACCGCCTCGATGCAATCCGATATCGATTTCCAAATTTAAGTCAAGTTTGCACTTTTCTTTTTTAGCGAACTCGAGATATTGAATTGCTCGATCCTCCGTGTCCACTAACCAATGAATCTTCTCTACTTCTGCCTTGGAGGTTTTATGAAAGATTTGCGCCAAGGCCAAGGCCGGCATCGGCTTGCCTAAGAGAATATCGAATTTACGAAATTCAGGATCCTTCAGCAACATGACGATATCTTCCGAATGAAAAACCATCAGACGATTACTATCCGTCGCTCGGACTATATACCGCAGTAAATCAAGGGACGGTAAGGACTTTACCACGATTCTATATTTAAGAGGAGGTCGTAACTTTTCCTTTAGAAGTTTCAAGTTCGAATCAAGACGATCTAAATCCAGTAAAACGACGGGTTTACCGGGCCCGCGTTGTTTAAGTTCTAGGTTTAGAGATTTGAAATATTCAGAATAAGGAATTCCCCCGTCCTTGGGCTTTAGAAATCCCAAGAATACGATACATATAAATAAAATCGTTAGAACCCATCTGCGTGAATTAATTCCGTGCATGCTTTTACCGATCTATTCGAAGTTATTTGGAGACGCTCTATTAGACTGATTTCTATTCCGGCAGACGAAATTTGGGCAAGGCGAGATTGTATCGAACCGCAATAATTCGAATAAAAATGATTAGCGCTGCGGAAAGCCCGGTATTTAGATCGACGTTTACGTCAGCTTTACTCAACAAAATGTAGAGTATCGACCCTGCTAGACAGGCTGTAGCATAAATTTCTCGGCGAAAAATCAAAGGTACTTCATTGATGAGAGTATCTCGAATTACCCCGCCGAAAACGGCGGAAATCATTCCAAGGATGGAAGCTGCAAACGGATTCACTCCGTACGAAAGGGAGATTTTGGTTCCGATAACCGTATAGATGCTAATTCCTACAGTATCAAAAATAAAAATCCAACTCCGATACCGCACTAGAAAGCGAGTGAAAATGATCGTTATTAAGAAACCCGCGAAAATCGCCCAAAGAACGTTGGAATCCCGAACCCAAGATACCGGATAATTCCCGAGCGTTATATCTCTTAGAGTTCCCCCTCCGATTGCAGTGATAAAACCGGTAAAGAAAACGGTAAACGCATCATTGTGATGGCCTTTCTTTTCCGAAGCGGCCAGCGCTCCTGAAATGGCGAAGACTGTGACCCCGGCTAAATCGAAATACGCAGAAAAATTCAAGAACTTAGACCGTATATACGGCTTGTTTTTTCTTGCCTTTGCTTCTAAGAGCCGGTCCTAACATAATGCCGAGAAACGGAAAGAACGCTACTAACTTGGCAAGAAACCCTCTTGAACTAGGAAGAAGAATTTCTAAAGGTTTATTAGGAATTACTTTTTGAAAGATGATATTCGAAACGTCCTCCACGGCCAAATATCGATTTCCGGAGAAGGTCAAGGAAGCCGATTCGTAATCCTTTTGTAAATCAAGCATTGGAGTTTTTATCGCGTCAGGACATACCGTCGTTACGAACACGTTTTTCGGCCTGAGTTCTTCCGCGGCCGCTAGAGAAAACCCTCGCACGGCAAATTTCGAGGCACTATAAAGCGTCAGCCCCGAGATAGGAACGACCCCTGCAAGCGAAGCGATATTGATGATATGACCTCCCCCCTGATCGATCATACGTAGAGACGCTTCCCTTGTTCCGTACATTAATCCTTTTGAATTGATGTCGATATGTCGGTCGATATCCTTCGGTTGAGTTTCGTAGATATAACCCGGGAGCAAATAACCGGCAACATTCATCAGAATATCCAATCGCTCCCATTTTTTATACAGGAGATTCATAACCTTCTTCCAATCCGCAGCGGAACTGATATCCAATTTCGAGGTAATAACCCTGTTTCTCTCCGCTTTCCATTTCGACGCAAACGCGTTTAACGCTTTTTCGTTAATATCAGTTAGAAAGATTTCATGCCCTCTCGCAAAGGAATCTTCGGCGAGTTTTTGTCCCAATCCGCCGCTAGCGCCGGTAATTAATATTTTCATGCATTTTTCCTTATATGCCTTGATTTCAGTACGACTGCAAAATCAAGACTAATTCCTCGATTCGTTAACTTTAAACGTCGGACCGAATCGGATCGCCGAATTGGAGTCGACCGAACGAGAACGTAGGATTCGTGCCCGGGAAGAGCCAAAATCCCGCCATTTCCGAGGATGGAACCACATTATAAAAATCGGGATTTCTCGAGGATGCTCCTGCGATTTCTTTTTCTAATACCATGGAAATATATTGATCAAGTCCGATCTCCAAAGTATTCCCATTTAGAATGACTTCCATGCCGGTTGTCTTTGCATATTTACGAACGCCCGGAATGCGAGATTTGGTCGGAGCATAGCTATCGGCGGAAACGCCGTTTTCGCTCGAAACGAAAATGCCTTCCGGAGTGTGAGCGACCAAACTATGATTTCCGTAAGTATGCCCGGGAGTTTTGATAAGAGCAACTCCTCCGCCCAATTCAACATCCGAATCCAAAAGAACGATTCGATTCATGGAAATTCCTCCCGAACCGTTCGGACAATACCAGTCTGCTTGCGGCGGTAAGAGTCCTTGAATTGAATTCCATTCTTCCCGCATAACTAAAAGTTTCGCATTGGGAAAATATCCGGGCTGCCCGTTCGCGCCTAACCATTTCCGCAAATCCTGGGTATGCAAATGATCGTAAGAAATATAATCCACCTGCGACGGAGCAATCCCGGAGTCTGCAAGACATTCCTCTACGGTATTCAAGATAGGAGCAACGATTTTCTTTCCGAAGTCTTTAAACGGACCGAAGCTTTCGGCAAATCGTTTAAAGAAAGGCGTTTCGGAATTTCCATCAAGGTCCGAAGGAGAGAATAAGAGAGTTTTAACTCTTTCCAACGTTTTATATTGCACAATGAAAAGACGATTTACTATATGCATCAGCGGAGTAGGAAGTGCAAACGCATTTAAGAGACCGTACTTAGTAGGATAAGGAACTTTGATCAAATCATAGGATTTATAAAAGATAACTTGCGGGCCGGAAAGAATTCTTTCCCTAAATCTTCTCGCTCGTTTACGCACATCTTCAAGTCGATCGACCGGAGCAGGGAGATTCCGCGAACCTAGGAAATCCTGAATAGGCTTAATTGTACGTTCCTTCTTTGAAGAAGAACTTGTTTTCTTTGTTTTAGAAGCGGTCGGTTTTACCATGGATTTCCTCGGAGTCTATTCTCACTGATGGAACCGCTTCTTGTCAACTAGGAAGGCTTAACTATGCGGTCGAGTTACATAGTTAAGCGAACATGGATTAGTTTAGAAGGGTTTATATAGAGCGATGTAACCGACGATTGCTCCAAGGAACGGAAGAGCGAACCATAAAAACTTTGCAAAGGAAGGCTTTTTATAGAATAGAGTCAGTAATCCGCCAAACAGTAACCAAAACAAGAATTTCGCAATGATCCAACCGGGCCATGGCCAAATGATCCCTAATCGTGCCAGCATACCGAACCCGCCGAGCAAAATTAAGAAAAGCCCGATTCCGTGGGTAATCGCAATCAATTTTTTTTGCGCGTTCTCCTTCGTACCTCCCCCAATTGCATGCAGCGCAATCCCGCCGAACGCCAAAAACAAAAATAAGATTCCGAGAATATGAACTAGTTTGTAAACTGTGTAAGAAATCATCGAGGATAGATTCGAGCATCGCCTTCCCGCAGGAAAGCGAAAAAACGCCTATTTTTCCAGCAGATGTTGTACGCCGACCCAATTTCCGAGCGGTGGTGTTTCTATATATTCTTGGCAGCGTTTACGATACAATATTGCGACTATATCTTCGGGAAAAACCTTCAAAGCTTGCTCGAAGTTTACTAACGCATCTTTAAAATTACCGACTTTATATAATATAATCCCGCGCGATACTAACGGTAATGTAGCTTCCTTAAGTTTGCGAATATGCGGATCGTCGGCCTCATAAACTTCGTAAATAATGATGGGCTGGCTTTTGCCCTTCACGACAACGGAATCCACTTCGCGAATTGCAACATCGTCCGAAATTGTTAAGCTAGCTAATGTATGTTGGGTTATTAGAATGTCGGCCTTATACAAGCTCGTAAGACTCTCCAATCGAGAGGCCACGTTTACCGTGTCGCCTATCACGGTCGTATCTAATCTGTCGGAAGAACCTACGGTTCCCAACATTAGATTGCCTGTGTTGATTCCTATTCCGATTCTTACTCCCTTTAGATGTCCTCCCTTAACTTCTACATCCAGTTCGCGAATCCGTTTCTTCATCGCGATCGCAGCATATACGGCACGGTCCGCAGCAGACTTACCTTCCCATTGGTCCGGAGACTGAACAGCTCGTTCTGCGGAGAAAAGCGCCAAAATCGCATCCCCCATAAACTTATCCACGAAGCCGTCGTATTTTTGAATCAGAGGCTCCATGCTAGCCAAATAGCCGTTGATAAATCGGAAATTTTCCTCAGGAGTCATTTTTTCCGAGATCGTTGTGAAAGACCGAATATCGGTAAACAACACGCTCATTTCTCGAAGAGCGGAGTCTCCCAAATTCACGTCCACTGCGGAATCTTTTCCAAGCACACTTAAGAATTGCATAGGCACAAATCGAAAAAAAGCGTTTTTTTGTCTGGCCAATTCCAGCTTTTGATGACTGAGTTCTATGTTTAAATCTTCGGACTGCTTATATAGTTCGATGAAACGATTCGCTAAAATTGTCGTTAAGGATATTACGAATAAAAGATATGCGAATTGCGTAAACCGAATTCCAAGCTGGAAGAAAACCGAATCGAGTATATCGTAGACCGCAATAAATACGATGACGAACATACTGATTGCCATTAAAGAAGCGTCTTTCTTACGCAGATACACCGCCTTCCCGATGAAATACAAAAGATATGCCAACGTGGGTACCATTGAAAATTGCCAAAGACGCAGGCTTGTCATGAGGTACCGAAACGGCGCCAATAAGGAGAAGAAGAAAATCACGAAACTCCAACCTGCAATTATCAGGATCGGAAGATTGGGAAGAGCTCGCCCGTAAAAATAATCATGCAGGAAAAGTAGAAACAAGGAGGCCAATAAAGCAACGGATCCGTATTCTAACCTTGTTATAATGGCAGTATCGGCAATAACTTCGAAGGAAAGAGAAGAGCGACAGAGAGAATAAAGCGCCATCGCGATTGAAAAGACGCCGAAATAAAGATTGTATTTATCCGTGGTCCGTTTCGAAAAAATCAACAAATGATATAAACCGAAAAAAACGTATATCGTATTTAAACTTAGATTTAATAAGACACCTGCCTCTCGCGTAAAATCAGCGCTTTTGTTTATCGAATAATCGCCGTCCACGTAAAAACCCAGATCCGGATTTCGCGGAGCTAAAAGTTCAGGAAGGGAGACTGCCGGCGCGTCGCCGATTAAACGAAATACTAAAATATTCGTCCCCTGTCTTAATAGACTGGAATCCAAGGGCAATCGAAGTTGACGAATCGTTCTTCTCCGATCTATCCGTCCGTCGGGAGCCAAATGAACTTCGCTTTTTAGCAAATGCCCGTTCAGAAAAATTTCCCAATTTTCCCCTATGGAATTGATGAAGAGTGAAATCGGTTCGATGAAGGAAAGTTGCTTTGGATCTTCCTGCAACGTGAAACGGGTCTGAAGAGTAAATTCCTTCGTCCCGGTGGAAATCGGACTATCATAAATCGCATTCAAAACGATGGGAAAAGATTCGATCTTCCTGACTTTATTGGAAGATTCGTCGAATCCGTTTTTATGTTCGGGAAGAAACCCTTCTAAAGAGTACCAATCAAGTCGTTTGAGATCTATATCTTTCCAATGCGATGCCGATATGGTCTCCTCGGCGATCAAAGGAAGACAGAAAATTAAGGAAAGAGAGAGAAACCAAGAAAAAATCGAAATTTGAACATTCGTCTTCTGTTTAAGCGACATGCGTTAAGTTTATATTCCTATTCCCGGAAGGGATTTCTGTTAAAGACCTTTCCAAAAGACGGGGCATGTATGTTTCGGCCACCCTGGCGTTCCGGAACGAGGTAATCTATTTGATGAGCAAAAGCATGATAATTCAAGTTTTTTACGGCAATTTTTTCCTTTTCCCCAACGGGAAATTTAGTACAACTATCCTGAGAAGAGGAGGAAGACGCTCATGGTGGACAAATGGGAAGGCAAGAAATTGCCGGATGTAAGCTTAGAAAGTAGTACCGGTGGCACAGTTCATTTACCGAAGGACGCCGAGGGTTCCTGGACCTTGTTGTATTTCTACCCCAAAGACGACACTCCCGGCTGCACCAAACAGGCCTGTTCCTATCGAGATCATTTGGAAGACTTTCGGAAAGCGGGCGCAAAAGTTTTCGGAATCAGTTCCGACTCCTTGGATAGTCATCAGAATTTCATTAACAAATTCAATATAAGTTTTCCTCTTCTATCCGATCCTCACCAAACTTTGAGCGGACAGTTAGGAGTTTATGGAGACCAGGAATGGCAAGGCCGCGTATTCAAAGGATTGTCTAGAGATACGTTCCTTGTAGGCCCCGACGGTACCATTAAAAAAGTTTGGAGAAAGGTGGACCCTACTAAAACAGTTTCCGAGACTCTAGATGAAATTTTAAAGGCGGCGCGAGCCTAACGTGGGAATTAAGTATTCTCTAGACACTTATCTACCACATCAACATTACCTACAGGTGGAAATGGAGGTCCACCCGAAGAAGAAAGAAACCTTTCTTTCCATTCCTACCTGGTCCCCTGGGTCGTATAAAATTAGAGATTATGCGAAATCCATTCATAAAGTACGTTTAGTAAATCCTAAATCGGGATGGACCATAGAGCAAACGGATTTGGATACTTGGAAAGTATATTCCAAAGGCGAAACGTTTCGCATTTCGTATTTAGTATTCGGCTTTGAACATACGGTTCGCACGAATTATTTCGCCAATGAGTTTATTTTAATTCATCCGCCCGCAACATTTCTATACTGCAAAGACTTATTGAATTCCGAAGTGGAAGTTTCCTGGAAATCCCTTTCGCCGTTCAAGCACTGTCATACAGGATTGAAGCGAAAAGAGAACGCGAAGTTAACTTGGAAGGCTTCAAATATCGACGAACTATTCGATAGCCCGATTCTTCTGACTAACGAAAAAGAAATCCGTTTCGAAGCGCAATCCTGTAGCTTCGATCTTGTCGTTCTGGGACATGTCTCGAGCGCGGAAAAACGAAAAATAGCCGTTGATCTTTCCAAAATCGTGGATACGCAAATTCGATGCATGGGAGGCACCGAAAATTCGTATTATTTATTCATACTTGATATGACGGAAAACCTTTATGGAGGATTGGAACATCTTAATTGTAGCGTAAACCAGTTCGATCCCCTCGGCGCATTTTCGGGAGAAAACTATCGAACTTTAATCGAGCTTCTTTCCCACGAATATTTTCATCATTGGAACGTAAAACGGATTCGGCCCATCGCATTGGGACCGTTCGATTACCAAAAACCCAATCTAACTAAGGAACTCTGGATTGCGGAAGGAATTACCAGCTTCTTTGACGCTTATTTTCTTTTATTATGCGAAATATATAATCCTCAGCAATATCTGAACAAGCTCTGGAAGGACATTCGAGAGTTGGAGGATTCCGAAGGCGAAGGCTGGATGAGTTTGGAAGACTCCAGCTTTACCGCATGGACTAAATATTATAATCGCCCCCTTGATCCGAATTTCGGAAACACCGGGATCTCGTATTATACGAAAGGAGCAATTCTATCATTGAGCTTTCAGTTATTCATTCTCGCAGAAACCGGAGGGGAGAAGTCATTGCTGGACGTCATGCGGGAATTGTATAAAAGCTATTATTTGGAGAAGAGGCGCGGATTCACTAAAGCCGAGTTTTTTCAAGCGGCAAAGAAAGCCGTAGGCGTGGATTTGAAACTCGAATTCGACTCTTATATAGTCGAACCGAAAAGAATACCGATCGAGAAATACCTGGCTAAAATCGGAATTGAAAGGACTTCTTCGCAGCCTAAGTTGGAACCCGGTTTTAGAGCAAGGGAAGAAAAAGGAAGGTTGATTCTTAATAAGATCAACCTTTCCAAATCAATCAAAAATTCCGATCTAAGCACGGGTGACGAATGGATTTCCATCGATGGATTACGAGTCCTACCCAATAATTTCAAGGATTTATTAAAGAACTATAAACCTGGAGAGAAAGCCGAACTTTTAATCGCAAGACGCGGAGCAATTCTGAAGCGTAAAATTCAATTTGATAAAAAACCGTCGTCTAACGAATTTTGGATAAACGATAAAGTCGACGAAACCGCTTTATCCTTGCGAGAAATATTCTTATCTTCCAAACCGGCGCTAAATTCGATAAGCAAAGTGGAATCAAAGAAGAAAAAAAACGGAGTCGCTGCAAAGACAATTAAATCGCGGTGATCCCTCCGTCCACAGCCCAATTGGCTCCGTTAATATAACGAGAGTCGTCCGAAAGTAAAAAGGAAGCGACTCGCGCTATCTCTTCGGGACTCGCAATCGTTTTTGTCGGAGTCATAGAGAGTATTTTTTCCCGATGATCATCTACCTGATCTTCCCGGATTCCCATTTTTGTTTCTATATATCCGGGACTGATAGCGTTGGCAGTGATTCCGAATTCTCCCCATTCCGCAGCTATGGATTTTACGAAACCGGCTAAGCCATGCTTCGATGCGGAATAAGCGACCGACAAAGCTCTCCCTTTGATCGAAAGGGACGAGGCGATATAAATCAAACGGCCGAATTTTTGAGTCGATAAGATCGGTAAAAGCGTCTGCGTAATTTGAAAAGCCGAACGAAGGTTAACCGAAAATATCGCATCCCATTCTTCTAATGTGACTTCCGTAATTTTATGATATGGCCCGCCGTACCCGGCGCAATGTACAAATCCTGTTAAGCGACGTTCTTGTCCGGGAGAAGTCAGATTTTCCACCAACGATCTACATTCTTCCTTCACTCGAACGGCGGAAAGTAGATCTATGGAAACGAAAGATTCTCCCGACTCGATTTTTGCCGGGGGATTCTTATCCCAATTCCAGACCGAGAAGCCGGCGGCAGTAAAATTTCGAACTAAGGCTCGCCCTAATCCTCCGCTGCCGCCTGTAACTAAAATGGAACCGAATTCTAAAGGATTTTTTAACAAATGCTTACCGGTTTTAAAAAGATCGATCGATAGAGAAGAAGCTTTCCCGTATTTCCGAATCGACAGGGAGAGGCGGAGCGATTTCCCTGTTTGGTATGGAACAATCTTTCGAGCGGGTCAACCATATTCTTGAAGCCCTTCCTTACATCACAAAATACTCGGGGAAGACCGTCGTGATTAAATATGGCGGCGCGGCTATGGCAAAAGCGGATTTGAAAGAATCGTTTGCGAAGGATATAGTCCTGCTCAAATACGTAGGAATTCATCCAGTGATCGTTCATGGTGGCGGGCCGGAGATCAATAGACTTTTAGACTCGCTTCATATTCCGACCGAGTTTGTTCACGGCCATCGAGTAACCAACGCCGAGACGATGGACGTCGTGGAAATGGTTCTAACCGGAAAAGTGAATAAACAGATTGTTTCGATGATCAACGCCGAAGGAGGAAACGCCGTTGGACTTTCAGGAAAAGACGGCAACCTGGCGGAGGCTTCCAAAACAAAAATTGAAATCGAGGTAGAAGGAGCGGTTCCTCAATTAGTCGATGTGGGATTGGTCGGTAAAATAGACAAGATCGACCCGACAGTCGTACTATCTCTCCAGGAAAAAGGGTTCATTCCTGTGATTTCCCCCGTGGCAGAATCGACCCGAGGAGAATCGTTAAATATTAATGCGGATACTTTCGCCGGCGAACTTGCCGGGGCTCTCAAAGCTGAAAAGCTAATTCTTCTCACCGACACTAGCGGAATTTTAATCGATGGAAAACTCGTAACCGGCCTAAATAAAGCGTTGGTAAAAGATTATATTCGGAAAGGAGAAATAACGGGCGGTATGATCCCGAAAGTCGAATGTTGCCTTTCCGCAATCGACCATGGAGTCCGCAGAACTCATATTATAGATGGAAGAGTGCCGCATTCGATTCTCATCGAAATTTTCACCGACCAAGGAATCGGATCGTTGATAGAGTGATAAATTTCCTCAACTTCGATCTGCGTGCCGGAAAGTTCCCGAATCTCCTTGACAAAGCAGAGCTTTAGGCTGAAATACAATTTCTCCGAAGCCAGAACCCTTATTTTTGCGAAGTCACTGAACTAGCCTCATGAGTTTTAAGCAGCTCTCTCTTTCCTTAATTTCCGATATCACCGCCCGCATCAACTCCACCGATAATTTGGAGGAGTTGCTCGGAATTATCATAGAAACTACCAAAGACGTTTTAAATACCGAGGGATGCTCCTTGTTACTGTACGATAAGGAAGAAGATTGCTTAGTATTTCAAATTGCCAAGGGCGACAAAGGGGAATCTCTTACCGAATTGAAGGTTCCTAGAGGTAAGGGAATTGCCGGCATGGTTCTAGAAAGTTTGGAACCCGTGATTACGAACGATGCGGCTAATGACCCTCGTATTTATAGAAATATCGATCAAGCGGTCGGATTTACGACTCGGAATCTAATTTGCGTTCCTATGAAAACTCAGGGAGAGATTCAAGGGGTATTAGAAGCCGTCAATTCGAACGAACGTCCTGATTTTACTTCGAAAGATATTAAAATTTTAGAATATCTCTCGGACTTGGCGGCGATTGCAATTCGAAATAGACGCTTAATCAAAGATCTTAAAGACAGGGCGAGAGAACTCGACTGCTTGTACCAGATTTCCCAGGCTATTTCGAATATCAGCGAGTTGGATCAGTTTTTAAACCTGACCGTCCATTCGATTTCCGACGTTCTAGGCGCAGAAAGGGTTTCGTTAATCTTCCAGAATCCGCGAACTAAATCTTTCGAGCTTTCTAAATCGGTCGGTTTTGGAATCGAAGAGGAATCCCAACTTGTGGACGAGTCGCAGGGAATTCTGAATCGGATTCTTTCAGACGGAAAACCTTTGCTTGTTCAGGGACAAACCGATATCGATCCGAACCTTTTAAATCCCATACGATATAAAACAAGATCCTTTGTTTCAGTACCGATCAGGCAGGATGGAAAAATTATCGGAATATTAAACGCAGCGGATAAAAAGAGCGGGGACAGTTTTTCTCCGCAAGACCTTTCCATCTTAAGTACGATATCGAATCAAATTGCTGAGGCTTATAATAGCCTCCTTGTCAAAAATCAAAAAGAAAAACTGACTTCAATCCGACGAGATATGCAAATAGCTTCGCAGATTCAGCTCAATTCGCTGCCAAGCATTCCCAAAAAAATGCATTTGTTGGAGATCGAGACAGCTTATACGGCTTCCAAAGAAATCGGGGGAGATTTTTACGATCTTGTCTATCATAACCCGGACGAAATCAGCCTTCTGATAGCGGATGTCTCCGGAAAAGGGATCTCCGCCGCTCTTTTTATGGAATTTTCCAAAACGATTATCGCGGGTGAAGTGGCTCGAAATTCATCCACGAGCATCAGTTTAATGGGAGCAAATCGTATTATTCAGGAGAAATCAGGATACTTTATGTTCGTAACCGTAATGCTGATTCGAATCAATATGCTCAAGAAAAGAATCCGTTACTCCAGCGCAGGGCACAACGAGCAACTTTTATACAAAGCGAAAGACAAGAAAGTTATAATGCTTTCAGGAAAAGGTATGCCCCTCGGAATCAAAGAATCAGAAATTGAGGAGCACGAAGTAGAATACCAGCCCGGAGATTTGGTCGTTCTCTATACCGACGGAGTTAGTGAAACGACAAATGAAGCCCGGGAAATGTACGGATTAGAAAATCTTGCAAAACTTATCGAGCGAAACGGGGACATGCCCGTAGAAAATCTGAAAGATTTGATTTTGGATACTACGGATGCCTTCAGGGGAGAAGCTGACCCCCATGACGATTATACTCTTGTTTTAGTCCGACTGAATTAAAGATTTCATCGTCGGTTTTGTAGGAACTATGACTATCCGGCAATCATCCGAGGAGGCTGTCCGGTGGAAGCGAGGAGCGTCCGCCATAATGTGCTCTTATTCGGCTGCAAGACCTTCCTTTCCTGAATGGCAAGATCAATGGGCAAATGAGTGAATACATTATTCCAAATTCCGATCACCATATCTGTTTTTCCCGCCATGCCTGCGTGAACCGCATTTTGGGCGAGAAAGCCGCAGAAAATAGAATCTTCCGGATTTGCAGGAATGGATCGGATTATATAACTGGGATCGATGTATTTTACGTTGGTTTCTATATTCTCTTTTTTAAAATACTCGATGATTTTATTCTTTAAAAAGACACCGATATCACCGAGTTTCAAGTTTCCGGACGCATCCCTTTCTTCATTTCTTCCGAAGAATTTCTGACCGGCGCCTTCGGCAACTATGATGACTGCATGCCTTCTTTTTAAAATTCGATCTTTCAGAATTTCTAGAAAGGCGCCCTTTCCATCCAAATCAAAATCGACCTCTGGAATCAGACAATAATTCACATTCTGAGACGCGAGAGCTGCATTGACTGCAATGAATCCGGAATGACGACCCATTAGTTTTACGACCCCGATTCCATTAGGGGCTCCTTTCGCTTCAACATGGGCACATTCTACCGCCTCCATCGCCTTCGAAAATGCCGTAGAAAATCCGAATGTCTTTTGAACATAGTTAATGTCGTTATCAATGGTCTTGGGAATCCCTATGACGGAGATTTCTTCATTGCGTTTTTCGATTTCTCGAACGATTTCTTTTGCTCCACGTAATGTTCCGTCACCACCGATGCAGAATAAAACTTTCACTCCGTAAAGAGCAAGCGTATCAACCATATCTTCGGGAGCCTGATTTCCTCGCGATGAAGCTAGAATAGTTCCACCGTCCGCGCCGATATGAGCAACATTTTCCGGCGTCAATTCTACCGGACGATGAGCATAGCGTTTCACTAGTCCCTGATATCCGTATGGAAAACCGAGAATTCTTCGAACTCCGTAACGATATGTCAATTCCATTACGATTCCGCGAATTACATCATTAATACCCGGGCAGAGCCCTCCGCAGGTAACAATTCCTGCCGTTACATTTTGCGGGTCGAAATAAATTTTTTCTCGAGGGCCTGCCTGTTCAAAGAAATCCACTTCAGATTCGAGGTAATGCCTCCAATCCTCCCTGTTCTCAAAAACCGTTCTGAAAATAGCTTTTGATTCTTCCGGTGTATAATATTCATAACCGGCCGGACTCACTATTCTGCATTCGCCAAAATTCTTTATTTTTGTCTTCATCCCGGTTTTTCCTTACTATGATACATAGACGTTCCCTTTTTTTCGACGTTTCAAATCGATTTTTCATTGGCAAGAGGGATTCCTTCGTCATATATCATTAATAGAGGATGTAAATGGGAAGAAAGATTCTAAAAAAGAACTCAGCTCGTCCCATATTCCGGTCTGCCACCATTTTTTTCTTACCTGTTTTTCTTGGGTTATCAATGATTTATGGGGAAACAGATTCGGGTCTTCTTTGGGACTCGTTTGGTGTTTTTAGTTCATCTGAACGGTCTTCGCGAAAGGCCGCAAATAACGAGAAAGAAAGCGGTATGGGGGAAGAAAAACCCGTTTTATTCTTCTCCGCGCTTACTTTTAAAGGCCCATTCGAAGCGAAACTTTTGAGCGATTTCATTCCAACAGAAAATCAAACTTGGGAATCAATTCCGGGAATGAATACTCTGCTCCCGAAACCGCCGCAGACCGGTAGAGGTCGTCGAGAATTTTTTGCCCTATACCCGTCTCTGGGAAAAGAAGAAATTTTCGTCATGGCTTTATCGACCACAAGTCAGCCGAAACCCGGTTCGGGTGAGGCGTATGTAGGAGCAACGACAGAACGCCGAGCTTTTGATGCGTTAACTGACGTGCGAAGCCAAAGTACTCCGTTACCTGGCGCAAATCAAAATATTTCACGCGGAATAGATAACCAAGCCGGTAATTTATTACTAGGATATTTTACCGGTCATGCCGGAGTCCATATGGGCTTAGGAATGAGAATGGCTGGGAACGGTGTAGGGTTAGCCGTGCCGGAATCTGCTAGATCATCGATCGGAGTAAGTTATTCGATTTTTTCCGGAGCGAGCAATCAAAATCAATTAGATTTCTTTTTGCAAGTTTCGGGGGTTAAACGCTTTAATGACAAAACGTTAATTCCTGTCGAACCGACTGTCACGTTTAAGGGCTGGCCGCAAGGGTATGAATACTATGTTAACCCAGGGTTTTCGGTTTCTACCCGAAATCTACGTTTTGAAGGTTTAGTTCGCGTTCCCCTCCACCAACCATTTCCAACCACAGACGGTATGCTTACGTCCGAAATCCAAGGACAGTTAGGAGTAAAATACAGTTTTTCCGAAAGTTCCCCAAACCTACCCAAATGATGGGATCGGGGAGTTTGTCGTAGTTACTACAATTTCCTATTATCGGGTAGGATATATCGTCGTAGTTCCTACAAACCCTGTTTTTCAAACGAGAGTTTTAAATCTAACTTACTAATAAGATGCTTCTTCCTCGAAATCCGAATGGTCTTTAATAACTTTCCCCGATCTTCTGTAAAAACCTCAATCCAAGTTTCATTTACTGGACAGGCGTTATCCTCACAAGCCCACTCACTAGCTTTCAGGAAAGCTACAGATCCTCCAATTCTCTTTCGAATCTCCGATGCTAACCATGGATGGAATGAGAATTCCGAATCTGGATCGCAAACTTCCGAAAATTCAGAGTGAGTCTTTAATATCTGTGTAGGAACTTCTACCCTCATCAAACCGCTCCTTTTCATTAGACTGTAGGAACGACTTCTTTGGGATCGTACGCTAAATTTGGTGAAAGCCATTTTTCAATTTCAGCGATACTTGTATTTTTGCGCTTAGCATAATCCTCGATCTGATCACGATTAATCTTCGCGACAGCGAAATATTTCGACTCAGGATGAGCAAAATACAGCCCACTTACCGAACTCGCCGGCCACATTGCAAAATGCTCGGTCAAGGTTATGCCCGTGTTCTTTTCAACCTGCAAAAGATCAAAGAGAGTACGTTTTTCCGTGTGGTCCGGACTTGCCGGGTAACCGGCAGCTGGGCGAATGCCTTTGTATTTTTCTCGGATAAGATCTTCCACAGGGAGATTTTCATCAGAAGCATATCCCCAATATTCTTTTCGAACTTTAAGATGCATATATTCAGCGAATGCTTCCGCTAATCGATCTCCTAAAGCTTTCGCCATAATTGAATTATAGTCGTCCAATTTTGAGTCAAAGATCTTTGCAAATTCTTCGACTCCATGCCCCGACGTAACGGCAAAACCTCCGATATAATCGATTAATCCGGACTCCTGCGATGCAATGAAATCGGCCAAGCAATAATTCGGCTCCTCTTTGCCTTCCTTTGAAATCTGCTGACGAAGCGTATGAAAAACAGCAAGAATCTTCGATCTTGTTTCATCTTCGTAAACTTCAATATCGTCGCCAACGCTATTGGCGGGAAAAATACCGATCACTCCTTTCGCCCTATAACGTCGATTCTTAACGATATCATCTAAAAGCTTACGCGCATCGTCGTATAACTCTTTCGCCTGCTTTCCGTAAATTTCACTTTCAAATATGGACGGGAAGCGGCCTTTTAATTCCCAGGCTTGAAAGAAAGGCGACCAATCAATATATGGAACCAAAGTTTCTAATGAAATCTCCTCATCGAAAACTTTTATTCCCGTGATATTCGGTTTTGAAATCCTAGTCGTATTCCAATCGGAAACAAATCTGTTTTCTCGCGCTTCCTCGATCGAAACTAACTTGCGCTCGCTTCTTGTATTGAAATAAATCTCGCGCTGAGATTTCTGATCTAACCTAATCTGTTCAACATATTCGCCGCGCAACGACGGATTCAATAACTTCCCTACAACATTTACGACTCGAGAAGCGTCGATCACATGAACAACCGGATGGTCGTATTTTTCCGCTATTTTTACCGCAGTATGTGCGGAACTCGTAGTAGCTCCGCCGATAAGCAACGGAACAGTAAAACCGGTCCTTTGCATTTCGGAAGCGACATATACCATCTCGTCTAAAGATGGAGTGATCAAGCCGGATAATCCGATTATATCCGCCTTTTGTGCTCTAGCTTCCTCTAAAATTTTTTCGCAAGGAACCATCACGCCTAAATCTACTACATCGTAATTATTGCAGGCGAGAACCACGGAGACTATATTTTTGCCGATATCATGAACATCGCCTTTCACCGTCGCAATCAGAAATTTTAGCTTTTGCGAAACTTGGGCCTGTTTTTTATTTTCCTCCTCCATAAACGGCAAAAGATAAGCGACTGCCTTTTTCATAACGCGAGCGCTTTTTACGACTTGTGGAAGAAACATTTTTCCGGAACCGAATAAATCCCCGACGACCCTCATTCCGTCCATCATCGGACCTTCGATGACACTCAATGGTCGTCCGTATTTTACTCTAGCTTCTTCCGTATCTTGCTCAATGAATTCAACAATTCCTTTAACTAGTGCGTGCTCAAGTCGTTGTTCAACGGAACCGGATCTCCATGCGTCTTCTTTTTTATCGACCTTATCGCCGGCCTTGACCGTTTCCGCAAAATCAATTAATCGTTCCGTTGAGTCAGGTCTACGATTCAAAAGTACGTCTTCGACGAGTTCCAATAGATCTTTCGGTATCTCCTCGTAAACTGCAAGCATCCCGGCATTTACAATAGCCATATCTAAGCCTGCTTGAATCGCATGGTATAAAAAGGCAGCATGCATTGCTTCCCGAACAGGATTATTTCCTCGGAAGGAAAAGGAGATATTACTCAATCCTCCGCTAACTTTAGCCCCTGGACATTTTACTTTAATTTCGCGAATCGCTTCAATAAAATCGACTGCATAATTATTATGTTCTTCTATTCCGGTCCCGACGGTTAAAATATTTGGATCGAAAATAATGTCTGACGGAGAATAATCCGCCTCGTTAATTAATAATTCATAGGCTCTCTTACAAATCCTAACCTTCTCATCTTTACTGGCCGCCTGTCCTTGTTCATCAAAGGCCATGACGATAACTGCCGCGCCATATCTTCTAACTTGGCGAGCTTGAGCTATGAATTTTTCCTCCCCTTCTTTCAAAGAGATGGAATTCACTATCGGTTTTCCTTGAATACACTTTAACCCTGCTTCCAATACAGACCATTTAGAGCTGTCGACCATGAAAGGTACTTTCGCGATATCCGGTTCTACTGCTATCAAGTTTAAGAATTGAGTCATTGAAGCTTCGCCGTCGAGCAATGCTTCGTCAAAATTGATATCTATTATATTTGCACCGGCTTCTACCTGTTGTAAAGCGACTGCAACGGCTTCTTCGAAATTTCCATCTAAAATCAGTTTTTTAAACTTTGGCGATCCGGTAACATTCGTTCTCTCGCCAACCATTATAAATCCCTTATCCGGCGTAAGGTTTAAAGGTTCTAATCCGGACAATCTCGTGAATTCCGCGATCGTCGGTATTTTTCTAGGTGGATTACCGGAGACGGCTTTTGCCGCTGCGGCGATGTGATCAGGAGTCGTTCCGCAACACCCGCCGGCAATATTCAACCAACCCGCCGCTGAAAATTCCCCTAAAAATTTTCCGAATTCTTCCGGAGTCTGGTCATAACCTCCAAACGCGTTAGGGAGTCCCGCATTCGGATAACAACTAATAAAACAATCTGCCACTCTCGAAAGTTCTTCTATATACGGTCTCATTTCAGCTGCGCCTAATGCACAGTTAATTCCGATTGATAACGGATTTGCATGGTAAACGGAATTATAGAATGCCTCGATTGTTTGCCCAGAAAGCGTTCGACCGGAAGCGTCAGTGATCGTCACGGAAAGAGAGACCGGAAGTCTTACTTTGAGATCCTCAAATACATTTTCTATTGCTACGATCGCAGCTTTAAGATTCAGCGTATCGATATTTGTTTCCGGAAGGAGCAAATCCACTCCTTCCTCAACGAGAGCCCGTACTTGTTCGTAAAAGGTTTCTACTAACTCATCGAAGGTAACAGCGCGAAATGCAGGGTTATTAACGTCTGGGGAAAGGGAAAGAGTCTTATTTGTAGGCCCAAATGCACCGGCTAAGAAAACCGGGCGATTCGGTGCCTGCAATTTGAATTTTTGAATAGCAGACTTAGCTATCCTAACGGCCGTCCGATTAAGTTCGTCGACGATGGATTCCATCGCATAATCCGCTTGAGAAATATTATTCGCATTGAATGTGTTCGTTTCTATTATATTAGCGCCGGACCGCAAAAATTCCAAATGGATGCTTTCAATTATATCCGGCTTAGTAAGTACGAGTAGGTCATTATTTCCCTTTAAGGAAGACGTATGAGTTGCAAAACGCTCTCCTCTATACGCCGCCTCATCCAAATTATGTCGTTGGATCATCGTGCCCATTGCACCGTCCAAGACGAGGATCTGCTCTTGTAATAGAGTAATCAGTTCTTTCGCTTTCGAATTTGTATATGCTGGGAAATTTTTCTTCATAGTGATTTAGTATTGCACGGTTCTTTTAGTAAAGGCTGTTTCAACTCACGAATAACGGGTAAGAACTTCGACTCAATCGCATTTTTTAAGATCCAGTCTTTCCAGATCGGCGGGACTTCATCTTCAGGGAAAATCGCGTTTGCGGGACACTCCCGCAAACAGTCGTTACAATGGATACAAATGTCCGGATCGATCAGAACAAGGCTCTCGCTTTCCCGAAACGCTTCAACGGGGCAGGCAGCGGCACAGTAAGTATACTTACACCCTACGCAAGGTTCAGTAACTACGTATGCCAAAATCTGCCCCCGTTTCGTATCTTTACCGATTAATACCGGTAATGTTCTGGTTTATATGGTCCTTCGATTGGCACGCCTATGTATTCCGCTTGTTTCGCGTTCAACGTCGTAAGACGAACACCTAACTGTTCCAAATGCAAAGCGGCAACTTTCTCGTCCAATTTCTTGGGTAGACGATATACGCCTATTTCATACTTGTTATTCCACAGTTCGATTTGGGCCAATACTTGATTCGTGAATGAGCAGGACATTACAAAAGATGGGTGTCCAGTTGCGCATCCAAGATTCACTAAGCGTCCTTCCGCTAGAACAATGATCGCTTTTCCGTTAGGAAACGTATATTTATCGACCTGCGGCTTGATTTCCAATTTGGTAACGCCTTTTTCAGAATTTAGGCGCGCCATTTGAATTTCAGTATCGAAGTGGCCAATATTACAGAGAATTGAACCGTCTTTCATTGCCTTCATATGCTCGAGAGTGATGATATCATCATTGCCTGTCGAAGTTACTACAATATCAACCGCCTCAATTACATCTTCTACACGAAGAACTTGATATCCTTCCATTACAGCTTGTAGCGCACAAATTGGATCGATTTCAGTCACAATTACGCGCGCTCCGAAGTTTCTTAAAGAAGCAGCGGATCCTTTACCCACATCTCCATAACCACAAACCAAAGCAACCTTACCTGCAAGCATGATATCGGTTGCTCTTTTGATTCCGTCTGCAAGAGATTCTCTGCATCCATAAAGATTATCAAACTTTGATTTAGTCACAGAATCGTTAACATTGATTGCAGGAATTTTTAATTCACCTTTCTTTAAAAGTTTCTCGAGCCCTTTCACGCCTGTAGTCGTTTCTTCGGAAACCCCTTTGATGTTTTCAAGAAGTTTTGGATACTTTTCATGTATATACATGGTTAGATCGCCGCCATCATCGAGAATCATATTTGGGCCCGCTCCGTTTTCAAAGAATAGAGTCTGCTCAACACACCACCAATATTCTTCTTCGGTTTCTCCCTTCCAAGCAAACACTGGAACACCTGATTTTGCAATCGCAGCTGCAGCATGATCTTGTGTAGAAAAAATATTACACGATGACCACCGAACCTGTGCTCCTAATTCTGTCAGAGTTTCAATGAGAACTGCCGTCTGAATCGTCATGTGCAGAGAGCCTGCAATACGGGTTCCTTTCAGCGGTTGTTTCCCTTTATATTCTTGACGTAATGCCATTAGGCCAGGCATTTCTTTTTCTGCTAGAATAATCTCTTGGCGGCCCCAATCGGCGAGCGAGATATCCTTAACCTTATAGTCTAAACCTTTTTCTTGCGCTGCAGTGGACATTAAAGTCCTCCTTTTTTCTTAGCTTTAATAATTAATACTTTGAAGTATTTCTGAGATTCAATTTCTTGCACGGACTCAACTATAAAACCCGAATCTTCTAACCAATCACTTAAAAGCTCCGGCTCAAAACCCAACCATAGATCTGCAAAATTATCGCGCATAAACTCTTGATTATGTTTTTTAAGATCTACGATAAGAAAGGTTCCGCCATCCTTAAGAACTCGATGTACTTCTTTCATTGCTTTAGGCGGATTAGAAATATGATGTAACACCATCGAAGCTACTACAGCATCGGAGGACTTCGCTAACTCCCTGGGTAGCATTTCAAGATCTGCCGCAATGAAGTTTACTTTTGGATTATTCAGAAAAGTCAGGCTTGCTTCTCGAATCATACTTTCGGAGGAATCAATACCTATAACCTCCTGACTCTTAGTTAGAAGATAAGGAATTAACCCGCCGGGTCCACAACCTAAGTCAAAGGTCCTACATAACGAATCGGGTAAAAGCTGGAGAATTTTCTTTCTATAAAGCAGAGGATCTAAGACATCCTGCTGCAAATTTTCCCAATCCTTTGCGACAAAATCAAAATAACGAGTGGTCTTAAGATCCCTTTGCTTTAGTATTTCTTTTGCTTTTTCAATATCCCTTACTGAGTAAGGCAGGTCTCTTTCATGAGACATTAGGATATTGAAAATTCGAATTTGAAAATTATTCTCGACTGTCGGATCTTTGACTTTGTAATAAACCCATGAGCCTTCCCGCTGAAAATCGAGGAATCCCGCATCCGCTAATATTTTCAAATGACGGGAAACTCTGGATTGGCCCATCGCCAAAACTTCGGTCACTTCCTGGACGTTAAGGGGTGCGATTGACAAAATCAGCAAAAGCCTAATTCTAGTTTCATCTGAAACCGCTTTTAAGGCAGCGAGGATTTCTTTAGATGGCGAATTTGCGCTATACTGGAAATCAGGTTGAACCGGAAAATCTACTAAACCCTTTTCGGTTAATGGCGAAGTATTCAAACTTTGCAAATCAAACATCTCTCTGGTTTTACCCACCTTTTCCTGATATCAAGATATCTTGATTTATTCAAGCTAAAAACTGCGCTTAGTTGGAAAAATGCGATCAAAGTGAGGAATTCAAAGAATCGACCAGGAAATTGCTCCTCTCGCCAAATAGAACACGGTCGGTTCGAGTAGGCAGGTTAGCGATATCTGTTTAAGAGAGTGGTCGATCTCTCGATAAAAAATGGAAATTCCCGGTCGTGGCGGCATTTTACCTTTCCAAAATAGAGATATTATCTTCTGCCAAATGGAATTTTGATCCATTTCAATTAAATATACGATGAGGAAATTAATAGAAACTCCGTGAGCAAGCGATAAGGTTTTCAATTCTTGATAATCTTCTTCAAATGGCCGGTAACTATAACGAATCAAATTAAGTCCCCGATCTTGAAACGTAACTCGGAGGCGATTTTTACAAAGACCCTCGTGAAGGTGCAGAGACAATTTGTATTTAAATAGCAAGTGCGCAAGATATTCAGAAAAGTTTCCGTTCCAGCTCAACCAAACTTTTTCCCATATTCGCGCGGGGATTAAAACTGTAGATGGGGTGTTATGACGGCGTATCGTGACTGTTTGTCTTTGTTCGCCCCGAAATGTAGCTATTGAATGCATAATAGTAAACTTGTATCATTTTTACTCGCTTGCGCAAAAAAAAAATTCCAGATCTTTGAGCGGGGATTTTTCTACTCCTGATTCGCCTTCGTATTAGCATTATGCAATAATTCTTGGTTCTTAAAAATCTGATCCCTAAGAATTTTATAATTTTCTTCCTTCATTCTACGAAACTCGTCCATAATCTTCATCTTTTCCTTCATAAAATCTTGCAATGGTTGTTTCAATAAACCTGTAGGAGAAAAGACAATCTCTTCGTCAGAACGGACGGACGTCGTGTTATTGGAATCAGTCGAAACGCCTACTTCTCCTTCTTTTACAAAAATGCCGTTTGGAATATTTGAATCTTCGTGATCGGGATTACTTGCACGTTTCTGCTCTGATTCTTCCCCAATAACAAATTGGGTACCTCGAACGCCTGCAGTATACGAAGCCGATGTAATTACAAAGTTTTCTTTTTTCGAGTTTTTATCCACTTTCGCAAAAACCTTACCGGAAATAAGGTCGATAGTTGACTTATTTTCTTTCGCCGACGATGAAAGTTCCGAAATTTGAATTTTGGTATATGGCGATATCCTGATAACCGAATTTGATCCGATCTGAAGATCGACCTTACCGTTTATCGTTTCAATTTGATCTTGCTTTTTAAGAATTGTATTCTTTTTCACTTCGCTCTTTTTGCCATTCTGAACATAAAAAGCGTCTCCAGTAACAAAAAGGACCACGGCAATTTCTTCGGCCGATTCGATCGGCAAAATTGCCATAGATAGTCCTAGACAGAAACTCGTAATTATTTGCTGACCAACAGCATGAACTTTCATATAGATTACCTTCTGCCCATTGCAAGTAAACTCGTACAAAGAGAAGTAAACTTTAAGTTATATTTTTTAAAAAATATTGTAGCCTATGAAGATTTAACTCAACAATTTTTTGCCTTTTGGGGTTCGAAAGGGACGTGATTTACCGTGTAGGATAAATGACTTTTACGATGGACCGAATGCACACTTTCCCATTTAAAATTTCGCTCTTGGGCAGTCACCACACCTACATTATAATTTTCATTGATGTGAATCGCATTTTTTCCTTCCTGAAAACGCCTAGAAATGAAATCCGCGTGCTCACGCCATCTCCGACTTAATATCTCAGCGGATATTTTTATGGAATCCTCAATCCTCAACTTCCCAATCTCCAATACCCCAGAATCGACATCAAACCCGATACTATTTCGTGCAGCCAATATCGCTGCTAAAGAAGTTGTTCCAGTCCCTACAAACGGATCTAAAACTAAATCCCCTTTTATCGATAGCATATTCACTAATCTATACGCGAATTCGAGTGGGAAAGCGGCCGTTCTGTTTCGTGTAGTTGCTCCTACACCTTTCATAATCTGTTTTTCACCTTTAATTTCCCAGATATCGGAAAACCATTTATTCCTTTCTTCCCAGAAAAAAGCGCTTTCTCGTCGGAGTTCTAATTCAGTTTTTGAGAATATTCTTTTGCTACCTTTTCTGAAGATTAAAATATATTCATGTTCGTAAGTGACGTAAGCGCCGACTGGAAACATCCCTGATCCCATAAATTTAGTCGGTGAATTGGTTTGTTTTCGCCATAGAATATCCGGAAGACAGGTAAAGCCCAATTTAAGGCAGGATTGAAGAATTCGAGAATGGTTTGAAAATAACTGAAATTCTTGCTTAAAGCTGCGTGTCGCGTCGCCAATATTAATAACAAGAATCCCACCTTCCTTTAACACTCGGAAACTCTCTTTCCAAACTGCATCGAGTTGTAAATGCATCCTCTCGAAGGCTTCGCTCGCTTTACTTTCCGAAAGTAATTTTTTTATTTTAACATCCCATTGCTTAAAAAGATCGTCCCACATTTGTACCATTGGGTAAGGCGGTGAAGTTAAGATTAAATTTACGCTCAGATCCTTCAGGACTTTCATTTTGCGAGAGTCCTTTAAATAAAAGACGTGAGTAGTTTGTGTCGGAATGATAGGACTGATCACTGTGTTTTCTTGAACCTGCGCGGAATAGGTTCTATCTTTCGGAGAGCTAATCGTAAAACGAAAAAATAAAGAACATTTAAAGAAAACCGATCTGTAAGACCAACTGCCGGGTCATTCGTCACTTTTTACCATGCATTTTTTCATCGATCAGTTTATTCAATAAATCCGCCAATTCCTGAAATTCATCCCCATGGCGTAACCTTATTCTTTCGACCGGCTCCCCGTCTAATAATGATCTTAAATTCTTTTTAATATTATAAATCGGTCCGGCCATTTTATGCGAATATACAATCACAAAGATCGCTGAGAGAAATAGATATAAAAGTGAAAATAAAAGGATCCCTCTAAACTGAATCGTGAACATATCTAAACTATGATCGTAATCAGGGAGAGCGATGTCTCGTTCGACAAATTTTTCCTTCTCCTCGCCATTCACGAACTCAAACCCTTTTTGATAGACTTTGACTGTATCCTCTCGGAGTCGAAAAACGACGCCTTTATCATACTTCGTGGAATGCGTCCAAAAGAGAAACCCTAAGGTCAGAAATAGCCCCAAAAGAAAGAGCAGCGAAAAGTTTAGAAAGAATCGTAATTGAAAATCCTTATCTATCAGATAATTGACAAGGTGTCTTTTATATCTAGAGGGTTTATGAGATGGATTAGGGGTTTCTTCCGGCATTGCAATTCCCTTCTTAGGTAGCTTCCCGGAGAAATTACCCTGTGTCAAAAATATTTCTTATTTACCGAACTTGAATCACTTCCTGAACACTATCTCTCGGGATCCGAATTTCCTTTTGGAGCGTTTGAAGATATAGGAAATCGCCATCCATATCGATGATGACTCCTTCTAACGAAGATTTATCAGTCAAAACCACTCTCTCAAATCTCTGGTATTCCTTAAAAAGTTCGTCTTTCGTCGAAAACGATTTTGTAGTGTCTCGAGGGATCTCTTCTACCGTTAGCCGGGTAAATTCGTTGCTTAGCTCAGTCAACTCGGAAGAGGTTAGAAACGATCTCTGGAAGCCTCTGGAATTTAGACGAATCCTCTGGCCCGGTTCCAACACCTGCTCCCCCTTATCCGCTTCGTTACCTCGGATAGCGGCGACCCGGCCCTCTAATACCGAAACCTGCGTTCCGAATTCTGCACTTTCCGTTACTGAAAATTTCGTACCCCGAACTTCAACAACCCCGTTCGAAGTGAGAATTTTAAAATCCTCTTTTTTAAGATTTTTGTGAATGTGTGTGAGAAGTTTTCCGGAGTGTAATCGAAAAGTTCTCTTTTGGTCGTCCACTACTTCTAAGTCAGTTTCAGACTCTAAAAGCATCGCTTCACCTTTTGCGACTGAAAGTGAGAGGGTAGAATTGCGGTCCGTAGAAAGAACCTGCCCCTTTCCAACATTCTCACCTTCATTAAGTGCTAACCGATCCTTTGAACCGGCTGCCGAAAGATAAACTTTACCGTTTAAATGGAGTACGAGAATCGAAGAACCGGAGGTCGTCTGTTTGAAAGCTTTTCCCGTTCTAAGAAGAAAAAGTAAAGGAGTAATTAGAATAACGGCTGCTGCAAGAAAATACCAAGCTTTATGTCTAAACATTTTTACGCTTGTCGATGAGGCTTTCTTATAAATTTCTTCGAAGGAAGAATTTGATAAAGGTTGGTCTACCCAAGATTTGGCGATAAGAGAATTCAATCTGTCGATCGACGGAGTTAAATCATTCGATCCACCTTCAATCGCTTCCCTTATTCTTTTTTCCAACTCTTCGTCCATTCTCTCCAACTCTTTCTTTCTAATATCTTGCGCTCTTATGCTCCGGGAATGATCTGGCGTTCCTTTGCGATTTCTAAAAGCTTCCCGGTAGCCCGAACAACCAGGCGCGAAGCGGTAGCAACGGAAATCCCCATTACTTCGGCAATATCTGTTAACGTATAATTTTCAATATTCTTCAATACGATTGCATATCTTTCGTCCTCTTGAAGTGCACCCAGGCAATCCTTGAGCCTTGCTTCCAAGTCCGAAAGTTCCGCTTTACGAACAAATGTCGGACCTTCTTCCTGAAAGACTCCCATATCCTCCGTTCCGGCTTCCCGAACAGTGGAAAATTTCTTTGCATGGTTAATCGAACGATTTCTAGCTATTGTATAGAGAAGTTTAAGGGATTGTTCCCGATTAAGATCAGAATCAGCGTATTTCTTAAAGAAGTTGAGGAAAGTATCCTGCATTAAGTCGGAAGCAATCTCCGGATTTCCGGTATATTTATATAGGAAATCAAAAATTCTCCCGCTGGATTCCCTATAAAGGGTTTCCATAAAATCTTTCCGGGACTCCATTCAGCAATAATCCTAGCAGGAAAACCTAATTCAAGTCATTTCCGACCCGAACGAGCGTCTGCTCCTTTTTCCGATCCCTTCCACCTCCAGTGTTTCTTATTCGTCCAATTTTTTTAACACCTAAGGAAAAAGGTTTTTCCACAAAGAGGAAGTTTTTCTAAAAAAAATCGCCTAAGGAATTTTATTCAGGCTCCAATCATAATCTTTAAATTTGATAGAAGTCCCGGATGGAATTGTGGAACCGCTATTTTTATTGTAAAAATCGATCAGGCTGCCCCCGTCCCGAGTGAAATCCTCTTTGAACCAATCAAAGATTTTGCAGAGATATAGAGTTTTCTGAGCTGAATCGTAATAGTTCCTACTAGGATCCTGCAAGAAAGCCTTGGAAATCTTGTTCAATTGGTCTTTGATATAGATCGACTTGAATGATTCGTTCAAAAGCGGAGGGCACCCCAAAGAGGCGCAATTGATCGCGATATGGATCCGGGGTTCCTTAAAATCCTTTCTAAGCTTTCCGTGTTCGATCCAGTCTAAGTTCCTACGCTCTCCAAGCAGCTCAAAGAATTCCTGTTTCCAAGGACTGGAAAGTAGGCTCCCGATCTCTTTAATACTTTTTACGGGAAAATGATCTAAGATCAGTTTTACGGTAAATGCGTTGTACGCATTTATTAGGAAAGTAAGTTTTTCCGATTCATTGAATTTAGAATATTCTGCCGAAGTTACCGAGCTTAGATTCTTTAGATAGGAATCGAACGACGCAATGTCTTTTTTAAATGCGACATAATCAACAAGCCCTGACCTCACATGTTTCTTCAATAGGGTATCCCAGACGGTATGCTTATGGTCGAAAGCGGAGAGACTCGAAGGAAGAATGGAAACGATAAGCAGAATATAATAAGATAGAAATCTTTGCATAAATATCATCCGGATTTTTCTCGTCTTTAACATGGATCCTTTGGAACCTGAAGAAGAAACCTTTCTCTTCAAAAAAACTCTATGATTCCGGCGTAAGAAAATCCACCAAGAAAAAGAGGTTTCGAATAAAATGACCGATATTGTATACGAAGCGAATCGATGAATTTCTTAAACGCAAAATTCGGCCTGCCGCTTATCGCAATTCTTTTCTTAGCCGTTGAGCAAGTCGGTTCCTCCCCCGCTAATATCTTTCCGAGAGAAACGCCGGAATCTAAGCCGCTATTAAGAGTTCTACCGGCTTTCAGGAAAGAAGAATGCGACTGGGCAATCCGTTGGGATATCTGTTTAAAATGCGTTCGAAATGGAGTTCGATATGCTCAGCGAATTCATTTTTTCCCCTCAGGACCTTACAGGGAACACGGTTGTTATACGGAAGAAAAGGGATTTTTTCTTTTGGAAGAAGATTAGAGGTATATACGAAAGAGATAAAATACCCGGGACCCTTATAGTGTCCCGGGTATTTGAAATAAAACTTATTTCTTACAGACTGCGAGAGCTTGGATATCCTTCGCTGACTTAAGACAACTCAATTCATATTTACCCGACATACATTCCTTAAGCAACATAGGGGCAAGAGACGGACGAAGTGAATTTAATTTCTCGATTTCTTCAGTAGATTTACCTTCTGTAAGATTCTTGAATAAGTCGTTCACTACGGGTTCGCATTCCGCTTGGCTAACCTTCGGGCCACCACAGGAAACAAGTACTGCGAGGACAAGCGCGGGGAAAATAACGAAGGATAGTTTTTTCATGTAAAACCTCTGCTTTTGGTTCTTTTAAGTAGTTTAAACTTCGCCATTTTACCGCCTCCCTTCCTTCTGGAAAGTTATTTTTTGGAAGGCAGAACGGTTATACCGTAATGAGAAATCCCTTTTTCTCCCTTGAATGATAGAAGCCTACTCTTGGAGTCGAATTTAAACGTTCCGGCGTTCACTAAAACTTCGAATCCTTTTTTATAGTGAATATCCGGTAAGAAAATTTCAGTTCCGGGCAATTCTTCTCCGTCTTTACGGAAAGAATATTTAAACAAAGATTTTTCCATATCAAAGTGGATAGCTTCCGGAATTCCTTTGGTCCGAATCGGATACGGTCTTGAAAACGCTCGGACGGCTCTCCCCCCATCTTTATCGATGTCGTGAGGGGTGTCGAGGGAGAACAGGGATAAATCCTCCTCATTCCAGCGATCGCCCAAACTATGAGTATTGTCAGGAGTATAATTCCATAAAGTATAATGCACAAATTGCTTTTCTAACGGAATCAGCATGCGATCCATGGCCGATTCTAAGGGTTTGTAATCCTGATTTAAAAAAGCCGTTCTTCCGTTAAGATCCATAGGAATCCCGGTCTCACCGATTACGGTCGGGCAATTGCCCATCTTTTTCAAAGACATCTCTTTAATCATTTTTACGGTATCTTCATAGGCGCTTTGAACGTTCTTTTTGCCGAATACCGGTTTTTGTTTAAAAATGTGAATCCCGAACCAAGGGAGGAAGCGTTTAAACATTAATATGGAAGCATCATACCAGTGAGTCGCATTCACAACACCGCTTTCACCTCCTTTGCTGTCCTCTTTCCATTCCATTTCCAAACGTGTAGGATCGCTCTCTATAAAAATAAAAAATCTTTTTTGAACCGATTGAATTCTCTTCTTGAACTGCTTTATAAAAGGAGTCATATACTCGGGAAAAAACTCCACCTTTCTTCCCCGATACTTGTAAAAATAATCGGATTTAAGAAGCATCGGAGCTCCGTTCGGGTCGTAATCCCAAACCCCGTGATCATGCCATACACATCGATTTCCTTTCTTCCAAAGGGGAATTCTATGAGAATTTAATTTCGTTTTTCTGACATTGATTCCTGCAAATCCGAGCATATATGAAATATTTGCGTTTAAAGATCTACCTTCAGAAAGAAACATCTCCTGGAACGGCGACGTGGCGACAACCTTCCCGAACCCAAATCCCGAAAATTCTCCAAGATTTCTCTTTCCGATCCATCCCGGGGACGGCTCGTTCAGGGAATCAAATCCTATTACATTTTTATATTTTACTAATTTCTTCGCAAGTTTGCAGATCGATTCAAAATAATGATCCTGAAGAAAATCCTGTACGTTTTTTCCGCGAATCATCAAATGCGGAGCAAATGTTTTCCCGCCGAAAAAAAGGGTAAACATCGTTGCACACGCATATTTTTGATAATTGAGCGGCCATGACATGCGTTCATAATTTCTGCCTTGGTGATGATGAACGATTGCGGTATCCGAATCTCGAATTTTACCGATATCCATTCCGATTTCTTCCAGCGTCCAACCGGGCGCACCATCCCCGCCCGTAAATCTAGACCAAACGTCTTGGTGCGGATCGATGAAAATATAAAAGCCTTTTTTCTCGGCTAAAGCGACCATCCGTTCCACATAGTCTAAATAAGCAAGATCGTATTTGCCCGGACCTTTGTGTTCTATCGCTTCCCAAGTAACTAAGAATCGTAAAAAATTAAAACCCCATTTCTTGAGACGATCCAAATGCTCTTTCGCTTGCGCTTCCTCTAACGGCCTCCCGACGAAGGATACATTTCTATGATCGTAAAAAGTAAGGGTTTGATCGAAATGCGTAGTTCCGTCCGGACGAAACGGAACTTTCGAACTTCCGGATAGATTCACTCCTCTCAATTGAAGTAGGAAACCTTCGGAATCGTAAAAATTTCCGTTTTGAGCGCTTAATTCTAACATGTTTTCCTAATCTTCCCCGAATTGGACTTTAGCGTCTTCATAACCGCGGCTAATTAAGTAATCAGCTTGAACTTGTGAGAAATTTAAAATACTTCCGAACCCTAAGGAAGTTCTCGGACCAATGACTCGAATTCTAATTTCTTCCTTTTCGGCAAAAGAAAAAACCGACTCTTGGAAGAAGCCCCTCTTCCCTCTTCTGCGCTTCTTTTTCTCATACTGCAGATTCGACATGACAGTTTGAAAGGAACCGATCAACGATAATTCGAACACCCTTTCTAGGCCGTCTCTCCTGCTTCGGGGCAACGGCATATTAACTCCTCCGACGGGCGAAAGCAACACTACAACGATATCCGTTGCTCCGCGCTCTACCGCAGGTAATATCGGAGTATTTGCCATAATTCCTCCGTCCCAATGCGGTTTTCCGTCCACATATTGCCAAGGAAATATAAGCGGGATAGCGGAAGACGCCATCACATGTTCGATATCAATATCTTTGTTACGAAAAAAAACAAGTTCGGCTGTTAAAATATTAACGGCGGTAATAATGACTTGAATTGGACTTTTGCGAAGATTCCTGAAATCCAGGTGCGAATATAAAAGATATTTGAGAGGGGTGGTATCCGCGAGCGGAGAGAATCGCCTAAAAATAAGATCTACGAAATCGTTCCAAATGGAATATTTCATCACCTTTTGGACTTCAATTGATTTCCATAGATCGATGATCTGTTTGGCGTTTAAACCGCATCCCATTGCCGTAGCTGTAATAGCTCCTACAGAGGTGCCGCAAACGATATCCGGCTTGAATCGAATTTCTTCTAAATATTTCAGGACGCCCGCTTGATATGCTCCCCGAGCCCCGCCGCCTGATAAAATTAAAGCACGCTTCATTCTCGAAGATCCGTTCGCCAGTTTTCTTCTCTGCGAGTAAATTTCAAGGCAGAATACTAGTGTTCCGAAATCTTCCAGTGTTAAGCGGAATGGATATTCGTTGCGTGGTAGGAAAAACGGAGGGGCCGGAAAGAAATGGTTCTCGAAATGTAGGAACTATGACACCTTTCAAAATCCGTTAGAAGAGCAATCGTGAAAAAATTTATCGCGTCCCGAAAGAAAAATTAGCAAAATTGAATATTTTGGAACTGAATAAGAGGAACTAAAACCTCCTGAGCGTCTGCATCTTTCGATTTCAAAACGAATTCTCAAATGCCTAGAAGTGACCAATTTCTAGAGCTCAGAAAGGCCAGTGGTCTGATGGTATTGCAATAGGTCCCAGAGGGCCTTTGCAAGCGGCTTGGGCTATTGCTCAGCCACCTCACAGGTCATTTTCTTGCTGCAACTATCGCTACTCAACTAAACCACCTCCTTTTACGTGTAGCCAGAACGTATTCTGTCTCATAAAAAAGTCAAGAAATGTCCGAAATTTTTTACGAAATTCCCGACAAGTTGGTACGAGGTCGGTAAGATTTTAGGAAACGATCTTAACCTTACGAGAAAGATACAGGCCGATTAAATTGAAACCAACTGCCAAATAACCGACGATATCAAACCTTGCGAACGAGCCGTCGGGAAGAGTGATCAAAACAAATCCTGCAATCGTTGCACCCAACCCTGTTGCGATGCTTTGTAAGCCGGAACTTACCGACATAAAACTTCCGCGCAATTCAGGGCGAACAGCCGACGTCATTAAAGCCATAGCAGGAATGATCCGGCCCGATACTAAAACCATAAAACTGGTAGTCACCAGAAGCGCCACGGGCAAAGGAACTTTGGGCAAATGAGTGAGCACAATAATCGGAACAATCGCTATGAGAACCATATTTAGAAAAACTTTATGTTTCCCGTATTTGTCCGCCATTATTCCGATAAATCGCGAAGAGAAAAAGGTGCAAAGGCCCCCGATCAAATATATCAACTGAACGTCTTGTTTTGAAAAGCCTACGTTTCTTTCCATATACACCGCAATCGAAGTGACTACCACGAACCCGCCTAAAATGACCGACATGAAAAAGACAATCGCTTTAATGTGATTTCTATCGGATAAAACGGCATACAGTTGTGAGAAATCCAAAGCTCGGGCTTTTGCCTGCTTTGATGGAATGCTCGGTAAATAAAAAATTGCGCTTAATAAAATCGGCAGACTCAAGGAGACCACGAACCCGAAACTGTAGTTCCACGAAAATCTATGAGCGATCCAAAGTCCGATTGGAACCCCGGCAACGGAAGCGACCGAGAATGCACCCATTACTGCACCCATCGCCCGTCCCCGTCTTTCGATCGGGAAGACATCGCCGATGATTGAAAGAACAATTCCGCCTATCATTCCGCCGAAAGTTCCCGCGATGATTCTCGCTGTTAAAAGGAAATAAAAAGAGTCAGCGATCGCACAAAGAATCGTTCCGAAAATGAAACCGGTGTATAGAAATATTGCGGCAGATTTTCGATTAAACCGATCGATGAAATTAGCCCCCAATAATGCGGCAGCCGCGGCGGCATAAGAATAAGATGCGAGAACAAACGAAAATACCGCCGTATCAATTCCGAATTGTTTTAAAAAATAATCCTGCAGCGGAAACATAATCATGAAATCCATGATATGAGTGAACTGAATGCTGGCTAAAAGGAAGATCAAAAACGGTTCGCTAAGAGCTGCTTTCGGACGGGCGACGGTAGAGGTTGACTCCATATACTACCACGCTTTAGAACGTAAAAAAGAAAGGGAGAAAATTTTGCTTTCTGACAGTTTCGCCGGATAAAAAATCCTTTTTTTAGAATATACTTTGCTGTGTGATCGGAAAGTTAGAATTTAGTCTAGTCGCCCCTTTCCACAATATGAATGTAAAATTTACCACAGCAGACCAAGCAGTTTCATTAATCCAATCTTACAATCGCGTCTTTATTCACAGCGTATTTGCCGCTCCACCTCTCTTGATCGAGGCAATGTCGAAAAGAGCTAACGAGCTTAAGGATGTGGAAATCGTCCACATCCATACGGAGGGTCCCGTTCCGTATGCGATGCCTGGGAACGAAGCGAGCTTTAGAACCAATGCTCTTTTTGTGGGCCCGAACATGCGAAAAGCAGTAGAAGAAGGACGCGCCGACTATGTGCCCGTTTTCTTAAGCGAATGCCCGGCTCTATTTCGAAGGGGAATTCTTCCTATTGATGTCGCACTAATTTCAGTCTCCCCTCCGGACAAACACGGATTTTGTTCTTTAGGAGTTTCCGTCGATATCGCAAAGGCCGCAGTCGATACCGCTAAGAAAGTTATTGCTCAGGTAAATCGCAACATGCCGCGAACGCATGGGGACGGGATTTTGCATATAAGTAAAATCGACGCGTTTGTCCAAGGCGACACCCCGCTATTAGAAGCGCCTGCAACTATTCCGGACGAAGTGGAAACGAATATAGGCAGATACATCGCCGGATTGGTGGAAGACGGTGCGACTCTACAGATGGGCATAGGCGCAATTCCGAATGCCGTTTTGACTTTCTTAACAAATCACAAAAATTTAGGAATTCATACTGAAATGTTTTCAGATGGAGCCATATCTTTGATTGAAAGTGGCGTTGTAAACGGTACCCGAAAGAAAACTCACCCGGGTAAAATCGTTTCCGGGTTCGTAATGGGGACGAGAAAACTCTACGATTTTATCGACGATAACCCTGAAGTGGTTTTATTAGATATCGGATACGTAAACGATACGTCGGTAATTCGTAAAAACCCGAAAGTTACGGCTATCAATTCCGCAATTGAAGTCGACTTAACCGGACAAATTTGCGCCGACTCGATCGGGACCAGGCAGTTTTCAGGCGTGGGCGGACAAATGGATTTTATCCGGGGGGCTTCCCTTTCGGAGGGGGGAAAGCCGATTGTTGCTTTGCCTTCTTCCACTTCCAAAGGCGAGTCCAGAATAGTCACAATGTTAAAACCGGGGGCGAGCGTTACGACCACGCGCGCTCATGTTCATTACATAGTGACCGAGTACGGAGTTGCCGATCTTTACGGAAAAAACTTGAGACAGAGAGCGGACGAGCTAATCAGAATCGCGCATCCGAATCACCGCGAATCCTTGGAGAAGCAAGCCGCCGAAAGATTTCGCGGGTTTTAAGAACGTTTGACAAAAAGCAAAACGGCTTACGACGAGGAGAAAGTTCAATTTCTTTCCGATCTATCCGCAACTTTCATTATGAAAAAAAGTATGAATTAGCATCGTTATGCGCTAAAGACCGTATGATCCGTTTCATTATTCCGTCTATGAAACTAATTGGATATGAAACTCTGGGATTACATCACCGAAGATTTTCTACGGGCAAAGTCTTCTCAAATTCGGGAAATTCGCGCATTAGATAACGGGAAGACGGTTAGAGTACTCTGCGTCTCTTCCATTCTGATATCACTCCTTTTAATTGTTCAAAACGTGATTTCGCCCGGATTGCCCGAAGGAAGTATTATCCAGCTTTTATATATCGCCTCGTTTACCGGAGTGGCAATTATTTCTTTCGTCTGGTATCTGCTCTTAACTCTAACGTCAAATTCTAGCATCATACGGTTTCTAACTAATTCCTACGGTTTTATCGCCACATTCATGACGACTACTCTCACTCTGATAGATTTGGCGCATATCAAGGATTATTCCGCCTATTGCTTCGGTTTGTTGACTTTACCTCTTTTTATCCGGACTAGTCTCGCCACTTACATCGCAATCATAGCGGTCAACTTTACTTGGTTTTTGTTCGGCTATCATCTGATGCTAAATGAAGAAATCGATTTTAGCACATTGGCCCCTATCATCGCTTTTTCCATCGGTAGCCTTTTTTCTTCGATCGTAGTCGAACGGACAAGATTGAAAGGGAACTTTCTGCAGCTTGAACTTGAAGAATCGAATCGGAATCTTCGAGAACTTTCTCATAAGGATCAACTCACAGGTCTATACAACCGTCGTCATCTCATGGAAGCCCTGCAAACTATGGTTTCCGCCGCAAATAGATACGATTTTCCCGTCTCCGCTTTATTATTAGATTTAGATCATTTTAAAAAGACAAACGATTCGTTCGGACACCAAGTCGGAGATCGATTACTGGCAAGAATCGGCGGCTTATTATTCGGTTTAGTTAGAGATTGTGATATAGCTGCCCGGTATGGCGGCGAAGAATTCTGTATAATTCTTACGAATACCGCAAAAGATGGAGCTCTCTTTGTGGCCGAGAGAATCCGCAAAAGGATAGAAAACGAAACGTTCGACGGAATTCCATGGAACGTGACGGTGAGTATCGGAGTTTCGATGCGGGAACCGAATCAGTCCGTCGAAGATTTTCTACGAGTCGCGGACGAAAAACTTTATGAATCCAAGTCGGCCGGGCGTAACAGGATATCGGCTTGAATCGATTCCCTTTTTTCCAATCTTGCAATCGGGAAAAAATTTCCGATTAATTGGCCAATAAAGCTGATTGCCAATCCGAGCAATGAAGCCGGAAGCCAATCCGGTCCCCAATATTTACAACCGATCCAAGCGGAAGTACCCCAAAACATCGCAAAAATCGAACCCGTTGCCGTCGAACGTTTCCAAAAAAGAGCGGAGACAAGCGGAACAAATAATGAAACCAAACTGATCGAAGAAGAATCGGCGACAAGTTGATAAATGTTCGTCTGGCTCAAAGCCATTGCCGTCGATATCACGGTGACCGATAATACAGAAAATCGTAATATTCTTAATAATCTAGCTTCTCCGGGGTTTTTAAGAAGAGGACGAATCAAATTCTCGCCTAAGACGGTTGCCGGAGCGAGAATAGCTCCGGAGGCGGTACTCAGAATAGCGGAGAGTAATGCACCGAAAAAAAGAATTTGAATCAAAAGAGACGAATGGATCAACACAACTTGCGGAAGAATCATTTGACTATCGCCTGCCGCAATATCCGGGTAAACTTTTCTCGCGAAGTATCCGGCCAAAAGCGGCAGAAAAGCTACGGTTAAATACATGAGCGCTCCTAAATAGGAACTGTAGACTGCAACCTTCTCGGATTTGGATGACATGACTCTTTGAAAAATATCCTGTTGCGGAATAGACCCTAATCCTATGGTAATCCATGCGGCAATATAAGCTAAAACCGCTTTCAATTCGAGCGGTGGAAAGAAATTGAAAAAGCCGGGCTGCGAATTCGAAAGAACGGTATTAAAGCCGCCGGCTTTCTCCTTTAAATCCCAAACTAGCACCGCTAGCCCGACCACGATCAAAATTGTTTGTACAAAATCGGTGATCGAGATAGCCCACATTCCTCCTACGTACGTGTAGATTAGTACCACGATCGATGCGAGCAGGATTCCAACATACATTTCGAAACCGAACAAAGAATTGATGACGATCCCCATCGCGACTAGCTGGGCCGCTATCCATCCGAAATAAGAGGGAATCATGAACAATGCCGAAAGAAATTCGATTTTCTTCCCGAACCGATTCCGATACAAATCTCCGAACGTAAGGATGTTCATTCTGTATAAAGGTCGGGCAAAAAATAATCCCACTAACGAAAGGCAGAGCGCCGCGCCAAAAGGATCTTCGATGACGGCAAGAACCCCGCCGTCCACAAATTTTGAAGATGCTCCCATCAAAGTTTCGGAACCGAACCAGGTTGCAAATAATGCCGAAGATGCAAGAAAGAGAGGTAGTCGTCGACCCGCTAAAACATAATCCTTGGAATTTCTCACAAATCTTGAAGAGATCGCTCCTACAAGCAGCGTGATGAGAATGTAGAATATGACAAAGAAACCTAACAACTTTTCGATAGCCCGTCCGTAAGATTTTTCACGCTTCGCGGCCAGAATCGGTTTTACGTTTTAAATTATCGAGTTTAAATCGCTACTCGATATTCAGAATGATAAGCGTAATATCGTCCTGCACCGGAGTCTCACGAAGAAATTCATATACTCCGGCGATGATTTTCTCCGCCTGCCGATCTGGATCGAATTGTACCGTAGATAGCACCGAATTTAAGAACCGTTCCTCGCCGTACTCGATTTTATCCGAATCGAATTGTTCGAAAATTCCGTCGGAGAATAAATAAAGCCTATCTCCGGACTGGATATTGAATTCGCTATTTTTATAAGGATAATCTTTTACAAACCCTAATATCGCCCCTGTTTTAGGGAGATCCTTCGTTTCTCCGTCGCGCAGCAAATATTGAGAAAGGTGTCCTGCAGACGCGTATTTCAGCTTCATCTCATTCAAATCTAAGTCCGTCAATGTCGCCGTAAAATACAGAGTTTTGTATTTAGTTAGAATCGCATTATTTAATTCTGATAATACTTCCCCGGGGTCGTCGAATTTGAATTTAAGATTTTCGTATTCTCCCTTGATTGCCATCGTAATCAAAGCCGCTTGGACTCCATGTCCGGTCGCGTCCGCCAGGAAGAATCTGTATTTGCCGTCCTTTACTACCGATAAGTCGTAAAAGTCCCCGCCGACCTCGTCCATAGGTAGATAGTTGACCGAGTAACGTAAACCCGGTATCGTAAAATGTTCCGGCAGAATACTCCTTTGAATCCTCTTGGAATATAGCATATCCTTCCGAATAATTTCCAAGGATCTTGCCAATTCATCCGTTCTCTCGGCGACTTTCTGTTCCAATTCGGAATTCATGGACGTGATATCTTCGTAAAGTTTCGCGTTCTCCAAAGAAATTGCGGCTTGCGCCGAAAGAATTTCCAAAATTTCCAATCTATGCTGATCGAAAATTCCGGATGTCAGACGATTCTCCAAATAAAGAACGCAAAGAATTCTACCTTGTTTCGTAATCGGCATGCATAATAGCGATTTGGGTTTGCTTCGTCTTACGTACGGGTTGACGGAGTATAAAGGATCTTTTGAAGCGTCTGCGAGTAAAATTCGTTGTCCCGATCTAAAACAGTAGTAAACCACTTCCGTAGGTAATAGATGGCCTGCTTCATCTAGCGTCATCGGCTTCGGTAGAAACCCCTGCTCTTCGATGTCGGACCCCGCTCGCAAATACAATTCTCTACCGTCCGGAAGCACCAAAAAACCTCTAGTGGCCGCGGCGCTTTCCATGATCATGCGAACCAATTGTCGCAAAAGTTCGCCCAACTCAATCACTCCCGAAATACTTTGAGAAGCTTTCAAAACCGTCCGCAAATCAAGATTATGGGAAGTGGCGAGTATGGAATCGGATAATACCCTTTCCAACGAATGCTTGCCGCTGGAAGAAGCTCTAAGTACTTCTTCAAATTCTTCCTTTAAAGAATCTACGAGAGATTTTGCTCCCCAATATCCGTAAAGTCTAAGCGCATTTTGTAGAAGAAATTTTCCGTATGAAAGACGGTCCTTTCTTATATTCCAGCGAGCGGCGTGTTCAAAGACGACGGCTTTCCGAAGGTCGCTGCTCTCGTACTCTGCCTCCTTAATCGCAGATTCATAATAAACGCTAGCCTCTTCTTCTTTACCGTATAACTCGGCAATTTCGGCCTTTAATACGGAAGCATAAGCGCTGAATGCAGCGGGATAAATTTTTTGCCATCGAGAGAACAGCGACCGTGAATTCCGTAGAAAAAGTTTTTCGGAAAACCTTAATTTTTGACCTAAATCCGCAAATTTAAGCAATAATAGGGATTTATAAAATCTATATTCGGAATATAGAAATAGAATTCTGGACTTTTCCACATCTTCTTTATATTTATCTAAAATACGCTCCGCTTCCCGATAATTTCTGGATAAATATGCGGAAGTTCCGATAAGGGTCGCATACCATGAATTCGCGGTACCGTTTCCGGCGTGAGAAAGAACCGAATCTTCGAATTTTTTATCGCTAAGTACCGATCCCTTAAAGCGTATCGATTCCGTCGTCTTTCCTTCGATGCGGTCCACGTAGGATTCGGACGTATATAAAAATATATTCAAAATATCGTAATTGAGTTTCGATCCTCTTTCGATATTTTCCCGAATCTTCTCCCTATAAGAATAGGAGTTTTCCGCGGAATAAAGTTGATACATATTCTGAGAAAAAAGAGCGTATCCCGCCCACAAATAATCTCCGTGCTGCAGACATTTATGATAAGATTCTTCCGCAAAATCCACGATCGCACGAAAAGGGTGCTTAAAATAATCCAATAGAATTGTGCGACCAAAAATATATCTTCCATAAAGATGATCCGCTTCGAAGCGTTCCAAAATCCCTTCCGCCAGTCTCCAATAACGCAAGGACAACTCGAAGTTTCCGGTGCCGGCTAAGATTACCGAACCGAATCCTGCATATCCGAAAAAGCTGGGGGGAGAATTCCCTTCCTTAAGGGTCAGGTTGATAAGCTTTAAATATAGATACGCCATAACGGTGGCGTCCATATGCTTTCCATAATTGAGTAAATTAACGATAATGTTAACCGCCTCCACTTTGTGCGGATTCTTATTTTCTTTTGCATTGATGAGTTTTTCGGGGCTCCTACCTCTACCGTAAACGATCATCTTTAAAAATTCGAACAGAAGCCCTACGACTCCCGGCTTCCCTCGAAACCGGATCCCGAGACATTCCAAAGCATCGACGCCGATTTTATATGCGGATTCAAGATCGTTAAAAACGTTCATCACCTCCAGCTGCATCAGGTATACGTCGACTTTCTCGATCGGACTCTCGGCCTTTCCCAATAATTCGGTAACGATTTCCTCCGCCTCTTCCCTCTTAGAGAGATAATAGGCGGATTCCGCCAAAGATTTCATAATGTTAAACGAAGTCTTTCTATCGGAACGCCAATGGTTTTTTCTTAAGAGCGATGAGATAAGTCTGAAAATCGAATATGCCGATTCGTATGCGGCGGCGGCTTTTGCCGCGTTCCCTGCTAACACGGTGTAATGAAAGAAATCCTCGCTGCCTTCCTCATCTTCGCGCAATTCTTGGGATCGTACGAGATGGCTTGCTATCTCCAGAACCAATGCCCCGTTACCCGACTCTTTTTCTCTTTCAATCAGAATGCGTGCGAGCCGCTTATGGATTTTACCGCGCTCGATCGGTTCGGTGGCATCCGAAATTCCCTGACTCATCCTGTCGTGAGAGAAGCGAAATTGTACTTCGGATAACGAAGAGAGAAGTCCCGATTCTTCGATTTTCCCCTGCGCAATATATTGTAGAGCCGGAAACAACATCGTTCCCGATTCGCGATAGAATAAAATACCTTCCTTTACGCTTTCCCGAATTCCGCGCGATAGCGAGTCCGGCGTATCCTTGAAAAAATCGTATAATATTCTAAGATCAAACTTCGCACCGATGCATGCGCCCACTCGCAATACGAGCGCAGTCTCTTCCGGTAATCGTGCAATCCTTTCGAAAACAAGATCGAGCACGTTTTCTGTGACGCCTCGTTGAAGAATCCGATCCCATTCCGGAACGTAACGGGACGTAGTCTGATTGAACGTCAAACAGGAGTCCTGAAATAGCGACTTTAAGAACTGATGTAAAAATAAGGGATTACCGTCGGTCTTGGATATTAATATCTCGACTAACTTATCGGCATCGTTAGCGTCTATATACAAACTATCCGTAACGTACTTACGAACGCTCTCCCGACTCAACGGGCCTAGCGTGATTTCTCGGACTTCCAAACCCGAAGCAAGTTCCTTTCCTTTTAAACTGGCAAACTCGCCTTCTTCGATACGACTGGCTAAGACGAATAACAAACCTTCCCATTCTTCGCTTTGTAGAATAAACTCGATTAAGGAAACCGATGCAGGATCCGCCCATTGAACGTCGTCCATCAGTATGACGGCCGGATTCTTTTTATCAAAGCACAGGCATAAAAACCGAAGGACTACTGCGAATAAGGTCTTTTCATCCCGGGCTTTTTTCCGGTCCTTTGTCTTGTCATTAACCCCTAGAAGGTTCACTAGGTCGGGCAAAAAATGAAGTAATATCTCGAAATTTTCACCTAACGTTTCTTTAATATAATTTCGAAGACGTATTATTTCCTCTTCCTTACGCTCCAGGATCGTTCGAAGCAGGTCCCCCATCATTTGTCGAAATGCGAAATAGGGAATGCCTCGCTTATCCTCCTCGAACTTTCCTCGAATCAATTGAACCGAATAAATGTCCAAATAGGAGATCGCATCCTCCACCAAAGTCGTCTTTCCCGTTCCGGATTTTCCTCGAACAACAACAACGCCCCGCTTACCGGATGTGACTCCGACTATAGCGGCTTCGATAGTCTTTCTTTCCTTTTCCCTATCGTAAACCCGATCCGAATCGCGAAACCCGGTCCTCTGTTCGTAGATCCCGGGCAAAAATTCGGAAAGCTTTCTTCTCGAACGTAAAGATTCCTTAATATTCTTTAAATCATGATTCAAACTTTCGAGAGAGCGGTATCGTTCCTCCGGCATTTTAGAGAGCAATTTGTCTATGACATCGGAGACGGCTCTCGGGATATCGTCCCGTAATTTGGTAAGAGAAACCGGAGATCGAGCGATATGATAATGGATTAATTCTAAGGGATCATCGGAATTGAACGGAGGAACTCCCACAAGAATCTGATAAAATAGCGCTCCCAAGGAATATGCATCGGAACGGGAATCGACTGCACGATTTAAGCGTCCGGTATTTTCGGGGGAACAGTATGCAAGTAGATCGAAGGTGTAGCGTTGGGGAACATACCCTCCTTTATCCGAGAGTAAAAGAGAGGCGCCCCCTAGCCAGGCTAGTTTCGAGACGCGGGATTCCGGGTCATAAAAAAAGGCCTTAGGAGAAACTTGATTATGGACGATTCCGACTGAATGTAATTTAAAAAGGTTTTCGGATAATGACAAAGCCATCTCCAGAAATTCCGCTACTTCGATTTTAGGATTTCCAGTGAGTCGCTTTTCCAGCAGGCCAAAAGAAATGTTTTCATAAACCAGACAGATTCTTTCGGCAACGTCTACCATCATTTCGGGTCGTAAAATTCCCGAGTCGGACACTAACTTTCCGAGTTCAAACTCGTTTACGAAATAGAAGGAGGAAGCTTCCTTAGCGTCGCTTTTTTGGACGCGAATGATTTTAGCATCTCGGGCGGAACCGAAAAACCCCCGGTAGGTAACGGAGAAAGAATCCTCATGGATTTGTTCCCCCAATTCATAGGGAATTTTTTCGGTTTTCGCCTTAGCCATGCGTCATTAACTTAGTCGTTTGAAATTTATTAAATAATATGAATCGGCGATAAAACAAAGCACACCTAAAATCAGTACGAAATACTCCGTCGGGAAGTAAAGAAACAAGAAAACCGTAAAAAAAGCGTTTCCGACCAATTTTGCCCAAGAAACAGGATGCGAAAAGAGAGCCGGATTTTTCATCTTAATAAACAAAAGAGGATACAAGCCCGAAATAAATAAATTCAAAATATACGCGGAATTTGAACCGGTAAATAAATCGTATCCCCCCTTATGGAATGCATAAATTAACGTCCCCCAGGAAATTACGAGAAACGCGAGAAGGAATCGATACCCTATGTCGCTTATAGGAAAGGACAACTGCTTTTTACCGTATCGAATCACATGATAGAAAATGACGACATCGAGTACGAAGGCGAGCCGATAGCCCCATAGTAAAATGGCGCCCATCGGCTCTTGAATCACATAACCCCAAAGAAATTCCCAAATGATATTTCCGCATGCGATGAAAACGGGCATTTCTACGAAATGGGATTTAAACGGCGCTATTACTAAAACGAGATACATATAAGCCCAAAATACGACTCCGAGAAAGAGCAGAATATTTTCAGCTAGAGTGTATCTTCCAAAAAGGTCCGGGTCCGAGAAGATTTTGTTTAGGAATTCCATCGCTCATACCCCCCAATTTTCCCGTAACGATGGCGGAATCCAAAAACGGGCTCGCTTTCCGTCATAATAAAAATGATCCATAGAAAATAGAAGTTTAGATGAGAAAAAGGAAACGAGCTTTCCGAATCCTTTATCCTCATCCAAATGAAAATCAACGTCCACGAAAATTCTTTCAAGGAAGCCCCCGAGCAAGTCTTTAGGAGGCCAGGGTAGCCCCAGCACTTTAGAAGTATCTTCCCCCATGTAGGTTTGTATGAAGTAAAGCGGAAGATTATCGAAAAGATTTCCCGGAAGCATATATTCCATAAAATCAATAAGGGATTGAGTCAAAATCTTCCCCGCCTCGGATGACTTTCTTTGGTCTAGGAAAATCGATTCCCCCAGAGCATGGGCGTCCGAAAAACTTTCCGGGCAAAGCTCTAATTTTACTCCGATCAAATGACCCACGACTCTCCATAAATGGATATAAGAATCTTTCTCCTCGTCCGTTAAAAGAATACTAGATTGGGCTAGGCCTTCTATTACTAAGCTTGAAAATGATTGAAGAGTTCCGGCCATATCCTCCTGATTTATGGGTTTACCTAAATCCGGGTTCCAGTCGGAACTTTGAGAAAGAAAGTATCGAATAGAAGCATGTATCAAACGAACTTTCTGGGAAACTCGTATGCCTCGCCCATTAGGACCTAACCCATCGGCTTGCAGAACGGAAATAACAAATTGAGTCGTTTCCATTAATCGCCGATTTACATTGGAAAGGGATCGATTTTGTTCCACTAGACGGCCCGTTTTCAGAAGTACCTGAGCGCCGTCTCCGCACGAATATGCCATTGGAAGAGACTTAACGCAGAGCATCATTAAAATCTGCCCTCCAAAGCGACTAAATATGCCTTGAGCCTGCCGGATTTTATTCTGATCCGTCCAGTCCGGCAGCACTTCGGTAGTTTCGAAATATTCTTCGAAGTATGGCGGAAGCCCCGGGGGAATCGGATCGGAGTTTTTAGCGAGAAAATCGAAAAAAAGTAATGTCTTCGGTTGATCGAATGCGGATTCATTAAAATATTTTCTAATAATCTCATCTGCAATCGGATCCGTTTCTTGTCGCAGCGCTCTAAGTTCCTTCGTATCCATTCGTAGTACCTCCGATTCTTGCTTTCCAGGATTGGCAACTGTAATATCCGGATTTTAAAAAGAAAGCACTTGTAAAAAAAACCGGAACGAAATCCTTGTTTCATGCTTGCGCCCGAAACTCGAAGAAAACGCCTCTTTTCGCTAATATTCTTATGTACGATATTGACTACTCGGGATCTTCTTTCAGTCGGGATCTTTCAACCCTCCCATAACGCTCGATACGGCGGAATGGGAGGAACAAATTTAGCAATAGGCGGTTCACCGATGGACATCGGAACGAATCCGGCCAATTTGGGACTCTCTTCAAAAAAAGAACTCGAATTCGGAGTTTCTTTACCTTACATTCGTTCGGTATATACCGATAAGCTCCAAGATCCCGATCCTAATTTAGCTTATACGAATTCTCAAAATTATAATGTACTTGCGCCACTACCGTACATAGCGATCCGGATTCCTATTACGGAGAAATTAACGTACGGCGGCGGGGTCTATGTTCCCGGTGGAGGGAACGGAAACGTTAGCGAATTGAATCGCGCAACCCCGAACGGGCAAACTTTCCAAAATTGGTCCGGGCTAAACATTTCGGGTCCGATCGGCGATTCTAGAAGAATTAAGGAATCCTATTCGAGCACATTTTACGTAGTAAAGAATACTCATGCTCTTTCTTACAGAATCGGAAATCTATTGGTCGGGGCGGGAATAGAAGGTATTTACTCGCATCAAATAGCCTATCAAAAATACTATGATCCGACCGGATCGGTCGAACTTCCCGGCCAGGGTTTCTACTATAGAAGTAGAAACGCATTTTCTCTCGGTGGAATTTTCGGACTGACCTATCAGCTTACCGAAAATATTAAGGCCGCCTATTCTTATCAAACATCCGCAAAACTTCCTCTAGATGGAGATATGCAGATCGGAGCAAATCCGGGAAGAACGGGAGTCTCGGCAGCTTTCTATCTTCCGGAACGCCACGGACTCGGCGTTTCTTACGGTACGGAAAAGTTTCGTATCGGAATGGACTTCCTTTATTATAATTACAGCTCTTACGTAACGACCTATAAACAAGTACTCGCTTCTTCTTGGTATCCTTCTCCATTCGGAAATACCAATACGATTCCGCAGAATCTAGATTATCATGACGCTTGGGCTGCGGGAATCGGCGGAGAATACGAATCCGATTCTTGGGTCTATCGAGCGGGCGCTCGCCACAATACCGCCGTGTTACGATCCGACGGCACGAATGCTCTTCAGGCAGGAATCATGGTCCAAGATTTAATTTCGGTCGGCCTAGGCTATAAAAGAGATAAATGGAAATTCGATTTTACCTTTTTATACTATCTCCCCGCGCGGGTCACGGGACAACTTACTAGCGATTGGACACTTCTTCATACCGCGTTCGGCCCGACGGACATCAGATTACAGGAATTTCAACATTCTTTAAAGTCGGATATCCCTGCCTTAATGTTCGGTGCAAATAGAACCTTTGATTAAAAAGCGGATCAAAAAGCGATTCAAGAATTCCTTTTTTTTAGCTTCAGGAACAAAATGGAAATCAAACTTATGAAGTCGACGATCGGTAATAAAAGGATTAAAGGATGCAATAGTCCGAGTAATACGAAGATCAGCAAAAAGAAGCAACTGAATGCGCCCCCTCGAATCCCTGCGGCAATCAAGGGATCCAATCGATATCGCACCGCTATAAAATTATAATATGCAAGAAGAATAATCTGCCCGGCAAGAATATGGATCGGGCCGAGAAGAATTTTATCGTTCTTCCAACCGAAAAAGAGACTATCCGAAAAATGGAAAAATCGTAGAAACCCGTCGGTAAAAAATAAGATCCAAAGTCCTAAACAGAACATATAAAACGCGAACAGGAATCGATTTTTATGCTCAAACTTTAGCTCTTTCCCGATTTGACTTTCTATTTCGTGTAATTCATCCTTTAACGACTTCCGAGTAACGATGGCCCCCAAAACATCGATCATCGATTGTACGGCGAGATAAAAGAGAAAAAAAAATCTGAAAGAACTCGGAACCGACGAGGAAGGAGTTAAGAAATAAAATAAAAACGCGACGATCGAATAATAGAGCGCTATAAACAGTCTAGCCGGAACGGACGCGGCGGCGAACGAAATTAACATCCTCCCTTTCCAATACCATATTGCGAATATATAATGAAAAAGAGCCAAGGCGAAAGTAAATAAAATCTCCTGCTTTTCCTCAAAGGCAGAAAGATAAGCGAATCCCTGCCAAATCAAAATCCAAGTTCCGACGCAAAGATTCCAAAAACTATTCCATCGTAAAGATCGACTAACTAACGTATTCGATAAAGTTTTCATCGGCGTCTCTTCCTTTCTCTCGGTCGCCTATCTTTTCTTTGCGCAAAAAGGATTCAAATATCTTTCAAAATCTCGCATCTAATTCAGGATTTCTTTTTTAAACCGAATTCTACCGACTAACAAGAAACGGATTTGATGCGTTTGCCGTTCGAATCCAAACCTTCCGCTCTAGTCGAAAAAAACGACTCAGAAAGATAAACCGTAAACGATGCGATATTTCGAAGAATGAAAACCTCGAGTCTCGATTTCGATATTGCACATGACGAAAGTTCGAGTCGCGTTGCCTTCTATTCACAAGAGAATTTAGTCTAATATGCTGAAATAACTCGCGAACCTGTTTGAATTTTGTTTACTATTTTTCGTTTTAACAGAATATCATCCATAATAATAGAATACGCGTAAAGAGAGGACGAACCATGGGTTCAGATGCATTCAATCGAACTTCCCTCAAGAACCAATCAGATGATCCGCAGTATAGAAATTTTCTAGAATCTATTTATCAGAAACAAAGTGAAAACGCACATCGATACGGCGGCCGGCAGGTAGCAAGCAACTTTATCCAGGACTTATTCAATATCATTTTTGCGGGTTATTTCTCCGACTCGACATTTAGCGATATCGTACAAGTGGAAGATAACGTTGCGTTATTTATTTCCGAAGCCAAGGATAAACTTCAGCCTTATTTACTTTCGACTTCTGTCTCAAGCGCTCTTAACGTTAACGATGTACTCGCAAATTTTCAGAAGAATCTTCCGAATTTATACGAGCTTATTTGGCAGGACGCATTGGCCGCCTACGAAGGTGATCCTGCTGCGGAAAGCGTAAAGGAAGTCATACTTGCCTACCCCGGTTTTTATGCTATTGCAGTTCATAGAGTCGCAAATTTCCTTCACGGTTTAGGAGTCCCGATCTTTCCAAGAATGTTAAGCGAATATGCGCATGAAAAAACCGGCATCGATATTCATCCTGGAGCAACGATCGGTAAGTCTTTTTTTATGGATCATGGAACCGGAATCGTCATCGGAGGGACCTCGATTATCGCCGATAACGTGAAAATTTACCAAGGAGTAACGTTAGGCGCCTTATCTGTCAGCAAAAACATGGCGAAATTGAAGCGACATCCGACGATCGAAGAAAACGTAATTATCTATGCCGGGGCCACTATTCTAGGCGGGGAAACTGTCATCGGACGAAACAGTATCATCGGCGGAAACGCTTGGTTAACGCAAAGCGTACCTTCCTATTCCATCGTATATCAAAAAAATGAGGTACGGGTCCGAAACTCCCAAGAATTGGATAACGTGATCGATTTTTCGATCTAAGTCGCATATCTTTCCCGATTTCTTATATACGGATTTTCCGGTTATCCGATCCGATGAAGAGAGTTCGGGCCTTCTCTCTCATCGTCACGTCTCGAAGGCATTGTTTCCAACTCCTCCCGTTTCGGAATAGAACCCCCTCTCTCTCTCTTTCCGTTTTTTTGATTCAGATACGATAAAAAACATTGACAACCAATATACCCCCATAGGTATATTGTAAATAACATACCTATGGGGGTATATATGAAAACGGAAACAAATTGGCATATCGAACGATTCCTTTTCTTAATCGGGGGTATTTTTTCTCTGATCGGAGTATCGGTCGGCTTCTTTATCACGCAATGGGGTTACCTGCTAAATCTCTTGGTCGCTTTGAATATGATTCTATATGCAGGTACCGGTTTTTGCCTGATGGCATTTCTACTTAAAAGAATAGGGGTCCCTACCGGATGCAAAATCACCCCGATTAGGGAGAAGTAAGAATGAACACCCTCGTTAGAGCCCTCATACTCTTGGGGGTATATCTAATTAGCATTTCCTCGCCAAAAGGTGACGAGAGCCTCGGATTTCCGGAAATCTGGGAAAAAGTAAAAACGAATTCACCTTCGATAAAAGCGAAGGCCCTCGAAGTGCGGGCCGCGGAGATCGCAAAGGAAAATTCGGATATGCACTGGCTTCCTAGAATCTACACCGATTTAAGAAATTATAATACCGACGATCCGGGATTGAATTTCCAAGGCAAACTTGGGCAGAGAGCGGCGAGAGAATCAGACTTTTCCACTCTTAGCGTCCGACAAAGGCCGTCCAATTATTTGGATTCCAATAATCTTCCCTATCAGAATTTGAATCCGAATTCTTTGAACATCGCCGCCAAGGATACTTTAAATCATCCCGGGAGCAATACCTATTCTCGAGGAACTCTTGGAATCGACGTGGCTCTTTACGAAGGCGGATCGAAGAGCAATCTTTCTAAAATGAAACAAAAAATAGCGGACGGGAGCAGGTATGAAGCCGCATATATTCTAAAAAAAGAATATTATGAAACTGCCGTCGCTTACCAATCGGTTCGAAACGTGTTCGAAGCGAGGGACGCTATCGAACGCTTAATCAAGAGAATCGATCAATTTTCTAAATTCTATAAGATCGGAGCTTCGGGAAATCCCACAGAATATTCCGGCGCTTTAGCGATCAAGTCTCTTCGGTTGAAATTAGAGGCGATGCGAGGAGATTACTTATCCAGAGGACGGGCGGCTATGGAGATGTTGAAGTTACTCAGCGGTTTTCTTCCGGACAAATTTACTCCGTCGTCGGATAATAATATAAATTTTTCAGATAAATATCTCCCTTTTCCGAAGTCGGATTCCAATACTAGTACCTCCCTCTCGAATGCCTACTCGTCGTATGCGGAAAGCGCACTCATAGGAGTCGATGCGGAAAAAGCCAGATTTTTGCCGAAGGTAGGCGCCTATGCGGAAGCCTACGCGTATGACGGAAGCCGAACTACCGCGACATCGTACAATACCGGCCTTTACTTACAAATGAATCTACTGAATCCGTCCGATATCGGCGCGGTCAAGGAAGCTAAAACGAAGGCGGACGCTGCTCGTAAGAAAGCCGATGAAATTAGACTAAAGGAAGAAAGCAACTTTCGGGTGCTTCTTTTTCAAGAAGATACGCTGAGAAAGAATATTCTACTTTCGTTAGATTCGCTTAAAACGCAGGAAGAACAGCTCGACTTAAGCCTGCGACTATTTCGAACGGGAACAATTCATTCTTTGCAATTAGCCGACGTTTTCGGGAAAACTGCGGAGGCTTTAATTTCAAACGTCAATCTCAACTCGGAATATTTAAAGATTCGGGCGGAGTTAAACATGTATAATAATTTAGAGAATTATAATGAATAACACACGAGAATCCGCCTTAGGATTTGCGGGGAAACTCGCGGACCTTTTCATCAATTCGCGCCTTACTCCGGTCATTTCGATCGCGAGCATTCTATTAGGAGTGTTAGCGGTAACGTTGACCCCGAAAGAGGAAGAGCCTCAAATCTCGGTTCCGATGGTTGACATTCATATCGCGAGTCCCGGATTTGTCGCAAAGGAGACCGAAAGGAAAGTCGTTGAACCGATAGAACGAGCCGTCTGGGGTTTAGAGGGTGTCGAATATGTTTATTCGGCCAGCTCCGATCACGGAGCCTTAATTACCGTGCGATTTAAGGTTGGCGAACCGTTGGAACCCTCGCTTGTCAAAATACATCATAGTTTGATGGAAATTAAATCTTCCCTACCCCCGAACGTTTTAGAACCCAACGTTCGCTCATACACGATAGACGATGTGCCGTTTTTAGCGCTGACCTTTAGTTCGGAAACAAGAGACGATTTTTCGTTACGATCAACCGTTGCGCCGCTTGCTAGAGAATTATCCAGTACGCCCGATATCGCCCGCATGGAACTACTGGGAGGGCGAAAAGAAGCAGTCCGCGTAATTGCAGATCCGAAGAAAATGCAGGTTTTCGGATTAAGTATTTCTGATATTGCAAACGGAATCCGCGCAAACAATGGATTTATGCCTTCCGGTAAAAATTGGGGAAAGGATTTCCTGTACGATATTGAAATCGGAACGCCGATATCGAACTCTAAGCAGATCGCACTCACACCACTGGTTCGTCGAGGAGGCAATGTCGTTCGCGTGTCGGACGTAGCGGAGGTTCGCGACGGTGCGGAAGAAAAAGTTAGACAATCCTCGATCCTGGATAAATCGTTCGGTCCAGCCCACCGCAACGCGGTAACTATTTTATTTTCAAAAAGGAAAGGAACGGATATAGCGAAACTTTCCCAAGAAATACTTCAACGATCCAAATTTCTTGCGAAAGATCTTCCTGACGATATCGCGATGACGGTGTTACGGGATTATGGCGCTACTGCAGGCGATAAGTCAACGGAGTTGATAGAACACCTGTTGATCGCAACGTTTTCGGTTTCCGTACTAATTGCGATCTGGATGGGAATTCGAGCGTCATTTGTCGTTTCCATTTCGATTCCGGTCACATTATCCTTAACTCTCGCTCTTTACTACTTTTTAGGGTACACGCTTAACCGAGTAACCCTGTTTGCTCTTATCTTCTCGATAGGAATTTTAGTCGATGATGCGATCGTAGTGGTGGAGAATATCGAGCGACACCTAAAGCTAAAGCCCGGTCAGGGAATCGTAAGAACAACGCTAAAAGCAGTATCCGAAGTAGGAAATCCCACGATATTGGCGACATTTACCGTGATTGCGGCAATTTTACCGATGGCATTCGTGAGGGGCCTGATGGGCCCCTATATGAAACCGATTCCGGTCGGAGCAAGTTTAGCGATGATTCTATCCTTGCTCGTAGCTTTTATAGTAACTCCCTGGGCTTCCGTTCGATTCTTAAAGCTACATTCGAAGACCGAAAAGAAACCGGTCAAAGATTCGATGCTAAATTTACTGTATGAAAGTTTTACTGCCTGGCTGCTTTACTCCAGGAAAAACGCGATTCTTTTCGGGCTATCAATCATTATCCTTCTACTGACCTCCTTTAGTTTGGTTGCTTTCAAATTCGTGAAGGTAAAAATGCTTCCCTTCGACGACAAAGAGGAATTTCAAGTATTGATCGACTATGACCCGAAAACACCTCTTGAAAAAACGACTAAATATACTCGAATATTAGCTGATTCTATTATCAATAATTCGAATATTCAAAAAATCCAAATTTTTGTCGGAGACCCGGCGCCTTTTTCGTTTTCGGGGATGGTCAAACACAGCTTTTTACGAAACAAGGAATGGCAGGCGGATTTGCATATCGTTCTAAAAAATAAGAACGAACGGAATAAAAAAAGCCACGATATAATCGAATCATTGCGACCTAGCATAACCGAGTTCGGCGAACAAAATAACGCCATCACTAAGGTCTTAGAAATACCGCCCGGCCCTCCGGTGCTAGCTACATTCGTAGCCGAGGTGTACGCTCCGACGGAAAAGGAGCGAGAAGAGGTTGCATTTGAAATTCGAAAATCCCTATCCATGCAAAAGGGTGTCGTAGATATCGATTCGAGCTTACGCGTTCAAAGACCGACGATAGTTTTCCCGTTCGATTATGTTGCCGCAGGAAATTTAGGAGTTCAAGCCGTAACGATCGCACAGGCGGCAAATTACGTTTTTCAGGAAACTTCTTTATCCACCCTGTCCGAAACAAACCATTCGGAGGACGTTGTTATCTCACTTTCCTTAAAAGACTCGGCGAGAACTTCCAAAACTCCTTTTGCAAAACTGAATGTTAGCACTTTAGAAAACGGTTCGATTCAAGCGGATAAAGTGTTGGATCGACCTGCGATGCACGAGAATAGGATTAGAAATCGAAAAAACTTACGCTCTCTGGAATACGTCTTTGCGGAATTTTCAGGAGCCGAAGAATCACCAGTTTATGGAATTTTAAATCTCTCCGATAAGGTTAAGCATCCGACTTTTACGTCGGAGATACCGTCGGTATCGAACGAGGCGATCGTAAAATGGGACGGGGAATGGTTTATAACTTACGAAGTGTTTCGAGATTTGGGTATTTCGTTCGCGATAGTCATGTTGATCATTTACGTACTAGTACTAGGCTGGTTTCAAGATTATGTAGTTCCTTTAATCATCATGGCGCCCATACCGATATCGCTAATCGGAATTTTACCGGGCCATTGGCTTTTAGGCGCATATTTCACGGCCACTTCAATGATCGGATTTATTGCCGGGGCCGGAATCATCGTACGTAACTCGATCATCCTAGTGGATTTTATCAATTCCGAGCTAGATAGCGGAACGCCGCTCAGACAGGCAGTTATCAACGCCGGATTAGTAAGATTTAGACCGATGCTACTAACCGCGTCGGCAGTGGTAGTCGGAAGTTCTGTGATGTTATTCGACCCGATCTTTCAAGGATTAGCGATTTCCTTAATCTTCGGCGAAATTGCCGCAACGTTACTGAGCCGTTTTGCCATTCCCGCGATATATTATTGGTTTTTAATGAATCGAGGGTCTATTCCGAATAAGAATTAACGGAATATAATGTAAAAATAGATAATTATCAACTATCCTATTTAAGATTAAAGGTGGAAAATAGATTTTATAGGATATTGCTTGCTATTATAAACGGAGGTTTATATGAAAATCAACGAAGGTAATCTAGATAGGATTTTACGGTTGGTTGCGGGAGTAGCCATTATTGCTTGGGGTTTCCTAGCCCAAAGTTGGTTAGGGGCCATAGGAATCATTCCGCTTGCTACCGGATTGATCGGATGGTGCCCGCTCTACTCGGTACTCCATCTAAACACATGTCCGGTTAAAAAACAGTAAGAGTCAGATCTTTCGTTTGCTGACCTTGTCCGGTAAGGGTTAAGGTTAGCAAACAGGGAAACTTTTTTATAACGGGCTTCGGATATTCGGTCGACTACCCTTTTTATATAAGTTGCGGCCCGACTATGCTTCCCCCAACTACATTACGATTATAGAGAAAAGGCCGTTTTGATCGCCTTTCTGACATTCTCTCTTATATTCGAGGCCCCCTTCCTTTCTACGAAGCACTTCTCCATGTAAGCGTGCATATAAGCTTCGCCGAACTTCTTTAAGGCCTGGCTAGCCGCTTTCAATTGCATAAGCGTCTTCTCGCAATCCGTCTCTTCGTCAAAAAGGCCTTTTTCAATGGCTTCGAGTTGACCTTTGATTCTATGAATCCTATGAACTAGTTGCGTACGGACGTCGATTTCCTTCATATTTACATACCCTAATGGGTATGCTTACAGAGAATAGCGATCCGTCAAAGTAAAAAACTTTATCTATTCTGAATTCATTTATCCAAACGAATCACGCTTCCTGATTGGAAGTTGCAGTCATCCTTTAATATTTTAAAGACTTCAATCGTGGTCTTAAAACGCACTTTTGATAAAAATCATAAAGAAATCGAGATATTTATCATTTAATAGAATGAAGGCTTTGTGCTATATTATAATAGAAATTCACTTCTGATAGTTATTGAATCAGAAGGAGTAATCGAGGGATAAAAATATGGCAAATGCCGAAGTCAATCAAGTTAAACCGAAGGAAGGAAATGTGGAACATTCTAGATTCCTAGAACCATTCCAGCAATTCAGTCGGGAGATCGATCGATCTTTAGAGGACCTCTTTATGGATTTTGGAAATTTCAAACTTTGGGCTAGACCGTCATTCATGAAAAGCAGTCTTCCGAAAGTAAACCTTAAAGAGAATAAGGATTCTTACATTTTAGAGGCGGAACTTCCCGGATACAATTCCAAAGAAGTCGAAATCGGAATCAAAGGGCATGTCCTAACTTTAAAAGGCGAAAAGAAAGAATCGCACGATGAAAAAAAGGAAGAGTACCATCTGCATGAAAGCACACATGGAAGTTTCTTTCGTTCTTTTAAATTGCCCGAATCCGTTCTTGCCGATAAAATAAACGCGTCTATGAAAGACGGAATTCTTACTTTGACTCTGCCCAAGTCGGAAGATGAAAAAGGTCAAACGAAGAAGATCGAAATTAAATAAAGTTTTCTCCGTCGGTCAATAGGCCGCCGGATTTTAAAATCGAGGATATATTGATTTATCTGCATGTCAGTCGTCGACGCCGGTAAGCTCTCAGGCCTGACCTCCGAAAGAGCCAAGAAATTACTTTCGGAGGTCGGCCCCAATGAATTGCCGAAATTAGAGTCGTCTTCCCTTTTTCGGACGATCCTGTCCGTGTTGGAAGAACCGATGATTTTCCTCCTGCTGACATGCGGAGGTTTATATATACTTCTCGGCAAACCCGAAGAAGCCGTCGCTCTTTGTATCGCCGTAATAGCGGTAATTTCCATAACAATATTCCAAAAGAATAAAACAGAAACCGCGTTAGATTCGTTACGGGATCTTTCGATTCCGTTTGCAGTAGTAATTCGGGACTCGATAAAATCGTCGATTTCCGCGAAAGAAATCGTCCCGGGGGATTTGGTATTCATTCGGGAAGGGGAACGTATACCGGCTGACGGTTTTTTGGTTCAAGATCTTAATTTGCAAATAGACGAGTCCTTAATCTCGGGCGAATCAGTTCCCGTTGTTAAACGAAGCCTACTTGAGAGAACCGCTGATGATTCGGATCCCCTCGTCGAGGATTCCTCCCGATCCGTTTACGCGAGTTGCTTAGTAGTTGCAGGTGAAGGGATCTTTACAGTAACGGCGACAGGGTCTTCTTCACTAGTCGGAAAGATCGGCCAAGCTCTCGGAAAAATTCAGACCCTAGACACTCCTCTTCAAAGGCAGGCAAAAAAGCTAACTTTACGGATCACCATATTCGCGGCGGTTTTCTTTTGTCTTATCGTGGCCGGATTAGGTGTCCGAACCGGAAATTGGCTGGAGGCGTTTCTTGCAGGCTTAACGTTTTCCATGGCGATCCTGCCCGAAGAAATTCCTATTATCCTTACCATTTATTTATCTTTAGGGGCCTGGCGAATCTCGAAAGTCAAGGTCTTAACTCGAACCTTAGGGGCCATCGAAACACTGGGAGCGGCAACGATTCTTTGCGTGGATAAGACCGGAACACTTACTGAAAATAAAATGGAAGTTCGTAAATTATATGTTCCGAATTCCCAGGGCGGATCCTATCTGGATTGCAATTCAAATATGAGGATACTGCCGGAAGAATTTCATTCCATATTAGAATTTTCTTTACTAGCATCCAAACAAGATCCGTTCGATCCGATGGAAAAAGGGATCAGAAATCTAGGCATTTTGACATTGGCCGGAACGGAACATTTGCATACGAACTGGGATCTTGAGAAGGAATATCCTCTTTCCGACAAACTCGCCGCGTTAAGTTATGCCTGGAAACAAGGCGACAATCAAGATCTTGTTATAGGAACGAAAGGAGCGCCCGAAGCAATCTTCGATCTTTGCCATTTAGACGCCGATACGACTGCAAACTTTTCAGAAATCGTGGAAAGACTATCCTCGGAAGGTCTCAGAATTCTGGGAGTGGCCAAAGCTAATATACACTCCGAAAAATTGCCGTCGCAGCAGCATGATTTTATATTCGAGTTTTTAGGGTTGGTATGCCTGGAAGACCCGGTTCGACGAGAGGTGCCGGAATCGATTTCAAAGTGCATCGGAGCAGGCATAAAAGTCGTAATGATCACCGGCGATCATCTCGGAACCGCAAAAAGTATCGCAAAGAAGGCCGGAATTCCCTTCGCAGAATCCGTTTTAACCGGTGCCGACTTGAATTCTTTGAATGATGAGGCTCTTAGTAAAAGAGTCGAAGAGGTTGGAATCTTTTCTAGAATCACTCCCGATCAAAAACTGCGTATCGTTCAGGCGTTTCAGTCCAACGGAGAAATTGTCGCGATGACCGGAGACGGTGTGAATGATGCCCCTGCATTAAAGGCCGCTCATATCGGGATCTCCATGGGTAAAAGAGGAACGGCCGTCGCTCGAGAGGCCTCCGATATCGTTTTGTTAGACGACAGCTTTTCAGCATTGGTGGATGCAATCAGTCTAGGTCGCAGAATCTACGATAATATCCGAAAAGGAATTATCTATGTATTATCGGTTCACGTACCTATAGTAGGAATGTCGTTACTACCGGCAATCTTCGCTATTCCCCTATTCCTGTTCCCTGCGCATGTCCTTTTTCTGGAACTGATCATCGATCCGGCTTGTTCTTTAATTTTCGAAGGTGAAGAAGAGGAAAAGAACGGGATGCATCGACCTCCGCGAGCTTCCAACGATAGCATCATCGATCTCCGCACGGGAGTCGTTTCCCTCGTCAGAGGACTCGTGTCTTTGATTGCAGTTCTATTCGTTTATTTTTATGCAAAATACCAAGGTTTTAATCAGGAAGAAAGTAGAACGTTGGGATTCATCTGCATCATATCCGGAAACGTATTTTTAATTCTCACAAATCTCTCCTGGACGGAGCCTTTCTACCGGAGAGTAAAATCAATTTCACCCATTTTCTATATCTTACTATTGTTCGTCCTAATTTTCATGGTCTCCACGATAAAAGTCGAGTTCCTAACGAGGCTATTCGGATTCGCTCAAGTGAAATCTCAAGATGCGATATTGGTTACGATCATAGGCATTTTGAGCGTCCTATGGTGGGAAATCCTAAAGAGCAGAACCGCCGCTCTAAAAATTGCAAAATCGAATACCGTATTTTCGAGAAATGCGTCCTAACAAACAACACGCCGAACCTTCCATATCTGATCGGCATATTTCTGAACCGTATTATCGGAAGAAAATCTTATACTCTTACAAGTATTTATAATAGACTTCCTCGTCCAGTTTCCCGTATCCTTAAAATCCCGCGAAATTAAATCCTGCTGTTCCAAATAGGAATGTAAATCCGCAAGAATAAAATATCGATCTCCTTCATCCGTAATCGAAGAAACCAAATCCTCGAATAAGTCCGCCGGATTCCCCGCTAAGAAGTCGTCCCGAAGGGAATCTACCAACTCGCGAACCAGAGCGTCTTGTTCGTATAATAGAACAGAAGAATAACCTTCCGCTTTCATCTTCGCCAATTCCGAAACGGTCTTTCCGAATATGTAAAAATTTTCAGCTTTAACATCTTCTAATATTTCAATATTCGCCCCGTCTAAAGTGCCGATCGTAATCGCTCCACTTAATGCGAATTTCATGTTTCCGGTTCCAGACGCCTCCGTTCCGGCTGTGGAAATTTGTTCGGAAACGTCGCACGCGGGAAAAATTCGATCCGCTAAGCTTACCCGATAATCCGGTAAAAAAACCACTTTCAACTTGTCTCGTACTTTCGGATCTCCGTTTACTACCGTCGCGACGGAATGGATTAATTTTATGATTTTCTTTGCTCTATAATAACCCGGAGCCGCTTTCCCGGAAAAAATAATCGTCCTGGGAGTATAATCCAAGTTAGGGTCGTCTATAATTCGTCTATAATCTCTTATAATTCGTAAGACATTCAATAGCTGTCTCTTATATTCGTGAATCCTCTTAACCTGAGCATCGAAAATGGAATCCGGATCGACTTTCTGATCGCAAGAGCGGGATATAATCGAGGCGAGCTGGATCTTGTTCGATCTTCTACAGAGCCTCCATTTCTCCCGAAAGCCGGCATCCGAAATGAAAGGTTCCAATTTATGTAATGCATTTAAGTTCGCCTGCCATTCCTTTCCGATCGAATCACTGATCAATTTTGTTAGGCCCGGATTCGATACGAGAAGCCATCGACGATAAGTGATTCCATTCGTCACATTTCGGAATTTACCGGGATATATACGGTCAAAATCGGGGAACAATTTCTCTTTTATAATCGAAGTATGCAAATCTGATACTCCGTTAACGGACGTCGATCCGATGATCGCAAGATGGGACATGCGAACACTTTTAGGGATAGTCTCGCTAACCAGCGAAAGATTCGCGATAGTATCCTGCTTTTCTCCTCTTTTCTTCAGATGTTCTATAAAATAGTAATTTATCGAATAGATGATCTCGAGATGTCTAGGCAATAACCACCCCAATAAATCCACGTTCCACGTTTCCAAAGCCTCAGGCATAACCGTATGATTCGTATAACCGAAACATTCTTTCGTAATCGCCCAAGCTTTTTCCCATTGGAGTCCATGTTTGTCCGTTAAAAGCCTCATAAGCTCCGGGACTCCCAAGGAAGGATGAGTGTCGTTCATCTGAAAGAAGGTCCGCTCCGGCAAATGTTCCCAAACAGGATCGCCATCCTCCTCCTCTATAAACGTGTGTAATGCGTCCTGAATAGTCGCACTGGTAAGTAAATATTCCTGCTTCAGTCTAAGTTCTTTTCCTTGAATGATATTATCGTTCGGATATAGAATCTTAGAAATGTTCTCTCCCTTTTCCTTATCCTCGACCGCTTTGAGATAATCTCCATGGTTAAAATAGTCTAAATTGAACTCGGCGCTCGATTTAGACTTCCATAACCTAAGATTTGCGACGGACTTAGTATTATAACCGGGCACCAATATATCGTAAGCCTGCGCGATAATCGTTTCTCCGGGAATCCAAAGAGATTCCGTCTTGCCATCGGGAAGATTTTTCTTAACGACGGAGCCGTAAAAGTGTACCGGGTAAGATAAATCGAAACGGGAAATTTCCCAGGGATTTTCCTGACTTAACCAATTGTCCGGAGCCTCTATTTGATACCCGTCTTCTATCTTTTGGTGAAATATGCCGTACTCGTATCGAATTCCGTTTCCTTGGCAAGGAATATTAAGCGTAGCCATACTTTCTAAGAAACAGGCCGCTAAACGACCTAGTCCGCCGTTTCCTAACGCCGCATCATGCTCCTCTCTCGCTATCTTTTCCAAATTGTACCCGAAATCCCGTAAAACCTTCTCAGTTAGATCCCTCAAACCCAAATTGACAAGATTACTCTCAAGAAGGGTTCCGATAAGGAATTCCATAGATATATAATATACCCTTTTACCTCTGACACTTCGAACGGAATCCTGAAATTCATTCCACCGACTGATCAGGATATCGCGTATACTCAGAGCCACTGCCTGGTATAAATCCTGATTCCTGATAGTCCGTTTGTATTTACCCAAATCATATTCGAGCCTTCGAGCAATGGATCTCCTTAATAATTTCTCGTTTACTTTCGAATTGGATTCGAATAATTTCCAAAGTTTACTATGACGACCGCGCATATGATCAGCTCTATACCTTATCGAAGAATTCTCAGTTTAAAATCCTGTAGCACGTTCATATAAGATTCGAACGCCTCATTTGGTGTAAAAAACGGTGCGAATGCTTTCTGCCCGAATTGCTCGCGATCAAAAAATCGATTACCCATAGAATAAAAATTATCGGACGTTTGTAGCCTTCCGAATAAATCCAAGCATTCCTCCGTACCTTTCCGGTAGACATCCTTTTCCAATGCATAAAGAGTTTCTAGAGCTTCCTGCTGCATTGAATTTCCGATCCATTCAGACACATACTCGTCTTCCGCCAAAACCAGATCTCCCATATCGATCGTGTCTCGAGAATCATAGAGATTAATGACCTCGGAAGGCGTCGAAAATCGGAAACCGGATCGATTAAATACCTGGTAAAAGAGTTCATCCGGAATGATTTCCAAAAATTCGAATATCCCGTCATCAATCCATCTATGATCCCCGAAATTCTCGAAGTCCATGAATAGATTAACGATTTCTCCTTTATCCGAAAGTGATCGAATCCAACTTAAAAATTCATCCGGCTGCGAAAGCAAATATCTAGACTCTTTATCGGAAAATCGAAACGCGATATCCTCGCTCAATTGGAAATTTTTCGTCAGAATTTTCATGGTCGGAATATGCTTAGCGGAATATACGAAATTCGGACTTCTGCCATAGAGTAATTTATCCGCACCCTCCGTTAATATCCCCTTATAACCGACTTTATTAACAAGACTGGAGATGCGATTAGAATAGATCAGCTCGGTATTCCTGAATATTCTCGGGGAAACGCCGAATTCAATGCGCATCAGTTTATCGTGTTCTTCGATTTGCCGATAAAATTCCCGCTCGGAATAGAGGGAAGCAAGGGAATGATAGTATGTCTCCGATAGAAGTTCCACTCCTCCTAAAGATACCAGTTTCTTGATCTTATCCAAGACTTCCGGGTACCATTCTTTCAACTGTTCCATAACGGTTCCCGTTATGGAAAAACTCACCTTAAATTTATTCCCATACTTATTACGAAGTCGTAATAACTTATCGATTGTAGGAATATAACACCTATCTCCGACCTTGCGAATGATCTCCCGGTTTTTAACGTCGTCAAAATAACCGACACCCGATCCGATATCGCTTGAAAGATATTTTTTTAAGCGATATGGCTGGTGAACTTCAAAGTAAAAACATATCGAAGTCATAGCATTATTTGCGATTTATTACCTTCGCATAAACTTCTTCGATTCGTTTCCCCGTCTTGGACCAGGAATTATTAGTCGCTTCTTCAAGACCTCCGTCACGAAGAGTAGCATGCAGATTGCGATCGGATAAAACGCTCACGATTTTACTCGCCATATCTTCCACGTCCCAAAAATCCACCTTAATGCAATTGTTTACAACCTCCCCGACTCCGGATTGCTTCGATAATATGACAGGAACTCCTCCGCTCATTGCTTCTAGCGTGGAAAGGCCGAAAGGCTCCGATACCGAAGGCATGATATACAAATCAGCCATGGAATATAATTGCCGGGTTTCTTCCTTGGATAGAAAGCCAGTGTAATGAAAGTATTTTCCGATTCCCAAATCGGCGGCCATTTCAATCATTCTCGCATACATATCTCCGGTTCCTGCCATAACGAACCGAACATTATCGGCAACCTCTAGGACTCTTTTCGCCGCCCTGACGAAATAATCCGGACCTTTTTGAAATGTTATTCTTCCTAGGAAGAGAACCAATCGCTCCTGATTTTCAGTCGATTTATTTTTCCGAAGCAGGTTTCTATCCAATTCAAATTCGACCCCGTTATGAATAGGATAAATCTTATATTCCGGCACGGAATATCTTTCCATTAAAATTCTTTTAGTATAATTGCTAACCGTAATGATAGCGGCGGCCTCCTTAAAGGCAGCCCGTTCCAAATCGTATACTTGCTGATTTACTCGTTCCCCGCTTCTATCGAATTCAGTCGCATGAACGTGACAGATTAACGGTTTGCCGGTGGACCTTGCCGTCTCAACTCCCGCAGGAAAGGTCATCCAATCGTGACAATGGATTATTTCGAAATCCAATTTGCGGGCCAAAATGGAATTAAATCTAGCATACAATTGAATATCGTTTATGATGTTGTTCGTATAACCGGATTGAATTTTCACAGACTCGTCGTTTGAAGAATGCCGAATCGTTTCCGAAAGGGTAGCCACCTTTTCCATCGTAAAAGGTTCGGTTTCACGTAGGCTAATCTCTCGAGAAGATTCATATGGATGAAATGCTTGAAGACTTAAGCTTTTATAAATTGATTCTTTCTGCAATTGAAAAAGAATTTTTCTTTCCTCTTCCTCGAAATCGACGACACTTCCTTCTACGTCGAACATTTTAATATTCTGTAATTTTGGTTCCTCACCGGAAAGATGAGGCAGAACAAAGTAAATCTCGTTGCCTGAATCCGAAAGAGCTTTGGCAATGTTATAGCATGCCGTTCCTAATCCTCCGGTAATCTTGGGGGGATATTCCCAGCCGATCATTAAGACTTTGAACATATAAATTCCATTCGAAAATGCTCCTCTAAAAAATCAAAGATGCAATTAATAATGCTTTCGATCGCTTATTCCGTTAGTTGATAATTATCAAAGGGCGTTAATGACATTATCGAAGTGAGATATTTATAACGATATTGACTTTTAAACTTTAACGGAGTGATGATGAGTAGTGAGCCCAAATGTTTTCCCCGGAAAGCCGGAACCGTTAGGAGCAACCTTTGTGGACGGAGGCATCAACTTCTCCGTCTATTCTGAATTTTGCGATTCCGTTGATTTATGTTTATTCGATTCCATAGATTCGCAAAAAGAATCACAAAGGATAAGAATGCCTTCGAAAACCGGACCGATTTGGCATTGTTTTCTACAGGGAATTAAACCGGGACAACTGTACGGTTATCGAGTGCACGGACCCTATTCGCCTGAAAAAGGACATAGGTTCAATGAAAATAAGGTCCTATCGGATCCTTATGCAAAATGGATCGCCCGACTGCCCACCTGGCATTCCTCCCTATTCTCATATTCTAGAACGGATTTACAGTTCAGGGAGATTCCCCCAGAGGAACTCCTGAGAATGGACACGCGAGATAACGCTCCCTTTGCGGCGCTCTCGGAGGTGATTCATTCCGACTTTGATTGGGAACAGGATGTACGCCCGAATATCCCATGGAAAAATACAATTATTTACGAGGCACACATCAAAGGAATGACGGCTTTACATCCGGATATTTCTCCGAAGTTAAGAGGAACATATGCAGGCTTCTACTCTGAACCGATCATAAGACATCTAAAGAAATTAGGAATCACTACCGTCGAATTACTGCCGATACACCAATGCTTCGATTCATTAAGACTTTATAATAATCACCTTACCGATTATTGGGGCTACAATAGCCTGACCTACTTCTCCCCGGACAGAAGGTTCTCCCGTTCCACTTCGGGTATCGAATGCATAAACGAATTCAAGAATATGATTAAACAACTACATAAATCCGGAATCGAAGTAATACTAGATTCAGTCTACAATCATACTTGCGAAAATTCCCATTTCGGACCGAGTCTTTCGTTCAGAGGAATCGATAATTTCTCCTATTATAAGTTAGATAAATTGGATTTAACGAAGTATGATGACAGCACGGGGACAGGAAATAGGCTCAATGTAGAGAACCCGTACGTAGCCAAAATGATCCTAGACAGTATGAAATTTTGGGTAACCGAAATGCACATCGACGGATTCAGGTTTGATCTAGCTCGGTCCTTAGTAAGAAACGAAAAAGTTCCTAACAACATCGAGAACCCATTTCTTACGGCGATCAATTCCGATCCGGTATTTTCCGGAGTCAAGCTCATCGCAGAACCTTGGGATTTAGGTAAGGACGGCTACCAGATCGGAAGCTTTCCGAAACCTTGGAGCGAATGGAACGCACAGTTTAGGGATTGCAGTCGGAAGTTTTGGAGAGGAGACCGCGGAATCTTAGGCGAATTCGCGACTAGAATCGCCGGGTCCAGCGATTTATTCCGAAAAGAAGGAAGAAGTCCGTATTCAAGCATCAACTACGTGGCATGCCATGACGGCTTCACGCTGGAAGACCTGGTCTCGTATGAAAAAAAACACAATGCGGAAAACCTAGAGCAGAATAAGGACGGGTGGGATTATAGCTATAGTTCCAATTTTGGAGTGGAAGGTCCGACGACATCCGGCGAAATTCTTTCAAGAAGAGATAGACGAAAACGAAATCTTTTAACGACCCTCTTTATTTCCCAGGGTGTTCCGATGATTGGCGCCGGAGACGAATTGGGCAAAACCCAAAAAGGAAATAACAACTCATATTGCCAAGACAACGAAACGAATTATATAAATTGGGATCTAGATGCGAGATATAAAATTCTTCTTGAATATGCAATTAATTTAATTCGCTTCAGAAAGGAACACTCCTCTCTAAGGAGAGACCAATTCTTCGAAGGAAAATTACGACCGGATCATTTTTCAAGGGATATTCTTTGGATCTCAGAAACAGGTGAAGAGTTGGTAAAATCGCAATGGGAATCCGAAGCGAGAAAGAGTTTCGGATTCCTATTACCCCCTCCATCCGACAATAACGAATCGTTAAACGATGATATTTCGAATCGAAATTCTTCGCTTCTTTTTCTGTTAAACGCTTCGGAGGAACCGATCGATTTTCTATTAACGAATTACTTAGGAGACGGAATTTGGATACGAGCATTCGACACATGGGAGGCTGAATTCGATCGGGAAACGTTTTCGCTTAACGTTGGACAAAAATATAGGTTGAGGGAAGAAAGCATGGTCGGATTTCATTTTACAACGGCTCAGGCGAGTCCGATTATGAAAGACAAAGGCCTTTCGTATGAATGAAACAGCGGTTTACGAAGCTTTCGGAATCCTTCCCGAATATACCGATTTAACCGGTCAAGCCCATCGCTTAGAAACGAACACTTTCTTAGGAATCCTCGTCGCATTAGGTTATGATCCGAAAGAAGTTTCCGATCCCGAATCTATTTTAAGGAAAAAATCGACGAATAAATCCTCAAGGATTCTTGAACCGGTCTATTTTATTCCCGTAGATTCCCAGCCTGGACTAATTAGGATTCGTTTAACCAAGGATCAAAGCATTGAAACCCTTAGCTTCCGAATTATTCTTGAGGAAGGACCGACTTTCAACGTTCGAGTGAAAGATATATCAACGGAAGAGAGCAACGACGACGATCTTCGTCTCATAACGATTTCGTTATTAGAACCTCTTCCTCCCGGGTATCATACGCTACGATTGGAAAACTTACCTGAGTCTTATGCGCCGGCGGGCGTTTTAGAATCGATTCTTATCGTTTACCCCGAAACTTGCTACGACTGGTCGGATGACTGGAAACGCAAAGGGATTTCTCTTCAATTATATTCGGTTCGATCTCCTTGGAACGACGGCATCGGAGATTTTAAAGACCTTTTGGAAATAGGATTAGATTGCTCTCGGAATGGATTTTCCATCCTCGGAGTAAATCCTCTACATGCGCTATTTCCTCTGGAGCCGGATCGAAGAAGCCCTTATTCCCCTTCGAATCGTTTGTTTAAAAATCCTTTATATATTCACTTGCCTTGGGTTTTCCAAGATTTTGGATACCGCGAACTCGAATCGGAATATCTGATCGAGAGAAACAATCCGAAGTTTCTCGAGTTGATTTCGGATGAGCATATAGATTATGCGAAAGTCTCCGAATTTAAGATGAGATTCTTGAGAGCGATTTTTCAGCGGTTTATGGAATCGTTGCCGGCGCAGAATCCGGAAGTTTTTTCCCTATTTCAAGAATTTACCGAAGCCGGTGGAACTTCACTTTTCAGACATTGCCTTTTTGACGCGAGTCGAATCATTATTGAAACCTTGGAAACTTCACCTTCAAAGCAAAGACTAACGCACGTAGGCCTGCTCGAAACGGAGATCGAGGAAAAGTCGAAAAACCTGACGTATGAAGTTAGGTTTTACCAATTCATTCAATGGATCGCTGAAAAACAATTCTGCCGGGTGGTCGATTCTCTCCATAGCATTCAAGTATCCGTTTACACGGACCTAGCTGTCGGCCCTGATCCGGGGGGATCGGAAGTTCAGATCGCCGGACGAATTTTTTCTTCGGGTGCGGCAATCGGTTCCCCACCGGACGAGTTTTCACCAAACGGTCAAAACTGGGGAATTCTACCTTTAATTCCCGACCGCTTACGGGAAGATCATTACGAACATTTCATAGAGTTATTGAGGACGAACATGCCCAAAGATGGAATCCTGAGAATCGATCATGCTGTGGGATTATTTCGCTTATTTTGGATTCCTTACTCCGGAGCGGCAGGAGGGTACGTAGCCTATCCATGGGAGGACCTGCTCAAAATTCTTGCACTGGAAAGTCAAAGAAACAGATGCGCGATCGTTGCAGAGGATCTAGGTCTAGTGCCCGTTGAAGTCAAAAAGATACTTTCGGAATTCGGAATTTACCTAACTAAGGTTTTGTATTTCGAAAAGCATGACAGCCATGAATATAGCTCTCCAACCCATTATCAATTACGAACGGTAGCCTCCTTAAATACTCACGACCTGCCCACTTTAAAAGGTTACTGGAATTCGGAAGACATAAAAGAACGTTTTAGAATAGGCATGCTAAGCTGGGCTGAATACGAAACTTTGCTTGCCGAACGGGAATCGGATAAACAGATGATGGTCGCGTTGATACGGAAGGAAGGAATTTTATCTACGCATAACGGAAACGGAATGCACGGTAGCGAAATTGCAGACGCCTTACTTAAGCTTCTAACTTCTGCAAATTCAAAAATCCGAATGTTTGCAATGCACGATATTTTAGGGGAATACAAGCAGACAAATCTTCCAGGGACTACGAACGAATATCCGAACTGGAAACTTCGGTATTCTTTATTCTGGAAAGATCATCCGTTCTTTAGGAAAGATCCCAAATCATAAAATCTTCAAGTTCATGGAATTCCCGCTAACAAAAGATCCAAAACCTGTTTTAAAAGAAGTTCCCTATCGGAATCCAAATGATCGAGAACCATTTTAGGATGGTGAAAACTGATCATTCCATGAAACAACAGACTCGCGAGTAGTTTCGGATCTTTTTTAGAGAATTCCCCGGATCGAATCCCCGATTCCAATATGGAGGAAAGTTGGCTCATCGTCGTCTCCAGATGCCGAACCACGAAGGGACGTCGTAATTCTGCCGAAGAATTGAAAGCCCGATACAATTCCGGATCCATGGAAACTTTTTCTCTCTTTAAACGATGCAGAGTTAAGAACCAAGCATGAAGTCTGGATTTGGAGCTTCCTTTTTTTGAGACGATTTTTGCCAACTCATCATCGATCCGATTCAACCAACGTTCGGATACCGCATCGATAAGCGCGGCCTTATCAGGAAACAAACGATAGAGAATCGGATGACTTACTCCGATTTCCTTGGCAATATCCACAAGATGGGTCTTGTCGAACCCAAACTTGCGGATCATTTTTTCGGCCGAATCCAATGCGACTCGTTTTAATTCTTCAGGGGAAAGGCCGGTTCTTGGCATATTTTATTTGGCGACCATCTCCATTTGCGGAGCAGGATAGCGATCTCCTACGATAGCCCCTTCCGAAAAAGTACGATCCAATTTCTCAAGCTCTTCCGAAGTCAGGATGATATCAAGTGCTTTTAAATTTTCCGATAAGCGAGATCGCTTACTCGTCCCTATTAATGGTATGATATCCTCTCCGCGGGAAAGAACCCAGGCGATTGCGATCTGAGACGGGGTAGATCCTTTTGCCGAGGCTATGGATTGCAGCGTTGCAACCTTTTCCAGATTCTTAGAAAGGTTTTCCCCCTGAAACCGAGGTAGATGAGCTCTATAATCCGTCTTAATCTCACCGGTGATACTGCCGGTCAGCAACCCTCTTCCGACGATTCCGTAAGGAACCAAGCTAATCCCTAGTTCTCGAATCGTAGGCAGAATTTTGGACTCGATCAATCGGGTCGCGAGCGAATATTCGATTTGCAATGCACTTACAGGATGAACGTTATTGGCCCGACGAATCTGCTCCGAATTAGTTTCGGAAAGCCCTAGATATCGAACTTTCCCTTCCTTAATCAAATCGGCAACCGCGCCTACCGTTTCTTCGATCGGAACCGACGGATCGATTCGAGCGGGCTGATACAAATCGATAATATCTACTCCGAGTCTCTGAAGAGAGTACGCCGCAAATGCTTTTACCGAATTAGGTCTCGCATCAAACCCTAAAAAAGCGCCGGAAGGAGAACGCTGAGCGCCGAACTTTACGCTTAAGAAGGCTTGGTCTCGGCGATCTTGAATCGCTTTTCCCACCAAAGATTCGTTATGCCCCATTCCGTAGAAGTCTCCGGTATCCAAATAATTGATCCCGGCATCCAACGCGGCATGAATCGTATAGATGCTTTCTTGGTCGTCTCGAGTTTGTTTAGAAACGTAAAAATCCGACATCCCCATGCAACCGAGGCCGACCGAAGAAACTTCGGGGCCGTTTTTTCCTAATTTCTTTAACTTCATATCAATCTCCAAAAGTTACAAGTTCTATAATTATTAACATGTAACTTTTAAATGTCAAGCTAAGGAAAGAAAATTTTAAATAAGAAGGGATCCCAATATATGCCGAAATGCCATACACCGATTCTTGCGCGGAGAAGACGCTCCTGCGGAATCAAAGTAGCAACGGTGATCGGAGAAATGAGAAGGTTAACGAAATTTATGCAGTTCCCGGACGGATCATTCGTATCGTGAAATACGAGGTTGTTCGGAAGAATTAGCGGGTGGATTAGTGAATTTTGAAGATAGAAATAGAGATAAAGATGCGGGCTCTCCGTGGAAGGTTCCTGCGAACGAAACCTTCCACCGAAGATATAAAGGCATTCCTGCCGATATTTTTTACTTCTTCCCGCCGATAAGATTCAAAGCGCTTCCCGCCTTAAACCATTCGATTTGCTGTTCGTTATACGTATGGTTTGCCTTGATCTCCTCTTTACTTCCATCCGAATGGTGTAAGACTAGAGTCAGAGGAGTTCCTTCCTTAAACGAGGTTAAACCGAGGATATCGATCGTATCGTCTTCCTTGATCTTATCGTAATCGGCCTTGTCCGCAAAAGTAAGCGCGAGCATTCCTTGTTTTTTTAAGTTGGTTTCGTGAATCCTTGCAAAAGACTTCACTAAGACCGCACGCACTCCGAGGTGTCGAGGTTCCATAGCCGCGTGTTCTCGAGAGGAACCTTCCCCGTAGTTTTCATCACCCACTACGATTGATCCGATTCCTTTCGCCTTATACTGACGTTGAACTTTCGGGACCTCGTCGTAAGAGCCGTCCAACTCATTTTTAACTGAGTTTATTTTATCGTTAAACGAATTCGTCGCACCGATCAGGAGGTTATTGGAAATGTTATCGAGATGCCCGCGAAACTTCAACCAAGGTCCGGCCATCGAAATATGATCCGTAGTACATTTACCTTTGGCTTTAATCAAAAGACGTAATCCTTTCAGGTCCGTTCCTTCCCATTTCGAGAACGGAGCCAATAGTTGAAGCCGATTGGATTTCGGATCCACTACGACTTGAATTTTAGAACCGTCCGCTGCAGGAGCCTGAAATCCGGCATCCTTCACATCGAACCCGCGTTTCGGTAATTCGTCTCCGTTCGGCGGATCTAATTTTACTTTCTCGCCCTTATCATTGACAAGAGTATCTTTATTCGGATCGAACGTTAAATCTCCGGCAATCGCAAGAGCGGTTACTAATTCCGGAGATCCGACGAATGCAAATGTATTCGGATTCCCATCGTTTCGGGATTGAAAATTTCTGTTAAACGAGTGAACGATCGTATTCTTCTCTTTCTTTTCCGAGCCTACGCGAGCCCACATTCCGATGCAAGGTCCGCAAGCATTCGCAAATACTTTTGCTCCGATCTTTTCAAAAGTCTTAATGAACCCGTCGCGCTCGATAGTAAACCGAACAAGTTCCGATCCGGGAGTTATCGTAAATTCCGATTTTGGAGTCAGGAATTTTTCCGAGGCTTGGTGTGCCAGAGAAGCGGCACGGGAAATATCCTCATAAGAAGAATTCGTGCAAGATCCGATAAGACCTACTTCAACTTTCGTCGGCCAACCGTTCTTTTTCGCGGCATCTTTCATCTGAGAAATTGGAGTCGCCAAATCAGGAGTAAACGGTCCGTTTAGATGAGGCTCGAGTTTGTTTAGATCGATTTCGATCACTTGATCGAAAAATTTATCCGGATTCGCATAGACTTCGGGATCCGCATTCAAATGTTCCTTAATTCCGTTCGCGAGATCCGCCACCGCCGCGCGTCCCGTAGACCTTAGGTATCTCTCCATCGATTCGTCGTATCCGAAGGTGGATGTAGTCGCACCGATCTCCGCGCCCATATTGCAAATAGTTCCCTTTCCGGTACAGGATAATGCCGCAGCTCCCTCGCCGAAATATTCGACGATAGCGCCTGTTCCTCCCTTAACGGTGAGAATTCCCGCGACTTTTAATATGATATCTTTCGGGGAGGTCCAACCGTTAAGTTTTCCGGTGAGTTTCACTCCGATTAATTTGGGCCATTTCAATTCCCAAGCGAGACCCGCCATTACGTCGCACGCGTCCGCTCCACCGACTCCTATCGCGATCATTCCCAGCCCGCCCGCATTCACGGTATGAGAATCGGTACCGATCATCATTCCACCCGGGAAAGCGTAATTTTCTAAAACGACTTGGTGAATGATCCCTGCGCCGGGTTTCCAAAAACCGATTCCGTATTTGTTGGAAACCGAGGAGAGAAAATCATAAACTTCCTTGTTTTCGGTCGATGCTTTACTAAGATCTGCGACCGATCCTACCTGCGCGGTAATCAAATGGTCGCAATGAACGGTAGACGGAACCGCCACCTTATCTCTGCCGGCGGACATAAATTGTAGCAACGCCATCTGGGCCGTTGCGTCCTGCATCGCCACTCTATCAGGAGCGAAATCAACGTAAGACTTTCCTTTCTCGAAAGCGTGTTTCGGCTCTCCGTCCCATAGGTGGGAGTACAGAATTTTTTCAGTTAAGGTAAGAGGTTTCCCAACCACTTCCCTAGCCTTTTTTACCAGGGTCCCGATCTTCTCGTACCGAGCGCGGATCATATCTATATCAAATGCCATGTGTCATCTCCGGGATGGTTTCATCGTCTCCCGGGCATAGGGTACTTGTATAGGATTTTTCAGACAGGACGGGATTTTTGGAACCGACGGACGGCGGCCACCGAACAGAAGACGCATGCCTACGACTTCCGGGGAAAGGGAAATAATACTAGAAGTTAAACTTCTCTTATACAGTGATTCGTCTATTCAACGATCCGAATTTCTACCCGGCGATTTTTTTCCCTACCGACTTCCGAAGAATTTTCAGCGATGGGTTCCGTAGCCCCTTTCGCCTGGATTAAAATACGCTCGCTAGGGATACCGTTTCCGACTAAGTAGTCACGAACCATTTCCGCGCGAAGTTTGGAAACTTTTAGATTCGCCTCTTCCTTTCCTTCGTTCGAAGTGTGCCCGGTCAGAGACGCCTTCAATTCGGGTTTTCTTTTCAAGAGTTTGGAAAGATGATCCAGCGTTTTGCGCGAAGAAGATAAAACGGAGATGCTATTCTTATCGAAATGAATGGCGCCCGATTCGATTTGCTTTGCAAGCTCCGCGTTCGCACCTTCCAGTTTGGCCGACTTTGCTTTGGAACCGGAAAATAAACTGAATACGCCTTTCTCAGCTTCGTCCGGAGTCGAATCCTTTTTCGATTCTCGTTTTTCTAAAATCTTTTCTTCCTTCTTTTTCTCCGAGGAATGCTTGGAAGCGGATGATTTGGATCCTTCTTTCGAGGAACCGAACGTATAATATATCCCGATGCCGATTCCACTTAAAATTAATACGGAAAGAAGTAGAATCGGAATGCCGCTTCTTGTGCGCGGCTTGCCAGCCGAAGGTGTGGGAATATAATTCGTATAACCTAAGTAAGAGTCGTCGTCATCCGACGGAGCGGACGGGATATTCGAGGTATCTTCCTCGGCTACATATGCCTCTTCCGGTTCCGCAGATTTGGTCTTAGCCGATTTTTCGGCGGCCCATTTTCTAATCTCGGATCGAAACCATTCGTCCGCCTTATCCGTAAATTTATAATTCTCGCGGATGTGCTCTATGGTTTTCTTTTCTATATCGGTGTACGTGTTATTGTCTTTCACGGCATTCAAAAGCTTTTTCGCGTCGTTTACGGAAATCCGACCGTCACGCTTACCGGAAACGGAAGCATCCGCAATTTCGATCAAACCGCGATCGTATTTTTTCCCGTTGATGGTGACGTAATAATTCTGTTTTTTTGCCATGTTTCCGTCCGTCCCTTCAGGTTCCCGATCGACTCAGGTGGAAAGAGATTCTTTCGCCTTGTCTCGTATACGGAAAATCAACTCTCGCGTAGTAGGGTACTACGTGAGAGATTCCGTGCAACCAAAGTTTTACGGTTCTACTTTGAATATCGAACCTTAGTAAGGCGAATCTTGAACCAATTTACTCCGGAAGTCGGGAATCTTTCTAGTCTAGGCGGGCCCAATACGGACTAATTTGAGCCAGGGAATTCGCGCCGAGAAATACGGAGAGCAATCGATCCAATCCGATCGCGTTCCCGGAACAAGTAGGGAGACCTCTTTCGAGCGAAAGAAGGAATTCCCCGTCGATCGGAAAGACTTCCTTACCTAATTTCTTTCGTAGCTCCTGCTCCTTAAGAAAGCGGAGACGCTGTTCGACAGGATCGGATAACTCGTAAAAGGCGTTTCCGAGTTCGATATTTCCGTAGTACGTTTCAAAACGCTTGGCGACCCCGTTTTCTATCCGGGCCAATGCGGCCATTTCCGGTGGGTAATCGTACAAAAATTGAAACTCGGGTAAAAGCCTCGGCTCAACGAAATTCAAAAAAACTAGATAAAAACAATCCTCATATTCCAATTCCTGCATTGAGAGATTCGTCAAAGACGCCTGCTTTAATTTCTTTTCTAGAGACTCACGATCCCAATCACAGCCCGCGTATCGAAGTAATAAATCCCGAACGCGATTTCTAGGAATCTTCGAAACCGGAGTGGACTTCCCGATTCGATTCCCTAAGGCCCGAATCAAACGTTCGGTCGTATCCATTAGATCGTTCAAATCGGCGGCGGCTTGATAGAATTCGAGCATAAGAAATTCAGCAGTATGAAGAGGGCTTCCTTTTTCCCCCGAGCGAAACGTATGTGCTATTTCATAGACCCGGTCCAAACCTAAAGATAGGGCTTGTTTTAAGGAATATTCCGGCGAAGTAACTAAGTACCCGATTTCATTTCCCGAAGGGGAACGGACTTCGAAGGGATCTAAGTGCGGTTCCATCCCGGGAATCTTTTTTAAGGCGGGTGTATCTATTTCTAAAAATCCTTCCGAATGGAAAAAGTCCCGGGTGGATCGTAGAAATCTTGCCCGCGCCGTTATAATTTCTTTGGAAGTGAGGTTCATCCGTTGTACCGCCTAATATCCGACTTGCAATATCCAACACGGAGATCCTACCTTGTTTCGAGGAACTCCTTCTCTTGGAACAGATTCGCAGATACACTTATTTCGAAATCCGAAAAAAAACCAAGATAGTCGAAATAGAACCTTTAACCGGTCAAATCGAAGGCGACTCTTTCAAAGAATTACAATCCGCGCTGGCGATGGCGTTTTACGAATCGAGCCGGCACGTTAAATTGGAATTAGGAAACGTGCAATTCCTATCGATCACGGTCTTAGAAAAGCTGATCAAATTCGCTCTAGATTTACGGGAGAAAAATCGGGTTCTCATTTTTTCTCATCCCGCTATATCGGTTAGAAGATACTTGGAAAGATTTCGTTTAACGGATGTGATTCTTATCCTCTAATCGACGTTTCTTCTCCGGCAGTTTCCAAGCTTGGAAACTGATTTTAAGTCCTAGATTTCCCAATAATAAAAGCAATTTAGGACTTAATGAAGCTTCCTCTAAACTACCGTCGTTATACTCGACCGAACAATATAACGTCACCGGATGTTTTTCACAAACGTTTTGAAATTCCTTACGGTGAGGAGCAATGCGCTCGATAAGCTCCCAAACATGATCCTCTAAAGGAAGATTCGCGTCTTTCTTGGAATGGATTTGCCATAATGGAGAACTCACCGGTTCACCTGAGATGCCGGTTGCCGTTCCGGGGACAGGCAGATCGGGTCGAATTCCGGTCTCGCGAGTTATTCCATGTACATCCAAGCCTGGTTCAGATATGGCAATCAACGCCCATGAGCGAGGGATCGTTAGAGGAGATTTCATTTAGAAATTAATACCTGCCTTTATTTTGCGATTCTAAGGAGAATTACGAAAAAAAATGACACACCCTAATCCTAAAATCGCTTGAATTTGGATCTTTAAACATCGTTTTTTTTTGAAATAAGCGCATTTTTACCCGATTTTCCCAAGTCTTAATTTTTTCTTTGAAGCATTTTTCATGGGAATAATATGTTGTATTCAGGTTATTTTTTCCATCAAATTCATCTGAGGCATTTATGAAGAACATTTTGGTCATCGAAGACGATCCGGATATCGGAAACCTCATACGAAAGTCTTTAGATTCGGCCCATTATAAAACCACCATTCAAACATCCGGTGAAGAAGGGTTGAAATATTATAAAGCAAATCATCCGGATCTTCTAATTTTAGACCTCTCTCTTCCCGATATCGACGGCATGGATGTATGCCGCACTGTAAGAAGAACCGACGAAAATACTCCTATCTTTATCGTAACTGCCCGTAACGAAGAAATCGATCGCATAATGGGATTGGAACTTGGAGCGGACGATTACATTACGAAGCCGTTCTCCGTTAGAGAACTTAAAACCAGGGTGGATGTATTTTTTCGCCGTTGGGACAAAAAAGCAGGCATTAAACCGAATATCGGAAGCGGCGGTGAAATTATCCGCGGCAGCTTGAAAATCGATCCGGTCCGCCGTCGAGTTACGCTCAAAGACCAAGTCATCAATATTTCCCGAAAGGAATTCGATATCCTCCAACTAATGGCGACTTCCCCTGGAAAAGTATTCTCCCGAGAAATGATCCTGGAAGCGGTATGGGGAATGGAATGGGACGGATTCGAAAGAATGATCGACTCTCATATTAAACGAATCCGATCGAAACTCGAAAAGAATTCCGCCCAACCGGAATGGATCGAAACAATTTGGGGAATCGGGTATAGATTTTCCGATAACTACGACAATATCGTAATTCCAGATTAAGCGAATTTTATTCTAATAAACTCCTATCAATAAAAGGCCCTTTTTAGGGCCTTTCTTTTATTCTCAGAACTACGAGACACGCCAAGCAATCAGGGTCGGCCGTAGTTTCTTTCCGCGGCCCAAAATTGCCCCGCTCGATAGTATATTAAATACTTATAATTTACTTCGATTCGTTCGAAGGGCAAACTTTCGAAACTTCATGGCAAACGTCATTCGGTATTTGCCGAAATGAGTCAGATTCAACTTGAAAGAATAGGCCGATTACGGGTTCCTATTATTGTCGAAGATTTCAATCGTACGAATCTCTACGAGATGAGATCGTTATTAGTTTAGAGGGAAAACGAAGTATCATGAAAAATATCAGAATCGAAGAAAAAGGACCCTTAGCGTGGATATGGCTGGAACGATCACCTTCCAATGAAATGACGGAGGAGCTCATGGACGAGTTGATCGAAGCGCATCAAATTCTGGGCGCAAAAAAAAGCGTTCGTGCAGTTTTAATCGGTTCTCAAAATGAAAAATTTTTCTCGAACGGTTTAGATCCTCGTTATATGTTGGAACGCTCTCCGGAAGATAGAGTCAAAGTATTCGCAAAATTATTCGATATGATGCGAGTTATATATACGTTCCCTAAGCCGCAAGTAACCGTTATTAACGGACACGCAATGGCGGGAGGCGCAGTGCTCGGAATCCTAACCGACTTTCGGTTTATGGGAAACGGAAAGTCCAGATACTGCTTCTCGGAAGTATTGGTCGGTTTGACAATACCACCTACTCTATTAAATATCATCGAATCGGTGGTCGGCAAAGCTAGATTGCGGGACGTCGCGATGTTGGGGAAAGCCTATAAACCGGAAGAGGCTAAAGCGATCGGACTGGTCGACCTCATTTTTCCCGCCGAAGAATTGAATAAAAAATCGGAGGACTATATGTTAGATATCTTGGATCTTCCTCAGGCAAGTCTCGAATCCTTGAAACGAGGCATTAGAAAAGACCTAATTCAGGAGTTCAACGCTCCGACGGACCTATTGATCCAAGAGTTCAAGCCGTTCGTTTCCGGAAATTTCGACGAAGGATTAAAGGCAGTATTGGAAAGAAGAAAGCCGAAGTTCAGCCAAGAGGTTGTGAGTATCTCGAAGTAAATTTAGGAATGCTACTTAAGAAATGTCCCGTTTGTAAGCTTTCTCTGAAAACAAGGCCAACTCTAGGTCCAAATTCGAAAGCCCGTTAAGAGAATGAGTAAAAACTTCCAGACCGACATTTCCGTAGGTGACTCTAAGATCAGGGTGATGATCCAATCTTTCCGCTTCTCGGGCTACTTCGTTTACGAAACGAATCCCTTCCGAGTAGGTGGAAAACGTAAAATTCTTACGGATTCTATACACTCCGTTAATAGGAAGAACTTCCCAGGAATCGGGAAGATTCTTCCGAATCTCTTCGGGATCCATTTTGCGCGTGGAACTCATACCGACGTTTTATGAATGGAGACGGAAAAAGCTACAGAACTTTCTTTAAGGCCTGTTTGATTTTTTCGGCGTCGTCGATCGCTCCGTTCGAGAGAGATCCGGCTCTTGCCATTAAATTTACGGCCCCATCCATCCTAGCTTTTAGCTCTTCGATTTTGTGAAGCTGATCGTTGAGAAATGCCAATTTCGATTCTATCTCCATTTCCTTTCTCTCCAAAAGAAGTTTGTAATTTTCCAACTCTTGGATTTTTTTGCGCGTCTTCTTGGCTTCCGTATCGACGTCTTTGCGGTAATATTTCTCCAGCTCCTTCTCCGCCTGAGCATGACGGTCGGCTTCGGCTTTAAATTCCCGCTTTAGATGCTTGAGCGCCTGTCGATAGGCTCTATTATAAATTCTTTGGCGTTGTTTACGACGAATTTTGACGATTTTTGAAACGAGATTCATAGCGTTTCCCCTACTGAAAAATCTTAAGGTTAAATCGGGTTTCGCTTTAGAAGAACTACTCTCGCGAGCAGAGTCCCTGATTGACCACTCTGACAATTATACGAGAATTTTCGACCGAATTCCTCCCGAATTAAAAGCCATAAAAATGATTTTATCGATGCTTTTGACATTTTTGGAAAGTTCTTGAAATAGGAATAGAGTCCTCTAATAAGAGACCCTGGAGGACCGCTTTTATGTCCAATGCCGAAAGCCTCAACGAGGAGTTGGAATCCCTCAAAGAAAAGGCAAAAAAAATCACTGGTAAAGCTAGAGAGGAATACTTGGAACACGTATCAGATTTAAAGGAACGCCTAAAGCAAGTTACGGGCGAAACAAGCGAGAGAGCAAAGCAGATCATCGATCAAACTGGCGTATATATCAAAGAAAATCCCCAAAAAGCGACACTGATCGGACTCGGGGTGGGCGTCGGACTAGGCCTGATCATCGGTCTTTTAATTCGTAGGAAATAAAGGAAACTTCTTTGGCGCGTAAAAAGGAGAACTCTCGGGCAAAAACCCCAGAATCCGAAACACCGAATGGCGATGGTTTTTTTAACGGCTTCGAATTAAAGGGCCATCTCCTTTCTTTGGTCGATTCTTTCCTCGAATACATCGAAACTCTCCTACTGTATCTTCGAAAATCAGCGGAAGAAAAAGTTAAACGAGGAGTCCAAGCCTATGTATTCCTTAGAATCGGATTTTATTTTTTAGGATTAGCATCTCTTCTTTTTATAGGCGCCTTCTTCCTTTTTTTATTAAAGACCTTCGGGGGCGACCCGATTCCGGCCGCACTCGGTACGGGTGGGCTTTGCTTATTTTTCTCCTTATTTTCCCTGGCCCTCGTCGCGTCTAAATTGAAAGGCTAAACGAAGTATGTCGCCGAAGAAGAGTAAGCAGGAAAATGTCTCCGGATTAGGCCTAAATCCGTTCTTAGGCTCCGACGATTTTTTAGAAAAAGATCCGAAAACTATGAGCTCCGCAGAATTAAAACTCTATCTTCATATTAAAAAGTTGAAAGTAAGGTTGGAATTCGAAAGGTTTCAATCCTCGGTAAATTATACCGGAATGTTATTCGAAGCCCTAGACCGCCTAGGAATACGCGAAAGCCTTTTAGTTTGGGTGGAGAAACAAGCGTTCGGCGGAGAAGCCACCGAACAAAAAACTAATTCCGATTAGGATCGTTTTATTTTACTTCCCGCACCTGAATGGTTTCAACGCGATCCACTCCTGCAATGATATCGGAAAGAATCACGACTTGATCTCCGTCCTTAATTCGTCCGCTCGCTTTAAGAGTTTCGATCGCTAATTTAATCGTCTTCTCCGGATCGCTCGAAAAATCGATTCTATACGGAATGACCCCTCTCGTCAGCCAAAGCTTCCGCCGAACTGTAGTCATGTTCGTAAATGCGTAAATCAGCGGTTGCCTAGGATGGAACGAAGCCACATTCAACGCCGTAGTTCCTCGACGAGTAATCACGATAATTGCAGGACTCTTAATGGAATCGGAGAGCATCGCAGCCGATTTAGCCATCTCTTCTTTTTTATTGGAAGGCACTCGGTCGCTTACATATCCCACCCCGGGAGTTTTTTCCACTCGCTCGGCGATCTTATGAAGCATCTCCACACAGCGAACCGGGAATTTTCCCGCCGCCGTCTCGCCCGAAAGCATGATTGCATCCGATTCCTCATAAACCGCGTTAGCCACGTCCGTAACTTCCGCCCTTGTGGGAGAAGGGTTATTGATCATCGATTCGAGCAGGTGAGTCGCAACGATGACTCTCTTTCCGCGAACGGCACATTCTCGAATGATCGCTCTTTGAATGATGGGAAGCTCTTCGATGGGAAGCTCGACACCTAAATCGCCGCGAGCAACCATAACGCCGTCGGAAGCTTCGACGATCTCAACCATATTCCGAACCGCTTCCTGGTCTTCGATCTTTGCGATAATCGCAGAGTGACCGTTGTTCTCCTCGATGATCTTGCGCAACTGCAGGATGTCATCCTTGGACCGAACGAAAGAGAGAGCGATAAAATCCACGTCCTCTTCCAGACCGAAAAGGATATCCTTATGGTCCTTCTGGGTAATAGAGGGTAAATTGACTCGAATTCCAGGAAGATTGATGTGCTTTCTGGAGCCTAACTTTCCGCCGTCGACAACCTTACATTTCAACGCGGTTTCTTGAATCTCTTCCACTACCAAATTGATCAAACCGTTATCTACGGTAACTCGATCGCCGACTTTAAGGTCGTTCACGATATCTCGATAATTTACGAAAACGGATTGTTCTTCCGATTCGACGCCCGGAATAATATGGAAGGTAAAGGATTCGCCGACTTTGAGATCCAAATGATCCACTTGAAGATCCCCGGTGCGAATTTCAGGCCCCTGGGTGTCCAATAGGATTGCGATCGGATGCTTTAGCATGTCCTTGTTTAAGGATTTAATAATTTTAATAATCGATCTATGGAATTCGTGATTCCCGTGCGACATGTTAAGGCGGGCAACATTCATCCCCGCTTCGGCCAGCGCTAGAATCATTTTTTTATCCGCTGTCGCGGGTCCGATCGTGCAAATAATTTTTGTTTTTCTAAAGTTAACGAGTTCGTTTTTCATAGGAATAAGAGAAATCCGGAATCTCTGTCCGAGCCGTAAAAAGTCGGCATCGTTCGGATCGAGTTAAATTTTCGCAAGCGTCCTATTCAGGAAGTCTTCGAACGAGATATAGAAATCGAACTTTTCTTGCTCCGGCATTCCGGCGACTTTCTGTTCGTCCACGATCTTCTTAGCTTTATCCAAAAGCGACCGTCCGTTCCTCTTCAAAAATCTACGCGTAATCAGAATCGGAAACGTATATTTTTCTTCCTGATTTCTTACCATAAAGGAATGGATTTCCTTTTTTGCATTCTTTTTCAGAAAATTGAGGAGCGTATTTTCATCCGCATCCGCGCCAAGCGTCTCCAAAAGGTAATTTCGATCGGGATATTCTCCTCTGCTCCAGGCGGCATCCAAAATATCCAAGACCGAAGAAAGCATTTTCTTTGCCTGAGGATCCACTTCTTGCTCGCCTGAGCGAGCCATTACGGCTTCTTCGCCCACGGCCAAAGCGGCTGCGGCTCTCGTCTTCGATCCGAATTCCGCTGCATCCTTCTCTTTTACGCGCTTTTCCGCAATTCTCAGTTTTTCTTCCTGAGCGGCTCTAGTCTTGGCTTCGAGAACTCTCTTATTCTGTTCAGCAGCGAGCCTAGCCCGAATTTCTTCGGCCTCGAAGCGATGAACCATGTTATTACCGAATAAAGAACGCCAGAATTTGGTAAAGAAAGGAAGATACTTAAATAAAGACGAATATTCTAATTTCTCGAATTGGCCCGCGGCTTCCTTAGATTCCAGAAAGTCCTTGATATTCATTTTTCCAAGCACGCGGATTTCGCTATCGTTCCCTGTCGCGGAAAGAACCCGTTTCGCGTTATCGATAGCGCCTTGAATACAATCCTTATGTAACACAAAATTGTACATGTTCTTTTTGTCGGCGAATTCGGCGTGCAGAATCATTTCATGATTTACGATAAGATTGCTAATTTCATCTTCTATAGGTTCTCCGCGGAATCTAAGATAATTCAAGTCGACAAGTCGATTTGCGGATCGCACATAATCCAGAAGTTCAGAAAGTTTGGCTCGTTTTTCTTCTTTTTCTTTCTTTTCCTTTTCCTCCTCTTCGAAATGTATAAGAGTCAAAAGTTCTTCCATCGCGGTTTTCTGATCTCCGTACGCCGGACTTAAAAACGGCAGCACTTGCGCCGCTAAAGCCCTGGTATTATTCAGTTCTTCCTGACTAAAGTTTCCTAAAACGCCGATTCTCTGAAGTTCGGGAATAATTTTATCCTTTAGATATTTCTTATATACATCCAGGCGGGCGATAATTTCATCCTGAATATTATAATAAAAAACGGATCGATTCCCGGGACTTAATGCGTGCTCGTTCCGGAAGAAATACAAATTCTTAGAATCTACTAGCCGCTTTAAAACCGGCTTTAAATGGATGTTGATCGTCGTTTGCTTAAGCGCCGGAGTGGTATCGTATTGATCCTGGAAAAGACTGCCGATTTCGGACGACGCGTATGTTTCGCTCAATCGATTAGCGTCGATGCATTCCCAAATCCATTTTTGAAAGTTTTCCGTGCCGGGGAATTTTCGCCTTTCCTTAATCCATCGTTGAATGGAACTAAAGGAAGTCTGATTGACCCCTTCCACGTAACGATGACTAGACCCGGCATCCGCCTGAGACGGTCTGGCAAACACCGTCATTAATCGAAGTGAAGAAGCGATCAATTTGCCGTCCGACAAATCGCCAGTCGGGTCATAATCCACCATTGAGATCTTTTTGATCAAAGGCGGATTATGACGGGAAGTAACTTCCTTTAGATAAGCGAAGACTCTTTCCTTGTCCAGAGTCAGTTCGCGTGCTAATTGTTCCGTAGTAGGTAGAATCTTATTTGCGACGAACTTTTCAGTCCAGTCCGCGACTATGAGAACTAGCTTATATATGCCTTTATATTGGAAGTCGCCTCGAGCTTCTAGAGCCTGGGCCAACTGTAACGTAGAGTTGTAATCCGCAACCTTCAGTTCCGGTGATTGGGGATCCAGCACGTTTGTTTCCTCTCTTACAGTAGGTTTTTCCTGTACATAAGTTCAGCGTTCAAAAGAGCAGCGCCGGCCGCACCTCTGATCGTATTATGACTCAACACCACATACTTCCAATCTAAGAGAGGATCCGGACGCAAACGACCGATGACGGTCGACATACTCTTCCCGGTATCCAAATCCAATCTTGGCTGCGGCCTATCTTCTTCTTCTCTATAAACGATGGGAGAAGACGGTGCTAACGGTAGTCCGAGTTCCTGAGGTTCTCCTTTAAAAGAAGACCAGGCATCGAGTATCTGTTGCTCCGTTACTTTTTTTTTCAATTTCACGGACACGCAAACGGTATGTCCGTCAAACACCGGCACGCGATTGCAATGCGCGGAAATAGGAAAATCAGCGTTTATAATCTTGCCGTTTTCGACTTTCCCGAGACACTTCAATGGTTCAATCTCGGCCTTTTCCTCTTCTCCACCGATAAATGGGACGACATTTCCTAATATATCCATACTAGGAACTCCCGGATATCCGGCTCCGGAGACGGCTTGCATCGAAAAAATCATAACCGCTTCGATTCCGAAAAGATCGAATAGAGGCTTTAAGGAGATCGTAACTCCCATGATAGTGCAATTAGAATTTGTAATGATCTTGCCCGGTGTTGTTTGAGCGGGAAGAACGGCAAGATGTGCGGCATTCACTTCCGCCGAAAGCAGCGGAACGTTTTCCACCATTCTATGATTTTTAGAATTGGAGATGATATGCACGCCGGCATTGGCGTAAGCAGTTTCAACTTCTCCCGCAATGTTAGCATCTAAACCGGAAAAAGCCAGCTTGACCCCCGGCGTTTTTGAAGGCTCCGGCGTTGTAACGATTATGTCCCTAGCATATGCGGGGATATCCGAAGATATCTTCCATCGCTTCTTCATTACATTACCGTACGTTTTGCCCGCACTATTCTCGGACGCACATAGATGAGTAACTTGGAAATAGGGATGGTTCTCCAAAAGTTGGATGAACCTCTGTCCGACAGAGCCAGTGGCTCCTAGTACAGCTACGTTTACTTTGCTCATATCCTTCCGTCGTTAGACCTCTACTTTATTCAGGCCCCTTTTTGATCTATTTTTTTCCCAACCCAACCGTTGTCATTCGACAAATTTAATGATCTCCCCCGCATATACCGGACTCATTTTTTTCATGGCGGGATATGTGAAGTGGTGATAGTCACTGAAATCGATCGGGTCGAGTCGATCTTTAAAATCCGAAAACATAACTCCTCGTCCGGAAATGCTACGAAGATATTCCAAATGGCTTCGATACCACGTAGATTCACGGTACCAATCTAGACTGATCGGATTTTCAGGATTATTGATTAAAAGTACGGGGATGTTCGACGCCCTCATTGAATCTAAAAATTCCGACATGAACCGAAAATGCATCGCTGGCCGGAAGGATTCTCCGACGACTTTTTTTTTCGCTTCCGCGAGAGCGATCAAGTATCCGATCCCGGGGCGGTGTTCCGGTTCCGCCAGGAGTCGGAAATAAAAATACTCTCGGTATTCCGACTCATTCATCCCGACATAGCGCAAATCTTCGCTTCGTTCCTCGCGAGTATACTGCATTCCGGAGCGAGGAAGCTCGTCGCCAAAGGTCTGCTGAAGGCGAACTCCCAATCTGTCGTAAACCCAATCCTTATTTTCAGGTTCTGCGTAATAAGGAATCCAGACCTTAGAAAGTTTTGTCGTAATTAGAGAGCTATCGTTCTCCAAAAATTTCTTATCCAACAAAATTCTCTTCCATCCTGGAGAATCAAAATCGAAATTTTGCGACTCTCCCTTAGCATTGTTAAGCGACACATGCAGAGGTCCATCCCGGAGAATTTCACGAACGACTTGGATATAGAATCCTTTTTTGACCATATACTCTTTCGGGATAAAAGAGAAAGATTGGCCCGTCCAGCCCAAGGAAGTGATTCTTTCCGGGATTTGAGCGCCGTTATATCCGTGGTAGCTGGTATTTCGGCCAAAGCGGTGGTCGAAAAGAGATCGGATATTTTTCCAATAAATATCCTTATATCGATAAAAGTCGAAAACCGCCGCCAAAATAAATTCGGCCGTCTTTTCCGGACCCAGTATTTTCCAGAAAGTAAACGCGGATTCGGCCGGGAAAATGTACCGAGATTGAGGCGCTTCCCCGTAATTCAAAGCGTCCAGAATCAAGCGATCTTCGGGAAAAGAATCGTTCCTTCCGGACACCGGATCCAAGACGTAGGTCCTATGCAGCCTCCAGTCGATAAAATTGATGGGATATACGATCAGATCCGGGTTCAAATCTATAATTTTTTTCCTAAGTAAATACGCATCCAAAGGAGTCATCCCGGCGTAGGAAAGGAACTCGGACTCTATTTCCTTGCCGGTAAGCCGACGAACTTCCTCGTCCAGCAAAGCCCGATCTAAGGAGTAATGAGCGATACTCGAACCCACCAAGAGAATTCGGAACTTTGTCTTCGGCTTCGATTGAATCCGAAAGTACTCGTAGAGAAAATTATAGAAATGGTTCGTGCTCCAAGCCGACTCATTGGGAACGACCCAAAGAGCGTGTCGAAACAAAAGAGAATCCAAGCCAAAAATGAGGAGAAGACCCCCGATTAGGATTCCAAGACGAGAAGAAGATGATTTTCGGAAGCTTGAGACGACTCGGGAAAAAAACATTTCACTTACTAATCTCTCCTAAGGTGCGAGCAAAGAGCGGATTGTCCAGAACTAGTTTCCTTTTTTCTTCTTTACGTTTCTTCGTATTAAGATCAAGGTTCCCGAGTGTATTGGATTTTCGTTTCTGGATTTTTATTCGTCGGTAGCTTAAGTTTGACGCTGGCGAGATTTCCTGTCGAGATCTACTGGAACCCCGATGCCCTTTACCTTCCGACTCTTCTTACGGACATATTGCACAATGGCGGTTCCCTTCGAGGCTGGTCGTTAGCCTCCTCCCCGTATATATTCCCCGATCTACCGCTCGTATTCCTTTTAAGCGTGTTGACCAAGCAACCTTTCTGGGCCCTTGTATCGTTTTCAATTCTTCAGGCCTCGTTTTTTGTATGGGCGTTAGGAAGATTTTTGCGAACATTGGAGCCGCAGGTTCCTGCAAAATATAGCTACTCGTTCTCTCTTCTCACCGCTTCGTTTCTTCTACTAGTCTCTGAAAAATTCCCGATTCTGTATTTATTCTTACTTCCTGCGATGCATACGAGTGCCTTTCTAGCGACGCTTTGGGCCTGGCCTTATTTGTACAATGAAAGGACACCGCGCTTCTTTTTCTTCCCCATTCTTTCGTTACTAGTCATGTCTGATCGCATCCTACTCTTAGAGTTATATCTTACTGCGGCTTTAGCCTGGACTCGGAGATACGGAAGCTGGGGAACGATCTTCCCCCAACTTTCCCTTCGTTTCTTTTTGTCGGGAGTGTTAGGGTTCGGGCTTCATACGTTTCTAAGAACATTCTTATCCATGGAAGCATCCAGCAAAATATCCGTGATCGAATCGTTTCGCAGGATCTCCGAAGATCTAATTAGATGGGCATCCCAGGGAGATCTACCAGGTATTTTCTTTATTCTCGCCGTAATTGCAGGCATTTGGGCGTTGTTTAGGGGCAAAGAACGTGGATTTAGCTTCGGTTTTGCGGCGTATTTACAGCTTATTTTGCTCGGAATCGCGCCTATGGCGGGATTATACACCGACGAATATAGCCTTCGTTACTGCGTTCCGGCCTTCTATTTGGCCCCTGCGCTTTTCGGGACATTAATCCTTTCAAGAGATCTTGGGAAGCGCAAGAATTCTAGAAATTTCGCGATGTTGGGCATTATCATCGGGTTGAGTTCGCTCATGTTATTAGGCCCTTTGATTCCGGAAGGCAGCTGGGGGTTCCAAGGAATCCCAAAACCACCGGAAGTAAAATGCGTGGATAGCCTCTCCGAAACGGAGAACTTCGTTTTAGTTTTAACGGATGGCAAGAAAGCGAAGAGAATTCTAGTCTATTCGGATAAGAACGTAAGAGCGCTTTCCGTAGATTTTAGCACTCTGGAAGGATCTCATTCACTTTCCAATCGGGAATGGTATATTTTTCCACCCGAAGGGCCTTTTGCAGTCCTACCCGAAGGATTAGGAGAAGCGAGAATCCGCTCTTTTTACGGAGAACCTACGAAAATTTTAGAATGCCCGAATACGAAGAAGCGCGTTCTGATCTACGAAGATACGGTGAAAATTCGGACTCTCCTGCAAAGGCCCTTTCAAAAAACGAAATAAAGAAACGGCTGAGACTCGGCCGATAGTAAGACCGCGAAAAGGAATCCCGAGCTCGCAAGAATGGCAAAGACCCAACCTGGAAGACCGTTAACCCAGCGGCGAAAAGAGCCCGAAACTTCATCTCTTTGGCCGATCCATGTAGCGACCGCAAACAGCAAAGCACAAAGAAAAAATAATCTAAGCGCTGGATCGCCGGGATTGATTCCACCGGAACTGAAAAACAATTTCGCAAATACGATCTCGGTTTTTTCCCAGTTAGGGGAACGAAAAAAGACCCAAACCAATACGATCGCCAAAACGACGAATATTCGGTAAGCGAAGGACAGAATCTTCGGAATTTCAAACGCTGTTTCCTTTTGCCTCAAAAAATAGCCCAATCCTCTTTCTATCGCGAGTAAAGTCCCGTGAATCCCGCCCCACACAACGAAATTCCAACTAGCCCCATGCCAAAGACCGCCTAATAACATGGTGATAAATAAATTCAGGTATGTCCGAAACTCTCCTTTGCGATTTCCTCCCAAAGAAATGTAGAGATAATTTTTCAACCAAGAAGATAGAGAGATATGCCAACGTCTCCAAAAATCGGAAAAGCTAGATGCCAGGTAAGGCATTCTAAAATTTTCGGTAAGATGAAAGCCTAGCAATAATGCCGAACCCAAGGCGATATCCGTGTAACCGCTAAAATCAAAATAAATCTGAAGCGCGTATGCAAGCACACCTATCCAGGCATAAAATTGGGATACTACGGCAGGCGATTGAAATAACGCATCCGGCAAAACGGCAATATTATCGGCCAGAACAGCTTTTTTCCAGGCGCCGACAAGAATCAATACGATCCCCTCCCGAAATGCCAAATTCTCCCAAGTTACCCATTGTCTCAGTTGCGGAAGAAACTCTCTTGCAGGAACGATCGGGCCGGCAACCAGCTGCGGGAAAAAAGAGAGAAAAAGCGCGTAATTCCAGAAACTTTGCTCTGGCGGTATTTCCTTACGGTAAACATCGATCGTATAACTGAGAGATTGAAACGTGTAGAAAGAAATGCCAACAGGTAAGACAATATTTAGGGATGGAATTGCAGAGTGCAAACCAAGTGCCGACAATAGGGCATTCCCATTTTCCACAAAAAAGCCGAAATATTTAAAAAAGCCTAAGACGGATAAATTTCCGATCAGCGAAAGCAACAAAAGAATCCTTCTCCTTCTCGAAGAAGAAGAGTCGCCCATGGCCCTCCCAACGGAATAATCCAAAATCGTGGTTGCGAGAATTAAGCTCCCGAACTTAGGGCTCCAGGAAAAATAAAATAAATAGCTGCCGACTAATAAAAAAGGAAACGGAATCCAGTTGGGAAAAACGCGAAAACGAGGGAGAAGCCACCTAAGCAGAAAAAGAAAAACAAAAAAAAGAGTATAGAGCGGCGTGGTAAAATTCATTCTGTCAAAAACTGCCCATTTTCAATCCATTTCTTAGAGAAATTATTATGATTAATTTTAATCTAAATTTAAAGAATATTTTCAAGCAAAATCTCTTCGATGAAAGAGCAATAGATTAATTTAAATCTATTTTAACCGGTTATTATTAATCCTAAACTGTCCATTTGCATTTTACTCCACAATTAGGGCAGACAGCTGTGATTTCAGCCTTTACTCGCTTCCCTTTTGGAGTCTCAATCTTGCCAATCGCGACAAATTCGAAATCTACGCCCTCGGGAACATAGTGCCCGGCGCCATATCTAGCCGAACCCTCGATTAAATTTGAGCAGGCATGGCATTTTACCCTTAATTTGATTACCTCGGCCATGAGAACATGGTGAGCGACAATCCCACTAAGGCAAGCATAAAGCACCAAGCGGGGCCGTCACTTCTTCATGCCAAGGAAATCTTCCTACACATGACAAATTTACAGAAATATATAGGAAATCAAGATCGAGATTGGGGCTGATATTGCTTTGCCTTTCCGCCGCTCATATGCCGAGCGGCCTAAAGTCCCTCCTGGCCTCTGGCAGACGTTCAGGATCTATACGCCCATTTACAGGCGGAGCCGAGCATGTCTTTATTTCTACTGCCGAATCTGCACCTCTTGCGAGAGGATAAGGGGTCACAGAAATGACTGCGCGAAAGCTCCCCAGATAGCCCCCGGAAGTCGTAATTCTATTTACCAACTTTCCCAGGAAATGGCCCCTACGCCGCTCCCCTTTTCGCAGATATGCCACCGGCAGCCCCATGACCGGCAGTTAAAACCCAGCGGGAATAAGGCAGTTAAAAGCAGGAATTTGCTGAATTTTAATCTTTTTTGCAATTCGGAAATGCGCAAGCCACGTCACCAGAAAACGCCCGAATTCTATAATTTCGAAGATTCAGGGAAGACATGTGTCTCATTTCTGGAAGTGTCCGCGCCAAAACATATGCGGCGGATAGCGCAATTAATGCTTAAACACAGGCATTTATATAATTGCCTGGTCTTCGGCTCTTATTGCCGCAAGACAGGCGGGTTCTGCCAAAATTCTCATTTAATTGCCGATTTTTCGGCGATTAAATGAGAATAGCCGCCCGTTTTCATAAACTGAAAAATTACCCTGTGCTGCATACAGGACAATTTTAGAATTTTAGGCGCGTTTGCGTTTTGGTGGGATTTTTTTCGCCGCTTCCTGCGGCTTAACGGATTGAGTTTTTTTTAGACTCTTTGAGTCGAGGTTGCTTGCGTCAAACGTGACATCAAGCCCTCGCTTTTTATTTCGTTTAACCATATAAACGAAATGTCGGACGTATTGCGCGTAAGGTTCCGGCACTGATTTCGGATCAAATTCGAGAGGATTTTCCAAAAGAGAGCGAACAACTGCTTGATTCAAATCTTCTTTGCTTGTGGCCATAAGAGTCTCAAGTCTACGCAGAATTTCATTATCATTCACTTCCATGATAAGTTTTTTCATCGCATTGAGAAGTTTCTGAAAGGAAGTCCGCTTTATTTTGGCAGCCATATTATGGCTTAGAATTTCAAAGGAGTCGGAAATCACAAGAATTTCTAGAATTTTTGGGGGAAGATATGCAGCTACTACGCTCGGATATATTTACCTGAACTTCCCAAATTGGAAAGATTGTCTTTGTAAGAGAAAAAGCTGACTCGTATATTTTCCGAAAGCGAGGACTTCGCGGCCGACGGAAGAGCAAGCAAACCGAGTCTGTCGGGGTCAATTCTTCTAAGCCCCATACTTGCCTCCCTTTCCTCTTTAATCGGAAGTTGCGCCTGCAAAATTCCCGCCGGGGCTAGGCTGCTGCCTCTCATTATGCCACATCCTTCGGATAGGCCCTCTTTCCACCCATCCCCTGCTATTTCAATCCCCTGAGCAGAGGCATTCATCCTGAGGTTAAACCATTGACGCCGGACAGTAGATGCTATTCCGTCCTCGGGAGAATGCACGACCACTGTTTTCCCAAACAAATCTGCATGGGAAAACAAGAAACTTTGAGAAGCAGAAATCGACTCAGTGCAAACAATATCGTTTTCCTTACCGTCATCGGACAATCTGCCCAAAGCAAGAATCGTCGTTTTTTTCCTTTTTTTACGTGAGGAATTCGCATTGTCGGAGGAAGAATTAAAATCATCGGCATCATGAATAAAATGCCCTAAACCAAACTGCCTTTCCGACTCCGAATTCTTGAATGCAAACAGCAACGGCAATCCGCAGCGATTTTTCAGATCAAAGGCAAAGCTAAAAATTTCAACTCGGGAGGATTGAATTTTCTTTATCGTCGAACGTGATGCGAAAATTTTCTTTTTCGACGCGTTTTCCGAATTCAACAAATCCGCCAGCCCAGGGAAATCCGCCTCCCGCTCGACACCCGAATAAGATATCCCTTCGGCAAGAACCGAATCGACTTCCATCTGATGAATATCAGAAGAATCTAAAATACCTTCCTGAGATAAATCCAAGTTTGCGGCGATGAGAGGCTGAGTCTCTTCGTTTGTAACATTTTCGGTCTTGGCAAAAGCGCCCGAGCTTGCGACCACGAGGCCCGCAACGAGCAAGAACTGTGCCAGATTTTTATTAAAAGCCCCGAAAATCATTGGTTTATGGTTAGAAATTAGCCCTTTTTGCTAAAAAAGGAAGCATTTTTTATCATTTTTTGGGAATTTTAAGCCATTTTCCGAAAGAGCCGTTTTGTCCTGAGTTTCCACTCCCAGAGAATAATTTCTTTCTCTTTGGCATCGGCCTCCGATTGTTCCTTCTCTAAAAGCGCATAGACCATGCTTGCAATTTCTTTCGAAAAGCCTTTATCAAGTTCGACTTCAAACTCCGCCTCTTTCATTTCGAGGATAAGCCCTGCCAGGCGGAACCCTTCATCGAGATTCTGCAGTTTGACTTTCCAACTCACGAGCTCTTCTTTTTTTTCATCGTTCCGGATCATCACTTCCAAAAATGTTCTTATAAAAACCACTTCTTCGGGACGGAGAGAGAAATCGAGCAAGAGCTGCTTTACTTTCTCCAACTCTACTTTTCTAAGATGAACCCGAGCCAAAAAGACCGGGTTCATGGAATGCATATTTAAGTTTCCTTTTTCGAGAAGGTCCGTTGCCCTAACCTTATTGAAATCTACGATACTAGATTCTTCTCTAAGACTTCTTTCCAATTCTTCTTTGCCCGGCATAACTCCGCCAGGCGCCTCAAGCTTTTGGGCGACTTTCCTCTTAATGATCAACATATTAAGGGAAGGAAAACGGATTTTTAAGGTTACCAGGTCTTGACGCGGAAACTCTTCATCTAAAACCAGATGGTGTAATTCTATACCATCTTCTTTGGCTTTCAGAAATTCTTCGACTTCCCGGTAGTGAAAAATAATAACCGGAAGAATATCGCATTCGCTGCCGCTATTTAAAAAGATAGTTCGAACTTCGTTGCCTGAACTGGCGTGCTGGTAAGGAATTACCAGCTTTCCCTGCCGAACATTTACAAAACTCAATTCTCCCAAGCGGAAATGAGAAAGATCGAACTCCCCTCCCAAAAACGCGACTCGAGGAACGGGCACGACTATGGATTGGTTTTTGGCGCCCTTTGGAATCTCGGGCCCCTTCGTAGTAAAAACTACATAGGTCATTTTTGCTAATCTGACCTTTACGAGAAACCCTGCCGGGGTTTTTCTCTCTTCGTATAAGGAATCTAATTCCAAAATTCTATCCCAACCCCAAATTCTTCAATTTATACTGGAGCGAACCTCTTGATATTCCAAGCGCCTTGGACATACGAATCTGATTCCCTCCAAATAGTTTATAGGCCAGAAGTATTTTCTGGCGTTCCAAGGCTTCAACGGCCTTTCGAAGATCCAAATCGTCCGCCTCCGGCATCGAAACTCCTTGGGGGCGTTCCGATTGGATGGCGAATTCTCGAATTTCTCTTCCCGAAGAATGCAGCACCCCTTCCTCTATAGAATTCCTAAGATCTTCTAAATTGCGATCTAATTCCGGAGTCGCCAACGATCGGCCCGCCTCTTCCGAAAGACTTAAATCGAACCTTCCTTGAGCCTCCCTGACCTCTTCAAAAATAAGCGATATCACATTCCGCCTATCGATCGTCGGCCAGGTCTTCCATGGAGGAATTTCAAGCGAATTAGACTCTAATAAAGTTCGAAAGAAAACGAGCTCTTCGGCAGGCAAACTCTCGGAATTTTCTAAAAAAATCAATCTGGGCCGATTTCTTTCGCTCGTCGCGTATTCGTACAATAGCTTCTGCTGGAGAGCGGAATATTCTTGAATTCTTTCAAAAACGAGAGTGCCTCCTGGAGCCATAGCTTCCCATTCCTCTAGGGATTTTTCAAGCTTGCCTCCATGCTCAGGAAGCACCCCGATCACCAATAATCCGCGGCCTGCCGACTCTCTTCTATGCACCCATTTGGCCAAAGTTTTTTTGCCGGATCCTTTTGGACCTCGAATTTTAAGAACCCTCGATTTTCGATATAAATCCCAAATAACATCCCCGCCTTTCGTTAAACGGAAAAGAATTTGTCCGAGCTGGTCCTTTCGATCTTCCGAGCCGACATCGTTTCTTGAGGCTGCAGAGATGTTCGGAGCATTTTCTAAGATCGACGCGAGCTTCTGGCAAAACAAAGCCAAAAATAGTGACTGCCATTCGGACGGAGGGTTCTCTATTTCCAAGAGCAAGAACCCTTGAACTTTTCCATGAACCAAAATGCTGCCTAAAAGTCCCCCGGACGAATCGGGTAAAAAGAATTCAGCGTTTGACGATTTTGGAAGATAGAATGGAGGACTAGATTCCAGTTTTCTCCGTATCTCGGAACCCTTTGCCAAAAAAGAATAGAAAAAACCCTCTTCAGAATATCCCCAGGAAGCAACCTCTTCCAAAGCATCCTCTTCACCTTCGGCAGGGAGCGTTGCTAAGCCTGCGGAACTTCCTAAAGTCTTAAGCAAAAATGGGAAGGCCAGAGGCAGGAGAAGACGAAGATCCGCAGTCGCAGGTCTTCCATAAAATATCTCCTGTATGGCGGGTTCCATGGAGGGAGATTGTTTAAAATTAAGCATGGCGTCAACCACGTACCGCCGTTTTTCTGCTAAGATGTCGGACATCCGACATTATATTTTTTCTAAATGCAATTCCTCTAAAAAACGGTGTTAAATTCCTTTTTTTTGGAGAATGAGTTGAACCCGCCCGGCCTTCAGGCTGAATGGAACTCGAAGGCAATTGATTTTTTAACCGCCATCAAGTGTGATCAAAGAACGGCAATCGCACTCACTAAGATTTCACTTTTTTCCTTATAACAACCATTTAAAAGAAAGAGTCGTTACCTCTTAGTAAAGGATTGGATGTCGGACATCCGACAATTGAAATACAAGGGACCAGAATGATCGTAGTATCTATCGCAAATCAAAAGGGAGGGGAAGGTAAAACGACCACCTCTTTGAATCTCGCATGGGGCCTCGCGCGCCGTGGTAAAAAAACTCTTATAATAGACATCGATCCTCAGGCAAACTCGACGGGAATTTTTTTGAATCCCGATAGTCTTGAAAGATCCATGCATAATATCTTTCAAGCCAAGGCAAAAGTAAGAGACGTCATGGTTCCTACCCATGTAGAAAATCTAAGTATTGCGCCGTCTCGGCTCGCGCTCGCGGAAGCGGAGACAGTCGCGGCCATCGTAGATGCTCCATATATTCTTCGGGATGCTTTAGCCGACCTTGAAAAGGATTTGGATTTTTGTATTATTGACTGTCCTCCTAGCCTTTCCATTTTCACAATTAATGCACTCGTTGCGTCCAATTATGTGATCATTCCGTTACAGGCGGAAAAGTTTTCGGTGGATGGAATTCTCGGACTGCAACAGACGATCAATAGCATTAAAAAAAGGATTAATCCCGGCCTGGAAATACTCGGAGCGCTAGTAACTCAACTAAAGCCTCAAACCTTGCTGACCAAAACTATCGTTCCTGTTCTTACAAAATACTTTAGGATTTTTGAAAATAGTATTTCTGACGGCGTCGCCGTAGGTGAATCTCATCTGGCAAAGAAATCGGTCTTCGAATACAATAAATCCAGCCGCCAAGCGCAGGAATATGAAGGTTTTGTAGAGGAGTTCCTGAATGAGCTCAAAAAGTAAACGCCTCGGATCGCTAGCAGATGTCTTTCAGGCGGAAAAGTTAGAAGGCACGATTCGAAAAATAAGATTAGATAAGATTCGTCCTTCGGAAAGCCAACCTAGGCAGGAACGAAAAAAGGGAGTGGAAGAACTTGCCCAAAGTCTTCAAAAAGATGGCCTGCTTCAACCGATATTGGTAACAAAACAACCGGATGGAGAGTACTATACAATCATAGCCGGTGAAAGACGATTTCACGCGGCGACTCTACTCAACTGGGCCGAAGTAGAATGCAAAATCCTAGACCGCGACGCAAAGGAAACGTTCCGGCTGGCAATTATAGAAAATCTTCAACGAGAAAATCTATCCCCTTACGAAGAGATAGAAGCCATGAGTCATTTAAAGATGACCTTCTCTTACACTGATCTAGAACTCGGAAACCTGTTTGGAAAAAGCAGAAGCTATATGACCGAACTTCTTGGAATTTCCGGATTGAATAAGGAAGAATTAAAAATTTGCCGAGATTCCGGAATCGAAACTAAGAACTTGCTCATCCAAGCCGCGAGCGCCTCTAAAAAAGGGGCATTTCAAGATTTTATTCAGAGATTCAATTCCGGGGAACTCAAAACAGTAAAAGATGCAAAGTCCTTCAATAGATCAGAGGACACCCTCTTCCCGACAGTAGCCAAGCCTCGCGAATCGGCCGCTGTTTCGGAGCATTCCCTCCACCCTTATAAGATAGGGAAAAAAGGAAATTCTATTCTATTATCTTCCGACGATGAAGAATTTCTTCAGGAAATGTATAAATTTCTGAGAAAAGAAATTCCAAAAAAATTCGGGAAATCCCCTTAACACGCCGACTGCATAAGAATCCGGATCCTGTTTCTCTTATTGCTTATTGTTAAACGAATTGACAACAGTACAAACATGTACTAAGCAAAAGATTTTTCAAAGAAGAGGATGGAATCTAGTCATTGAGATTGACAGAGAAAAAAACAGAAATACTATGTGACATAATATTCTAAACGGAAATGTAGTACTTTTTTCCCATCCCGGTGGAGAAAGGCGCCCGCATGTCCTATGTCCGGATATAAAAAAACTCCCCTGGAGATTTCCAGGGGCCGGACCTTCCCGAAGGAATGTTGTTGGATGAGACATAAGTAACCTTATGTCGGATAATGTCAACTACCTTCGGATTTTTTGCTTAAAATTAATTTTTTGCTTCCGGGAGCAAAAGGATCCGAGCTATGGGCGAGCATTATCCATATATCAAATTCCTGTCAGATATCATTGAATCTGGGGTTTGGGCTCGCCTTTCTGCAGCAGGGAAAACATTGTATTTGGTGCTGCTTAAATTTAGCGACCAGAACTTTAAACCGGTCTGGCCTAGCAATGAGATCCTGCTAAAACTCACAGGCCTAAAAACAAAGAAATCCATTAACGAGGGCAAGAGAGATCTGGTTAAGGCCGGCCTCTTGCAATTTGTACCGGGCACCGGGCACAAAAATACCATGTATTACTTCTGCTTCAACTACCCCGGTTCTAAAATTCCACCCCAGGGGGTTATTTTTGGAAACCCCAGGGGGGTAGAAGCCGGAACCCCGGGGGTTCAAGGGGGTATCCCGGAGGGGGTTCGAGATGGATCCCCAAACAATATTAATATAACCATCCATAATACCCAAAACCAGAAACCAGATCCGCGCAAGGAGGCGCAGAAATTATCCTTAGATTTACTCGCGAAGGAATATGGGCCTGGCATTCTTGCTGAGGCCATGGAGATAGCGAAGCTCCAGAATCAGGAAGGTAATTTATACTATATTCGAGGGATTTGCAGGAATCTTTCCGGTGGGAATCGACAGCCGAATTTTGAGCAGCAGGCGGGAATGACTCGGCAAAACCAAGCGACTTCCGTTAACGGCTACGAAGCGTCATGGCAAGGATTTTTGGACTGGTGTAAGGATTTGCTTTCCCCTTCCACCGTCTCGACTTTGCAAAATATTCGAGTCGAGCCGGACGGCAGAACGTTGTTGGTTATGGATCCGGTACCGATTGCCTTGAGAACAATCGTTACAAAGTACTTCACAGACACAATCCATCCATCGATACTGGTTATATTTTCCGCAAAGCAAGAGGAGAATCGTACAAAAGTATGAAATCGAATGCATTGCGGCTTTTTCAGATGTTTCTTTTTGAAAAAAACAACCCGAGATTGATTGCCGAAGACGTGAAGTCTCGCATTCGATTTTTCGGTACTAACAAAGGATCAATCCAAACTTTATGAATCAAGACTCCATTCGGATCAGTCATCCCCAGCCTGTAAAAATTCGCGAGGTTCGAACCAAAGGAACGTTCGATCTAAAAGAAGGAAAGCTTCGCGGGTACTCTGAGAGTTTAGATTCTCCAGGAATCGGAGTCATTACGTTAGTCTTGGGAGAAGGGTCCAGTTTTAATCAAATCCGAGTTCATTCATCCGAATCAAAGGCGGTCTATTTTCCCGACACATTCCGATTTGAAATTTCGTTAGATGGAAAAGTTTGGGAACCGATTTTACAGGAGGCCGGATTCCGACGTTCCAATAAAAAGATCGGACATTGGAATTTTTCCCTGGTGCGCGCCAACTTTTTAAAATTAGTGAGCAAAGTCTCCGAAAAGGAAGGTTCGAAATGGACCGTGGCTATCGCCGATCTAGAAGTCGGAATTTCCGGTATTGTAAAAGTGGAAGTAAGTTCGGAGAAGGATCGGTTTTGGGTAAAGGAAAACTTAATCGATCAACGTCCGGATTACGGCTGGGCTTCTCAGATTTCGCCCCAGCCTAGAGAGGAATTTTTCCTAGTGGATTTGGGATCTATTAGTCGTGTCAACGAGCTCCGATTACTTTCTCCTAAGGAGGCCCCGTCTTTTTTCCCGGAAACGTTTACGGTATATTATAGCGAAGACGATCTGACCTGGAATCAGCTTTTAGAGGAAAACCAATTTCTTTCCGAGTTAGGTGTTTGGTATCAATGGAGATTTTTGCCTGCAAATATTCGATTTTTAAAATTCGTATCCCGACCGCAAAAAAAGACGAATCAGGAATCTTATGCGACTCGCGTCGTAGAAGTCGAACTTTATGCGGCTCCTTATTTAAGTGACTTAACACATAAGCCGACGGCGGAGCCTCTTCCATACGCTACGGTTCTTCGTGCTGGCTTGGTCCGTCTTGCCGTAGATGGCGAAACTTCCGAAGGTGCCGCCGTTCAGGCAAATGATCGCCGATTGCGGGATTCTTCTACAGAATATAAAGGGATCGTAGAGTTAGCGTCCGACGGCGAGGAAAAGGAAGGCGTCGCGGTTCAGGGTAGCGATCGTCGCCTTAAGCATGCGAGTGAAACAACATTCGGTCTTGTTAGACTGGCGATGAATGGCGAGAACCGAGCGGATCGAGTCGTTCAAGGAAACGATGAGAGACTGAGATCGGCGACTACGCAGGCCCAAGGAATTGTGGAGCTAGCGGAAAACGGAGAGACAAAGGAAGGCGTCGTAATCCAGGGAAACGACGATCGCCTCAAGCATGCCAACTTTACTAGATTCGGTTTAGTTCAATTGGCTCATCCTGGCGAGGCGGTTCCGGGGAAGGTGGTAACTTCTGATGATCCTCGATTGCGAGCGGCAACGACGGAAGCGCCCGGGATTTTAAGATTTGCTTCCAGCGGGGAAGACAGTGCAGACGCTGCAGTTCAGGGAAATGATAAACGCCTAAAATCGGCCACCACTCAGACTTTCGGGATCGTGCAACTTGGGCGCTCCGGCGAATCAAAAGAAGGCGTAGTAGTTCAAGGAAATGATGAACGGTTGAGAAATGCGAGTACGGAATATCCCGGAATTATCGCGTTGGCTCCTAAAGGAAAATCCATTCCGAATCAAGCGGTGTCTGCGGACGACCCTCGTTTGTCCGACGCAAGAGAGCCGAAACCGCATAGTCACGGGTACGCTCCTTTGGAGCACGACTTTAATTCGCATAGCGGATTCTTAAGAGTAAAGGGGACGGTCGAGGCCCCCTACTTGAATATTTCTCCTCCTCCCGAAAATAACGGAATCATCTATGCAAGGAATGAGGCCGAGAAAGGTTCCGGCGTTGTAGGATCAGGTCGGCATATCGGAGTTCTCGCGTACGGTGAAAAGTTCGGCGCACGCGGAGATAGCTCTTCGGGTGACCGGGAATCGGCAGGTATTTTAGGACTTGCGAAGCGAGGATTCGGAGGATGGTTTCATTCCCGTTCCGGATACGCAGTGTATGCGAGTGGCAAAGGAATTCCCCAGTTAAACGAAACCGGATCGGGGAAGGCGCTTCTCGCCGAAGGCGAATCGGATTTTATCGGAACTATTTACGTGCAAACCGGAAAAGGCACGGATTGCATTGCTCGATTTTTTCCGGTCCAGTCTTCGGATGTGATTTCGGAGGGAGATTGGTTGGTCATGGGGGAAGACGGAAAGCTTCACAAATCTAAAAATCCGAACGCCACGAATGTCGTCGGGGTTGCCGTAAAATCGGCGGCGATAGTATTGGGAGAGAAGCCGCATGTGGAAGGACAGTGGTTAGTGGCTATCTCGGGCGTGGTTCTTGCAAACGTAGAGGCCCAGTCCCACCCTATCCTTCCCGGTGATTTGCTTTCGGTCGGCTTGACCGGAGGGCACGCAGTTCGTGTCTCTTCCGAAAATCTAAAGCCCGGGACCTTAGTTGCCAAGGCGTTAGGTGCACAGCGAAATGGCCGGGGCATTGTTCCGGTCTTATTAAGCTGCGGTTGATGTAGCCCTCCGAAATTTCGGAGAAAGGGAAATATGAAAAAAATTCTGGAAATATATACTAATGCTAAGGAGCCAGTGTACTCCTTTGAATTCTTTCCTCCTAAGACGAACGAAGGGGAAGCTAAATTATACGAAACCGTTAACGAACTCTCAAGAGTCAACCCGGGATATATTACCGTAACTTACGGAGCCGGAGGGTCCACCCGAGATAAGACGATTCGGCTGACTTCCGATTTGGCCCAAAAGTTTAATTTGGCCGCCGCTGCGCATTTTACCTGCGTCGGGGGAAATAAAGAAGAAATACATAATATTCTAAAAGAGATCGAATCCTCCGGAATCCGCAATTTGATGGCGCTTAGGGGCGATCCCCCTAAGGGAGAGGGCGCTTTTAAGAAAGTCGACGGCGGTTTCGAGCACGCGAGCGAGCTAATTTCGTTTATCAAATCGGAGGGTTTCGATTTTTGTATGGGCGCTGCGTGCTATCCTGAAAAGCACCCGCAGGCAACCGATCTGGAGCAGGACGTCGATAATCTTAAGAAAAAAGTCGATGCAGGCGCGGATTATTTGGTTTCACAGCTCTTCTTTAAAAACGAGATTTTCGAATCTTTTTTAAATCTAGTTAGAAAGAAGGGAATCAACGCGCCGGTCGTTCCGGGAATCATGCCGATCACGTCCTTTTCGCAAATCGAAAGGTTCCGAAGTATGGCTGCCTGCGAGTTTCCGGATAAGCTTTTAACCGATCTGGAAGAAGTGCAAAATCGACCCGAAGAATTCTATCGCAGAAGTTTGAACTTTAGCGTGGAACAGTGCAGAGAGCTGATAGAAATGGGATCTCCCGGGATCCACTTGTATACTCTGAATCAATCCCATGCCAGCTACGATATCGTTAGGGAGCTTAGGGGGGAAGGGAAATAGTTCTATTTTCCTTTTCGTTACGTGAATAGCTCGGTTTCTCGTCCGGCCGGCACAAGGCCGGTGCGGAGGGCTTCCTGATAAAGCGTCGAAATTGCTTTTCTGCCTTCCTCGCCTAAGCTCCTGGAAAACTCATTTACATATAGTCCGATATGAGCATCTACGACTTCTTTGCTCGTATCTTGAGAGTGGCGGAAAATATAATCATAAGTGTCTTCCCGGTTTTCATAAGCAAGGGATAAGCTTTCTTTAATCGAAGAATCCAAATCCTCTTTTAGGCTTTTTTCTAAATCCCTTCGGATGGCGATGCAGCCTAAGGGAATCGGCGCCCCGCTCATTTCTTCCCACCATTCTCCTAAATCTCGAACTTTTTCCAGACCTCGTTTTTCATACGTAAATCTTTCTTCGTGGATGACGACTCCGTAGTCGGCTTTTCCGGACAATACTTGATTCAGAATCAGGTCGTAGCGGATGGGGATCGGTTCGTAATCGCCTTCCAGATACAGATGAGTCAGGAGGTTGGCAGTAGTCCAGACTCCCGGGACTAGAATTTTTTTTCCTTTAGGGTTCGAGGCGGAGTTTCCCTTCTTTTTTACGATCAAGGGTCCGCAATTTCTTCCGAGCGCCGAGCCCGAGTCTAGTAGGGAATATTTGTCTGCGACTTGAAAGAACGCCGCAAAGGAAAGTTTCGAAGAATGGAATTTCCCTTCTTTTGCAAACCGGTTCAATTGCTCCACATCATGTAATTCTTCTTGAATGGAGAAAGGCGCTTTGGTCTTGCCTGCGATTAAATGATAGAAAATGAAAGTATCGTTCGGACAAGGAGAATAGGCGAGACTAAGCTTCATACTCCCAGCCAAATACTTTCCACTCCTTTGAAAACGAAAAAAGGAAGAAAGCCCGGCCTCCTGTTCGAAAATAGGAAAACTTAGTAAAGGGGGGATTTTTTGGAATCCGGTATAACGCGTTTCCCCGATGGAAAGAGGCTCGAGGGTATCCATACGATTGCGATGGATCTGGACGGAACTCTATTGAATTCTCGTGGATGCATCTCAAGTTTAAATCACTACGTACTGAACGCGGCTCTTGCTCAAGGAATTCGCTTAATCATTGCGACCGGGAGAAGGTTTTCTTCCACCCTACCCTTTGCGCTGGAATTTCACGGGGACTTATTCGTCGTTTCTAATAATGGTCAAGTTTTAAGGGCCAGCCCGACCGGCGTTAGAGTTGCCGAAACATATCTTTCCCCGAATGCGGTGGCTGCCGTTTTGGACTCGGGAAAAAAATCCGGGTTCGATCCGATTTTGCATGTGGATCATTATGAGGAAGGCGTCGATATCCTGGCGGAATCTCCGATTACCGATCCTAAATTTCATAATTATTCCGGCGGGGATTTGAAACGAAGTCGTGTAGTAAAAAATTGTTTGGATTACGGTAGCGATCGAATTCTGGTAGCTTGCTTTTTATCGCAGCAAAAGGATCACTTAGTCGAGTTGGAAAGAAATTTACTTTCTTTGCCGGAATCCGCCGAATTTCGAACGGTTATCACCCGAATTCATGGGGTTGCGTATTGTTTGGAAGTTTTAGAAAAGAACGTTTCAAAATGGTCGGCGATCGATACTTTTTTGAGAGCCAACGGCTTGGATTCAGCCGGGGTTGTCGCCTTTGGGGATGAGAAAAACGATTGGGAAATGATTTCGCATGCCGGATTCGGTTTTGCGATGAAAAACGCAATTCCTCATCTAAGAGATCACGCTCCGTATATTACGCGTTATACGAATGATGAAGATGCGATTGCAATGACTCTCTTGGAGTTAGGCGCGCTTTGCTTTCCTTGAAGTGGATTCTTTTTTTACGGGTACGACTCTGCAGGAAGCACAGGCGTCCTCATAGCACCCATAACGAATTTCTTCCGAATCGGATTTTCCAAATAGGCCTTTGAGTGAAGAGAAAAACGGGAAGAGGAGATAAATTGCGGTCGCTCCTACGATTACATAAACGATATAATCTTGGATTCGCGTGTCCCAGGCCATACGACCATTTTGAAAATGGTTCTCAGTTGCGGCAACTCGAATATTTTCCGAATCCGCTGACAGTATTTTGACAAAACGAAGCGGAAACTCGGTATGATCTTTAGTAGAGATGTGGTCTACACTGAAGGTTTTCCATTCCGAAGCTAATCATAGAGACGGGTTTGCCGTGTCTGATTCATTCCAATGGAAGACTTGCATGAGAACTGTGTGGGTTACCGATTCCCGAATTCATCCTGAGTTTCCGGATCTTCCGGATACCTGGGAAGTAAAATCGGGTTATGAAGCATACGGTCTTCTATTAGAAATTATTTCCGGTCTTCGTTCGAAGTTATTCGGAGAAACCGAGGTCCTTGCCCAGTTTAGGCAGCGTTTTCAAGAACTTCCTTCTTCAGCATTCGGAGAATATATCGCTCGTTTACGAGATAATTTAATCGAAGATTGTAGATCTTTGCGTTCCGGATATTTGCAGAATTTGGGAGAGCAGTCGTACGGGGGATTGGCTCAAAAATATTTGTCAAGCTCCGGTAGACATGTAAGCAAAGTGGCCCTTTTGGGTACCGGACAGCTCGCAGAGAAAATGCTGCCATGGTTAAAGGGAGCGGATCGCACTGTTCAAATTGTCGGTCGCGATCCGGAGCGTTTGGAATTTTTAGGAAATTCTTCCGGCGCGTCTACCGTATTTTGGGAAGACTGGTCTCCGAAGGGAGAAGCTTGGGTCGTAGCTTCCCCGGTAAATTTAGAGCCTTGGTTGAATAAACTTTCTCCAGGAGATTTGGTTTTGGATTTTAGGGAAGAACCTCTGGAATCTTGCATGCCTGAAGGCGTAAAATATATTTCCTTTGCTGATATGATGTCCTCTCTAAAGGAAACCGAAGAACGTACTCGAAAAGTCCGCGAAGAATTGGATGGTGTCCTGGCGAGACTTCTGGAAGAAAGAGAGTTGGAAGCGCATCAATTCGTATTCGGTTGGGAAGACCTACCTTGTCCTTCGTTCTAAGAATCGGCTCTAGAAAAAGTTCTCTCGCAAAACTCCAGTCTTGTTTCGTACGCGATGCCTTGCTAAAAGAGCATCCGAATCTAAACGTCGAACTTTTCTTTAAAGAAGCAAGCGGCGACCAAGATTTGGTAACCCCTCTTTGGAAGATGCCGACTCGGGGAGTATTTACTCAAGATTTAACGAAAGAATTAACGGATGGAAATGTCGATCTAGTCATCCATTCGTATAAGGATTTGGATCTGGAAGGCCACGCTGGAACCGAAACCGTGATGGTTCTTCCGCGGGCGGATCAAAGGGATGTTCTCCTTTGGAAGCGTTCTGCTTTCGATAATCCCCCGAATGAAATTAAAATTCATTCTTCTAGTCCGCGAAGGGAATATAATCTTTCCGCTTTTTTACCTTCTGCTCTTCCTCGCCGTTATCAAGGAAAACCGATCTACTTTCATCCCGTGCGCGGCAATGTGCAAACAAGGGTCAGAAAATGGTTGGAAGACGATTCTATTTCCGGCTTAGTCGTGGCGAAAGCGGCGCTGGACCGTCTCTTGTCTCGGGAATTTTCCTTTGCGGAACAGGCCGAATATTCCGAAGTACGGGATCAGTTGCGGGCCGTTTTGAACGAGCAATTGTTCATGGTTCTTCCCTTATCAAAAAATCCGAATGCACCGGCGCAAGGTGCATTGGCTGCGGAATTTCGCGCAGGCGATGACCGAGTTCGGGAACTTCTCTCTCCATTAAGAAGCCTATCGGAAGAGAGGAATGTAGGCGATGAACGTAGATTGCTTTCTTTGTTCGGAGGAGGCTGCCACCAAAAGATCGGAGTTGCGGTTCATTCCGGCGAGTCGGGTACCATCCTGTTTATGAGGGGCAAAACGGATTCGGGCGAAGAATTGGATTCCGCTATTCGTTGGAGAAGCGATGAATTTCCGCGCCCCATCTCCGATTCATATATTTTTCCCACGAAGCGACAAACTGTAGGTAGAGCCCGACTTCCACTCCCCTCTTCTCCGCCGACGAGCAGATTTTGGTTCGTAGCAAGAGCGGATGCGTTCCCGGAGTCTTGGTCGAATCCTGGGCCGGATACGATTTTGGTTGTGGCAGGTACTAAAACTTGGGAGAAGCTAGCGTCTCGCGATGTGTGGGTGCACGCTTCGACGGACGGGCTAGGCGAAGGTGATGCGAAAAATCTCGCGACCCTTTTGGGAGAGATTCCCGATTTCGTTAAATTGACCCACGAAGAAAGCGGCATCGTGGAGGGAACCTGGGATCGCTTATCCACATATAAAGTTGAATGGGAGGCCGAATTGCAGGACTTATCCGGGTATTCCCATTTTTTTTGGATGAGTGCAACTCAGTTTGATCGTGCATATAGGAAGGATCCGTCGATTGCACAGAAAATACACGCAACCGGGTCAGGGGCGACTTATTCGTATATTAGAAATATCTTAGGAACAAACGGGAAAGTATACGCATTCCCGAATTATGAGTCTTGGGTTAACGCTTGTAAGGGAGAAATCCCGGACTTTCTGAAAAAGGAAATAGGACATCTATGAGAGAATCTTACGGAACGGGACTCCGAAGAAATCGGATTTCGCCTGCCATGAGGAATTTGACTTCCTCGGAATCCTTGAATGCAAAAAAAATGATCCAACCTTTATTCGTAGCGGAATCATTAAAGGATCGGGAGAGTATGTCTTCCCTCCCTGGAGTATTCCGAGACACGAAGGACACCGTTTTAAAGCAAATAGAGTCCGATTCGAAAGCAGGCGTTGAACATTTTTTACTTTTTTTAGTTCCGGGCAATAAGTCGAACGATTCCATTCCGACGAAATTCTACGAAGAAGTCATAGGCGGAATTAAACGGAACTTTCCCGATGTTTTTCTTTGGATCGATACCTGTCTTTGCTCCTTAACCACTCACGGTCATTGCGGATTATTGGATACTAAGGGCAGAATCGATAACGCCAAATCGGTTCGCCGCCTTTCGGAGATCGCTCTTTGTTATGCGAATTCCGGAGCGGATGGGATTTCTCCGTCGGACATGATGGACGGTCGAGTCGCGAGCCATCGTGAAATTTTGGACGAGCACGGTTTCGAAAATGTTCCCGTCATGAGTTATTCGACCAAATTCAAGAGTAATTTTTACGGACCGTTTAGAGAGGCTGCGGAGTCCGCCCCCGGTCATGGGGACCGTTCTTCCTATCAAATCGACGTGCGTAATAAGGAGGATTCTCTTCTTGCCTCGTTGAGGGATGCGAAAGAAGGCGCGGATTTGCTAATGGTAAAACCGGGTCTGACCGCAATTGATTTAATTCAACCGATACGCGATGCAACGGGGTTGCCTGTGGGAGCGTATCAAGTTAGTGGTGAATATGCATCATTATCGCTTCTTGCGGAAAACGGATTTTGTAAATTCGAGGACGCTCTGAAGGAAACTTGGCAAGTGTTTTCCCGGGCCGGGGCCGCGTATTTGATTACGTATGCCGCGCGACGTGGAAAGGAGATCTATTCTTGAAATCATACGGCACATCAGCGGAACTTTTCGATCGAGCGAAGAAGGTCTCGCCTGGAGGAGTTCATTCTCCCGTGAGGTCCTTCCGATCTGTAGGGGGGACTCCGGTTTTTTTTCAAAGCGCAAAAGGCGCAACGTTAACCGACGTGGAAAGAAAGCAGTACGTCGATTATTGTTTGAGCTTCGGTCCTTTGCTTTTGGGTCATCGAGATCCTGAGGTTGAGGAAGTCGTTTTGGAGACCGCTTCACTCGCGTGGAGTTTCGGTGCCGCCGAACCCTATTCCTTAGAACTTGCGGAATGGATCGTCGCTCGTATCCCTTGGGCGGAGAAAATCCGTTTTGTAAATAGCGGAACGGAAGCGGTTATGAGCGCATTGCGAGTGGCTCGTGCATCGACCGGTCGGAATAAAATATTGAAGTTCGATGGATGTTATCACGGACATTTAGACGCCCTTTTGGTAAAGGCCGGATCCGGTTTGGCTGGGGAATCTTCTTCGGATAGCGCTGGAATCGGTTCGGAACTTATACGAAACACGTTAGTTCTTCCGTTGGACGACGAGAAGGCGGTGGCAGAACTATTCGCGAAGGAAGGAAAAAATATCGCCGCTTTGGTGATCGAGCCTTTGCCTGCCAATTACGGATTGCTAATCCAACGAAAGGAATTCCTGCAAAAAATCGTGGAAGTGGCGAGAAAATACGGTACTTTGATTTTGTTAGACGAAGTAATCAGCGGGTTTCGCGTCGGTCTTGCGGGAATGAGCGGCGAGTTGGGAATTCGTCCGGATTTGGTGACTTACGGTAAAATCATCGGCGGCGGGTTCCCGGTCGGCGCTTACGCAGGCCGCGCAGAGCTTCTGGATTTAGTCGCTCCTCAGGGGCCTGTCTATCAGGCCGGGACATTAAGCGCAAGTCCGTTCGGTATGAGAGCCGGATTGGCGACGCTTATGAAATGCGAACGGGAAAACGTGTATCCGATCTTAGAAGAAAGAACAAAGAAATTAACGGAGGGATTACTTTCGATTTTTAGAAAGTACGATTCTGCGACCGATTGGGCGGTGGAAACTCATGCGTCCTTATTTTGGTTTCATACGAAGAGTCCCTCCCCTATCCGAACCGTGGATGCGATCCCTGCCGGCCATAAGGAAGCTTTTGCGAGAGTATTCCATTTATTATTGAAGAACGGAATCTATCTGGCTCCTTCCGGTTATGAAGTGGGCTTTACGAGCTTTGCACACACTACACAAGTGATCGACAAAACCTTGGAGTTAGCTGAAGAAGCTTTCAAAAAGAATCGATCGTAAACTTTATGCACTCCTTTAAATACAAAAAAGTTCTCCTTCCGCTGGTATGGATAGCGATAACCGTTTCGCTCGGAAGTTGGTGGCTTTTTTTGGGACTTCGTCAAAATCGCATGGCTACGGAATTAGCCTCCATAATCGGCGGTATCGCGGAGCAAGAGGTTCTTGATAAGTTAGAAAGACAAAGCGTTATGATTAAGATGGAGGGGGCATTCTTCCTCTTAATGCTCGTCGCCGGTGGAATTACTTTGGTATGGCTGACGTTTCGAGAAGATAAACGTAATAAACTCATTCAGGATTTTTTTTCCACCGTTACTCACGAAATGAAGACTCCGTTGGCGAGTTTGAGACTGCAGGTAGAAAGTCTTTTGGAGGAAAGCCCTAATCCCTCGACGGATAAACTTCTGTATAGACTTCTTAAGGATTCGGTGCGGATCGAATCTCAAATGACCAAAGCCCTCTATCTTGCCAGTCTGATGCGGTCGGAAGGATTGTATTTGGAAGATACGAATCTTCCGGATTTGGAGGAAAGTTTTAAGGACGACTGGTCGGAATTAACTTTGATAACCGACTGGACTAGCGCGAGTGTTAAGGCGGATCGCAAAGCTTTAGAAAGCGTTTTCAGAAATCTTTTGGAAAATTCCGTTCAGCATGGCAAGGCGACGGAAGTTAAAATATCTACTGAGCCCGCTCCAGGCGGCAGAGTAAAGTTCGCATTCAGAGACAACGGGATCGGTTTCCGCGGGGATCTCCGCACGTTAGGCAGACCGTTTATTCGACATACTTCGACGAGCGGTACCGGAATCGGTTTGTATATCGTTAAAAATCTTATCAAGAAAATGGGCGGTAATTTCGTATTACGCGCCTCCGAATCCGGAGGGTTTCGAGCGGAATGGACCCTTTCCGCTTCTGAAAAAGGAGCAAGGTCGGTATGAAGGCCAAGCTTTTACTGGTGGAGGATGATCGGTCTCTGGGAGAAACTCTCAAAGAGAGGCTGGAGAAGGAAGGATACGAAATGATTTGGACCGTATCCGCGCAATCCGCAAGAGCTTTGGCCCTGGATTCTAAACCGGATTTGATTCTTCTGGATGTAAGATTGCCCGACGGCGACGGATTCGAATTGGCGGCGGAATTACGGACTCGCAAAGATTGTCCTCCTTTTCTATTCTTAACCGCGCATTCGGGCGCCCCGGAGAGATTGCGAGGATTCGAACTCGGAGCCGAGGAGTTTATTCCGAAGCCTTTTCACTTGAAGGAACTTTTAATCCGAGTAAGACACGTATTAGAATCTCATAAACATTCCTTTAAGAAAACTAAATACGTTTACGAAGGATTTATTTTGGATTTTTCAGGGTATTCCATTCATGCTCCTTCGGGCGAGGAAATTCATCTTTCCAAAAGGGATTGCGCATTGTTGAATATGTTGGTTGAAGAGAGACAAAGAACGGTGAGCCGAGACGAGATTTTGGATCGCCTTTGGGGAGAGGAAAAATTCCCCACAAATAGAACGATAGATAATTCCATTGTCCGTCTGCGGCAAGCCTTCGGGGACAAAGGCGAAGAAGCCATTCGATCCGTGAGAGGGGTCGGTTATCAATGGACCGGAGATTTACAGGATGCCTAATCAGAAATTTACGAACGCCCTGCTATGCAAGGCTCAATCAGTTCCTCCGATCTGGATGATGCGCCAGGCCGGTAGATATCATTCTCATTACCAAAATTTACGGAAGAAGCACACTTTCGAGGAGTTGTGTAAAATTCCGGAACTTGCCGCGGAAGTCGCCTATGGCCCGGTCGACGATTTCGGGTTCGATACGGCAATTCTGTTTTCAGATATTCTATTTCCCCTGGAAGCCCTTGGAATGGGTCTAAAGTTTGGAGACGATGGTCCTAAGCTCGGCTGGCAATTGGCCGAGTCGAGCGATTTGGGAAGAATGCATTCTTTGGAACACGCCGTCGATTTTATGAGCTTCCAGAAGAAGGCGGTAGCCTTAACGCGCAAAAGAATTCCCGAAGACCGATCCTTGATCGGGTTTATCGGCGGTCCGTGGACCTTATTCTGTTATGCGACATTAGGGAAACATGATGGAAATTTGATTTTACCCAAAGTTTCGCCATCCCTGAGAGAGGGGTTCTATAAAAAACTTTTACCTCTATTGCGGGAGAATATTCGGCTTCAACTGGAAGGCGGCGCCGAGATCGTCATGATTTTTGATACGGCAGGTGGAGATGCTTCTCCCGGTTTCTTTAAGGAGGCCGTATTTCCGCCCTTGCAGGAGCTGGTGGAGGCGTTTCCAGGAAAGATAGGCTATTATGCGAAGGGAATTCCTTCTCAAAGTTTGAAATCGATTCGTTCTTTAGCCGGTCTTGCGGGCTTCGGAGTGGATCATCGCGTCGAACTAACGGAGCTCTTCGGAAAACAAAATCAGTTTATCCAGGGAAATTTCGATCAGGCGATGCTCTTTTTGGATCCTAACGAATTTCGAAGTTATTTGATGAAATGGCTGGAGCCGTTCTTAAGACTTACGCCCGATCAACGGTCCGGATGGATCTGCGGATTAGGCCACGGAGTTCTTCCTAAAACTCCCGAAGCGAATGTGCGCAATTTTGTAAAAACTGTTAGGGAGGTATTTGCATGAAATCACAATTAAATCTGATAGAAAAATATGATGTTCCCGCTCCGCGTTATACTAGTTATCCGACGGTTCCATATTGGGAGGATAACCCCACACGTTCGGAATGGTTGAAGGCCGTTCGAGATAGAGTTCTTCCTGAAAATTCGTCCGTTGCATTGTACTTACATATTCCCTTTTGCGAAACGTTGTGTTCTTTTTGCGGATGCAATACTTCGATTACTAAAAACCACACTGTGGAAGAACCGTATATCGAGACCCTATTAGCGGAATTTGCGAATTATGTGAAGGCGGTCCCGGAGTTACCGAAGCGCGAATTGAGAGAACTGCATCTCGGAGGAGGCTCTCCCACTTACCTCTCCGAATCCAATTTGAAAGCGCTTCTAACTCCGATTCTGAGCTCTTGGAAAACGGCGGAAAGACCCGAGTTTTCCTTAGAAGTGGATCCTAGAAGAACCAGGTTGACTCAACTAGAAGTCTTAAAGGATTTCGGATTTACGAGAATCAGTTTGGGAGTTCAGGATTTCGATGCCGAAGTCCAAAGATTAGTGAACCGAATCCAACCCTACGAGCTTACTGCCGGCATTACGGATGGAGCTCGAAAATTGGGCTACACGTCGGTAAACTTCGACCTTATCTACGGACTGCCTAAGCAAACTAAAGAAAGTATACGGGATACTATATTAAAAACTTTGCAATTACGTCCGGACAGGATCGCGTTTTACAGTTATGCACATGTCCCTTGGATTAAGGCAGCTCAGAGATTGTTTACCGAGGACGATCTTCCAAAAGGATCGGAAAAAAGAGAGCTCTACGAAATCGGGAGAGAGATGTTCCTAAACGCGGGTTACAAAGAAATAGGTATGGATCATTTTGCGCTCGAAACGGATTCACTGTATGCTGCCTCTTTGGACGGAACTCTTCATCGTAATTTCATGGGGTATACGACTCGCTCTACGGAGCTTCTCTTAGGCATGGGAGTCTCGGCTATTTCGGATAGCTGGGATTGTTTTTATCAGAATGAAAAAATTCTGAAGAAATACCAAAGAAGAATTCAGGAAGACGGCCATGCGCTGCTTAGAGGACATAAGCTGACTTCCGAGGATTTGCGACAACGCGAATTGGTTCTGAAGCTCTCTACGACAGGCAGAGTTGATATTCCCGAGGAGATTTTCGAGGAAGTTAGGCTCTATTTAGCCTCCATGGAGGACGATACTTTAATTAGGTGGGATGGTCATACCCTCGTTCTTACGGATGTCGGTAAGCCTTTTCTTCGAAACGCTTGTACAGGTCTGGACCTGCGATTAAGAAGAAAAAGTCCTGAAAGTAAGGTTTTCTCGCAATCTATTTGAACAAGCGCAGGGACTCGATTGTTTGATAAAATGGCGAGTAAGCGACAAAATAACCGTTTTGGAAATAAATTACTTCTCGTCTAATATTATCGGGGGAACTTCTCAGTTTTTAGGACTCGTTACTAGGAATTGTTAAAGTTATAGAATGGTTTCATCAGCGTTTCGAACAATTACAATGGTTCTCATCCTGTTTATATTACCGGCGGCAATATTTCCGGTGACCATTCTGTTGCGCGAAGGCGGCAAAATAAAAGGCGATCTAGTCACGCAAAATCAATCATCGGTAGTGGTTCAAACCGAATCAGGCAAACGTGCAATCAATAAAAAGTTAATCTTAAAAGTCTTGTATAAGGACGTAAGCGACGACGAGGAAGAAAAGATTCGCGCTTCCGAGGAAAAGAAGATCGCCAATACCAAGCGAGAATTCGTAGAAAAAGAACAAGCTCGGCAGCTACAACAGCAACAGGAAGAAGCGGATCGGCTTAGGCGGGAAGAAGAGCAGCGTAGAGCGGTTCAGGAAGTTCCTAAGCAGGATGCGATAGAACCTGGAAAGGCATTGTTTCGTTCGGCAGTGTTGCCCGGATGGGGACAATTTTATAGCGATCGAAAAGTTTTCGGGGTACTTTGGCCGACTTTAATGGCGGCGGCGGGCTTTGCTTCTTACGATAAGTATAGAGTCTATCGCAATGCGGTTAGAGATTACGGAACATTAGGAAATCCTTATTCTCAGACCGCGATCATAGGAACTGCTTTAGGAGTGAATGCAGTATACCTTCCTCCGACGTCTTCGGACCCGTTGACCCAATACGTTCTGGATCAGAATTACAATCTAATTCGCCAAAAACGGGCGGAGGCCGATCGGGACTTTCAACATTATCAAGAAGCTCTATACGCATTAGGCACCATTTACCTACTTAATTTAGTCGATGCTTATTTCTTTGCCAACTTTGGCAGAAATTTAGTAAAAGTTTCCGACGGCACAAATCCCGGTCTCGTCTTATCGGTGTTACCTTCGAATGTCGGCCAAGCAAATTTAAGCTCCACAGGATCTTCTTCCTCAACTTTTTCGGAAACCAAATATTCGTTCGGTTATAGATTCAGTTTCTAAACAAGAAAACTTGATTTTTCTTATCCCCGAATAAGCTACCTTTCAACTTTTCATTCAGGGTATTTTATTGCCAGAACGATCGGGGGTTCTACGATGTAGCCGTGGCAAAATCCATTCCAGATCGAGTTATTATTGGCGCCGGATTTACAGGCCTCGTCCACGCATTTCTCGCAATCGAGAAAGGAGAATCCGTCCTGGTTTTGGAAAAGAGGGACGGGACCGGCGGTTTAATCCGTTCGGTTCGTACCGAATATGGCATCGTAGAGACGGCTGCAAATGGAATCCTGAATTGTTGGGAATTGGAGAAGCTTGCTTCCCGATTGGGTTTGGACATTCTGCTTCCCGATTCCGCTTCCCGAAGAAGATATATATTTTCCGATGGAAAACCGAGACGGTTGCCGTTGAAGTTGGGCGAGATTATCCGGTTAGTTTACGGTGCGGTCTCAAAACCGTCCAAACCGGAGCCCGGCGAATCCGTGCTCCGTTGGGGAAAGCGGGTATTGGGCGAAGGTGCAGTATCTAAAATCGTCGAACCGGCGTTAGGTGGAATTTACGCCGGAGATTTGGATCTGATGTCCGCCGAGTTTGTTTTCGGTAAATTTCTGCCGGAAGATCAAACTCTCTGGAATAATTTAAGAACATATTCGAAATCCTTAAAGAGTAAACCGAGGCTTGCGCCTGCAAGACGCGGTACGGTTAGTTTTAGGGGCGGAATCGGCACTTTAGTCCGAGCTATGGAAGCCAGAGTGATTCAAGACGGAAAGATTTTGTATAATGAAGATATATCCAGCTTGCGCGAACTTAGGAAGAGATTCCCGGGCGCCAAGATTACGATTGCTACCGGTTTGGCATCTAGTTTGAGAATTTTAAAGAGCGAATTTCCTGAATTGAAAACCTATCAAGGAGTTTTGGAGTTATTGCCGATTGTAAGCGTCACTAGATTCGGCAGAGATTCCGTCTTAAAAGGGAAGAAAGGATTTGGAATACTTTTTCCTAAAGATCATAAATCATTTTCTTCGGAATTAGGGCTGCGGGTCAGGGGAATTTTGTTCAACGATTTTATCTGGCCTAGTCGAGCGGAAAAAGGAATTCACTCCGAAACCTACGTCTACGGCGGAGCCGGAGATCGGGAAATTGCAACTAAGTCGGAGGATGAAATTATTAATATTGTAGAGGACGATAGGAAGAAATTAATTCCTGACAGTCTTGATCCCGTTAATCATTATGTGACGGTATGGAAGGAAGCCTTGCCGGTGTACGGGCCGCAGCTTTATGCATTTAATAAAGATTTGGATAGGATCCTTCCCGCTGATATCAAAGTTGAAGGAAACTTTCGGCAAGGGATCGGCTTAAAGTCCATTTTAGAAAGGGCATTTGCAGGAAATTAAAAGTCTCATAGAAGAGGTGGGCAATGAAATACGAAGACCTAGAAAAACTAAACAGTCTCAAAGAAAAGGGTGCGATCTCTCAGGAAGAATATGAGGCGGAGAAAAAGAAGATTTTAGAGACTCCTTATCCGAAACAGAATGATCGCTTAGGAATGACGGTCAATCAATACTGCATGCTGTTACATTTGTCTTTATATTCCGTATTCGTATTTCCCGTCGTCGGCATGCTGGTGCCGCTCGTTCTGTGGTTGATCGAAAAAGATTCGGACCCGGATGTCGATGCACACGGCCAAATCGTCGTCAATTGGATGATCAGCTCCTTGATCTACGGAATAATTTTCGGAATTCTATGCATCGTTCTGATTGGAATTCCATTTATTCTTCTTTTGGGTGTATGTTATGTTTTGTTCCCGATTATCGGAGCGGTGAAAGCCAATAACGGAATCAAATGGGAATATCCTTTAAGCCTGCGCTTCTTAAAAAAAGAAACGCCTTAATAGCGGAGAATATTTTCGATCGTGAATCAGCGCGCTAAGCAAACCGTCTTTTCGCGCTTAGGGTCGTATCCTCCGCAGAGTCTGCAGAGACATTCACCCGTCCCTCCCCTCTCTACCGCGATTTTAGCTTCGAAGACGAACTTACTTAACGCCTCTAAAAAGGCGGGGTAAATTCCCGGCGCAGGGATTCGATAATATTCCGTCACGCCCAGAGAAAGAGCATGGTCCCTTATTTGGACTCCGATCTCCTCCAGAGTTTCTAGATGGTCGCTGACAAAGCTAATCGGATAGATCGCAATTCTCTTGACATTTTTTGCGGCCAGTTCCGCAATTTTATCCAGGGTGTTCGGGCTCGTCCATTTTGCCGGCCCTACTCTACTTTGAAAAGAAAGATGGATCTTACCGTGAAACCCGTCGGCTCTCAATAGCGATTCTAAATCCGAAACGTTTCGCTTGATTTGTTGAACGTATACGTCTCCTTTTTGGATCAATTTAACGGGAATTCCGTGAGCGCTGAAAATGAGATCCATTTCTTGCCAGTTTTGTACACTTCCGTTTTGCAAGTGAAGAAACGCCTCAGACTTCAGATTTCCTTGGAAGTAATCTAAAATCAGATTCTTTACGGATTCTAGATATTCGGGACGGTTTGAGAACGGCGGCACCCACCCTGGGTGACCGGAAGGACAAAATCCTAATTTTTTCTTTAGCAACATCGCAGTCGAAAGGACCGTCGATCGAGAGTATTGCGGATATAAAGGCAAAATAATAACTCCTTTTCTTGGATCCGTCCAATCTTCTCCCAGATCTCTCAAGTCCGGGAAGCCGCAACTCATCGCGATCCGAACTTCCCATTTTTCTCCGGATTCTTCCAAAAGCTTACGCAATTCTTCGGCTTGTTTTTCCGTTTCGGATACTAAGGGAGATCCTCCCCCAAAGCCCATCGATGCGTATGTCTCGGCCACTTTTTTTGCCCTAGAGACAGCTATTTTCCTGGCCATCCATTTTCTTAAAAACTCCGGGACGGAGAGATCAAAAACGAACGGATCTTCGAAGAGGTCCAGTAGGAATTTTGGAATTTCCGCGGAGCTTCTCGGCCCGCCTAAATTTAAAAGAAGGAGTCTGTTTTTCAAGTGGCCTCTATTGCTATTTTGACGAAATCCATTCCAGGTAGTTCGTAACGGAGAATTCGATATTATACTGTTTCGTATTCAAATAATTTCTATAATGCCCTGCCGCGTTTGACAAAACATCATTCGAACTGATGCCTCCTCTGGTCTGAAAACTGCCCGATCCATATAGCCTATTTTCTGTCAATCGCAGGAAGAATAGCCATGAATCCAGGATCATCCCTCCTCCTATATTCGCTTCTATTCCGTAGCCAGCCGCATCTCCTATAAAATTCAAGCTCCGTTGATAATGATAATCTCTGAAATGGGAATACCATGTGCTCCCCATGAACGCTCCTTCGAACATCCATCGGCCGTCGGAATATCTATACCCGATTCCTACCGGAAGTTCCCACGTAGTATTGGTAAAGCTCAGCCCCATTCCGATAGGTCCGTAAAAGATGGGGTCGGATGCGATCCATTGGTTCACATCGTAAAGATAATATTTAAAATAAGTATAATGAATTCCGCCCGTCACGAAAAGGCCTTGGCCGTTTTTGCGCGCGTCGGGATCGCTGGATCCTAAATATCTTCGGACGGATAAGCTAAGCCTATCCTGTTTCATTTTCAATTTTCCCCTTCCGTCGGCAAAATTCTTCGAACCGCTGAACGTATAGGGTGTATCGTAAAAACTCCATTCCCGGAATCCGAACTTATCTCCCCTTTCGATGGAAAAATCAGCCAGGGCAAAATCTTCGTCCTTGCCCTGCCCTACTCTTTGGTATCGTCCGTTACTTCTGTATCCGAAGTCGAGTTCCCATTTTTGCCACCAATGTCTAAGTTCGATTCCTCCATAGGCAAAATTTCGATTATACGAGATTCTAGATCCGGCCTTTGCCCCCGAAAGATTCGGATATTTTGTACCGGATTCGAAGATATGCTCTCCTCCGTTTTCGCCCATTAGCAGGGTCGCGGAAGATCTCGCCCAAAAAGTTTGCCAAAATCCGGTTTTCCGGGACTCGGCCTGTTCATTTTGCGAGGGGACTCCGATGCCGGAATTTTCCTTAGCTGGAATTGAATCTTTTTTTTCGATTTTTTGTGAGTATATCGATGAAGTGGGGACAGGGAATATCGAAAGGAATAAGAGTGCGGCTATCGAAAGGTATTGTTTTTTCATTTGGTGTCCGGATCCGGGGAGGGTGAAACGATTTCACCCCGGTTTCGAACCCGGGAAATGGAAATACTAGGATCCTCCCCTCCCCGCCCTTGAGCAATCTCGTTTTTTCGGGCGTAAAGCGATAATGAGACATAGGTTTAGTTGACAAAACAGGTCGAAAGGGGGAACAAGAAGCAAAGGTTTCAATCGAATGAAAGCGAGGACGTTGGAAATTCATGAGATTCTTTCGGAATACGCGTTAAGCTCCGAAGAAGAGTTTCGAAAAAAAGCCGAAGCTTGGGGGATCCCCGTTCAAGGAAAAGGGAAATACAAGGAAGAAGTGTTGGATAAATACTTTCGCAAGAAAAAAACAAAAGGTTTTGAATCGGTGGTGATTGCTGTTTCCAATCAGAAAGGCGGAGAAGGCAAAACCACCGTATCTATTTGTCTCGCGGAAGCTTTGGCGAAGTCCGGGCGTCCGGTGCTTTTGATAGATTGGGATGCCCAGGCAAATATAACTCAATTATATGCCGGCCAAGTCGAAAAGTCGATATTTCATACCTTGGGCTATAGGGGTGATGAAACTGTTTCGATGTCGGAGATTATCGTAAATCTCGCGCCGAATTTGGATTTAGTTCCGTCTTCCATTCATCTTGCAAATTTCACGACGCCGTATGAAAGAGATGATTTCGAATTGTTGAAGGACGCGCTTTTACCTGTTCGATCCTCTTATGAATATATTATAATAGATTGCCCTCCGTCTCTCGGACTGATTTTAGAAAACGCTTTGATCGCCTCCGATCTTGTACTCGTTCCGATTCAAACCCGGGCGTTTAGTGTGCAAGGTCTAAAGGATCTTCATGGAACCATCGAAAAAATTCGTAAGAAAGCAAATCCTGATTTGGGACTGTTAGGCGCGGTATTGAATCAATACGAAGATTCGAGGGCTTTGTCCGGATTGGCGGACGCCATTCGGAAATATTTTCCCGTATTCGATTCGGTGGTTTACCGTCGGGAAGCTATTCCGCAATCACAGGCTAAAAGAAAATTGTTATCGGAATACGATCCCAAGGCGATGCAGATGTTTTCGGCTTTAGCCGAAGAGGTGGTAAGGAGGGCGAATGGCAAAGAGAGCTGATTTTGCTGGGATGGATCTATTGACCGCGTTCGGCGGGGAAGATTCTTCTCGAAAAGAGATCACGATTCAGGACATTCTTCCTAACCCGGAGCAGCCGCGAGTTTTCGGGAGAGAAGAAGTCGGCGATTTGACCGAATCGATGCGAAGGCTGGGATTAATCGAGCCGATCGTGGTTAGAAAAGTCGGTAAGAAGTTTCAGATAGTCGCGGGAGAAAGGCGCTATCAGGCCGCCAAATCCTTGGGCTGGAAATCCATCGCCGCGGTGGAAACGGACGCGTCGGAAGATCGATGCTACGAAATGGCCCTAGCGGAGAACGAAAAACGTAAAAGTTTGAATCCCTGGGAAGTCGGACGAGCGATTCAATATCTCCGAAAAGAAAAAAAGAAAACCGCGGATGAAGTCGCAAAATTACTCGGCTACACGGAGCGGTATGTCAAGCAATTGAGTTCCATCGCTAGATTGGACCAGAAATCCGTAGGCGACCTGCTGCGAAGCGGGAAGGACGCCTCGGTAAAGAATCTGGAAAGCCTGTTAAAGCGCAAGGAAGGCAGAGGGGGTGAAATGATTTCACCCCGGAAAACCGTCGAGAAAGTAACCTTGGATTTGAAATCCCTTCCCGTCAAAACTCGCGATTCTTTTTTGCGGGACCTCGCGGTTTTAAAGAAGAAATACGGACTAAATTGAAGGGATGTATTTTCAGTTTTGACGGTTTTTGCCCTCGGCAGAATAAATTTTCTAATTGGATAAATTGCGGGACAAAAAAGCATTCCCACTAAAGCGGACTCCGTTCGCTTAGGGACGAAATGAAAATAGGAATTATCGTAGGATCGCATCGAAAAGAATCTCAATCCGCAAAAGTGGGAGGATTTCTTGCTTTGAAGTTAAAGGAGATGTCGGTTCAAACTTGGATTTTCGATTTAGGGAAAACGAGGTTGCCGATTTGGGATGAAAGTTTTTGGGATGGCGGCCTGGAATGGGATTCTCTCTGGAAACCGATCGATACGGAACTTAGAAGCTGCGACGGCTTTGTAGTAGTTACTCCCGAGTATGCCGGGATGGCGAGTCCCGCTCTGAAGAATTTCTTTTTATACGCCGGGTTGCCCCAGCTTGGTCATAAGCCCGCGTTACTCGCCGGTGTTTCTGCCGGTCGAGGAGGAGCTTTTCCGGTGGATGAGCTTCGCTCAAGCAGTTACAAGAATAGCAAACTTTGCTATATCCCGGAACAATTGCTCTTTCGGGACGCCGAACACCTAATCAATCCTGGCGACCCTATTTCCCAAGAAGATTCGTATATACGTGAAAGAAGCGTTTTTGCGCTTAAGGTTCTTATCGCGTATTCGGAAGCCCTTTCCGAAGTCAGGGAATCGGGGGTCACGGAGGATCCTCGATTCAAAAACGGGATGTCTTGATATTAGTCCGGCGTTTGGGGTTTTTTAAAGAGACGTAATATCCTGGCTCCGCCATCCCAGATCAACCAGGGGAGCGCTAGATTTACTGCCCATGTGAAGAAGTAAAATGGGACTTGGATCCACCAAGGATCAAACGGATTTTGGGAATGAAAAAAATGAATTACGATCGGATGCAATAGGAAGATTCCTAGACTTCCTTTTCCTAAAGAGCAAAGAATGCGATAGGGGAGGGGAGGCGTTCCTTTCGCTTCGATATGATTCCCCCAATGAAATAAAATCAAAAACATTCCTAACGGATAAAAAATCAGATGATTTGAGACTTCAAAATCAAACTTGAAGGTTAATATAATGCTGACCAAGGCATAAACGAGCAAAAGGGCACCGAGCAATTTCCAAAACGGGTTCCCTTTCGGAATATTCCCGAGTATGGTTTCCAGTAGAGACGGGTGACGAAATTTCGCCGCGGAAAGAATTCCCGCCATAAAAAAGAATATAAAATGAGTCAATAAAACTGGCTCCCAGGTTTTAAATCCCAAGTCGACATAATCGAAAATATGATTGGAGATTATGTTAATCGTTAGCGAGACAGTGAAAAGAATCGCCCAAGGAATTTTATGAAGGGACCGGAGGATGAAAGGAAAGAATACGTAGGCTTGTATCATCAAGGGAACGAAATAAAACGGGGCGAACAAGGACCCTTTCAAGTAGGCTAAAATCCATTGCCGCCAATCGGGGGGGAGCCCGAATTTTACGGTCGCTCCGACGAGGAATACACAGGTGTAGGGTAAGACTAACCCCGAAAACTTGGGTTTCCAGTAAGAGGAAGGACTCGAGTACGAGAGGTAGATTCCCGATGATATTAGAAAGGCGGGAACGGAAAACCGAGCTAGATTGGACACAGACAAAGCCCAAGTCGAAAAAGGTTCATTCGGTCCGAAAAACTTGTAATAAGAAGCTAGATGGATGGCGACAATTCCGGAAATGGAAATTCCACGGATAAAATCGACGACCGCACTCCTGGCTTTCGGTTTGGCATGAGGTTGGTTAGCGCGGTGGTCGAATAGGGAACGAAAAGAAGGAATAAAAAGGAGAAGGATCGCTAGGAATAGCAATCCGACGCCTTCTAAGCTTGAGGAAAGGATAGAATTCATCGAAACGAATAGTCTATTCTATTAGAGAGTTGGCAAGCTAGATCGAAAAAGTTAGGGAGAGAAAGCAGGAATAGAATGAATAAAATTGCCGTGCAAGCAGGACAAGTGATCTTTCGAGAAGGAGATAATAACAATACGATGTATATCGTACTCTCCGGTACGGTAGAAATTTTCTTTACGCACAAAAACACCGCCACGCGGCTCGCGCTAATGAAAAAGGGGGACTTCTTCGGGGAAATGGCCTTGTTCAGGGCTAAGCCTCGGACAGCCACTGCAAGAGCCGTTTTGGCCACCGAGCTCGCCGCAATCGAGAGTAAGCAGCAATTGGAAAAGTATCTTCTTTCAAACCCGGAATTTGCCGCTAAAATGGTACGTATTTTGGCGGATCGCCTTGCGAATACGAACGAACTTTTAATCTCGAAGTTAAACGAAATTACTACGAAAGAAATAGAATATCAGATTCAGGATTGAAGAATCTATTAGAGGACTTTCTTCTTTGAATAGTCGGACGTTTAGCCGCCTAACTATAATTAATCGAATTTTCTAATAGGTGATCCGGTCTTTTCCGGCAGCCTTTGCTTCGTACAACCGAGAATCGGCAATTGAATAAAGCCGACTGCTTTCTTCCGTATCTGCAGGGTATTCCGACAGGCCCCCGGAAACGGTGACTTCTATTCCGAAGTCGTTTTTGGAAGAATTTCGAAGATAGGTTCTGAATCTCTCGATCGCAACGCTGGAGTTTTCTCGAGTCGTTTCCGGAAGGATAACGGCAAACTCCTCTCCTCCAACCCTACAGCTGATATCCTCCGTTCGAAAAGAATACATAAGGGTTCCGGCCACAAGCTTTAAGATATCGTCGCCGAATGCATGGCCCTTCGAGTCGTTGATTTTTTTAAAATCATCAAGATCGAAGAGAAAAAGACAAAAGCTACGTTTGTATCGCTTGCTTCGAGTTATCTCTTTATTTAGGACAAGATTAAAATAACGTCTATTATAGATGCCTGTGCCTTCGTCGATGACCGCGTTTAGGATAATCTCCTCGAACGAATACATGTCCACGATTTTGGGGTTCTCAATGAGACGATTCTTGAGATAAATGTAATCGAGCAACGCCACAATGAAATTCATACTTCGCCCTAATTTGAGGCTGATATCTTCCGCATGGGAATAAATTTCCTTCCATAACGTGCGGGCTTCCGATTCGGGTAGATCTAGGTTCGCGACGATTCGGAAAAAATCCGAATAGAAGTAATCGTGCTTCCTTCCCATTTCCTCGAATTTACTCGCCAATCCGGATAATGGCGTCTGTTTATCGTTTACGATTTCTAGAATAGCCGATTTGCGTTCCGAAGACAACTGGCCGAGACCTTTAAATCGATCCCGCATTTCTAAAAGTTCGGTCCTTGCCAGACTAGCCGCGTTTTCCTGAGCGTTTAGAATATTCTCGGCTTCCTTGAGCTCTTGCTCTCCGAGCTTGGAGATTCGTTCGTACAATTCTACAAGCTTTTTGAGTCTTTCGATCTCTTGGTCTTTCGAGTTCATTTCATCTTCTGGATTTCGCATTTTCGATACGGAACCGACCCTTGTTTTGTCCCAAACATCGGGCAGAGCATTATGCCTATTTTTTCCGGGGTATTTTACTGGTAAAATAATTCCTTTCCTGTCTAGCTGGTAAACCAATTAAATGAAGAAAAAGGGCGTTTCTAAAAATGTCAGAAAGCCGTGTTCATAAAAAAGTTATTATTACCGGGGCCAGTTCCGGTATCGGGAGGGAATTAGCCCTCCTCTACGGAAAGTCAGGTTGTGATTTAGCCGTAACTTCCCGCAGAAAAAAAGCCTTAGACGATCTCGCCAAGGAAATCAAGGCATTCGGGTCCGGCGGCAAAGTCATAGTGAAGGCGCTTGACGTGTCGGACTCGGAGCAAAATTTCAAGGTCTTGCCGACTTTAGTCAAAGAGTTGGGCGGCGTAGATCTTTTTATCGCTAATGCAGGCATTTCCACTACATCTTCCTTCGGCGAGAAAAGCTTCCAAGCGGACAAGAAAGTCATCGAAACGAATCTAATCGGCATGATGGCCGGTGTTTCCGCGTTGATGGGTTTTTTCAAAAAACAAAAGAGCGGTCGGATCGTAGGGATTTCGTCGGTTGCGTCCTTCCGGGGATTGCCCGGGTCGTCCAGCTATTGCGCATCCAAGGCGGCAGTGTCCACTTATTTGGAAGCGTTGCGCGGTGAAGTGAGAAATTACGGAATCAAAGTGACAGTGATTCATCCGGGCTTTATCGATACGCCCATCAATCAACAAATGGAATCTAGACCTTTCGTAATTCCCGTTTCGGTCGGTGCGCAAAAAATTTATAATAGAATCGAGTCAGGTGCCCGTTCCGCAACGGTGCCTTGGTTCCCGTGGGTGTTCGTGGGTGCGTTGATGAGGATTGTGCCCGAATTTCTCTGGGAGAAAATCGGATCTAAATAGGGGAGCGCGATGCCGTTTTCGGAAGAACAGGGCTTTGAAAATAAGATTCGGGTTTTATTCGTATGTCTCGGGAATATTTGTCGTTCTCCAGCTGCCGAAGGGGCGTTTCAGGATTTGGTCCAAAGAAGGGGAATCGAGCGACTCTTTGAAATCGATTCCTGCGGGACCTCGCAATATCATATAGGCGAATTACCGGATTTGAGAACTCGCCAGACCGCAAGGAAACGAGGAATTGAGCTCACACATCGAGCGAGGCAGTTTAAGAAATCCGATTTCGAGGATTTCGATTTTGTCTTAGCGATGGATCGCTCTAATCTGCGCGACTTATTAAGTTTAACCTCCGGAGAAGAAGAAAGGAAGAAAGTTCATCTTTTTCGTAAATTTCAAAAAGGCGAAGTAAAGGACCATGAAGTGCCGGATCCATATTATGGAACTTTAAAAGACTTCGAAGAGGTCTTGAATATCGTTTCGGAAGCCTCCGAAGGGTTTCTGGAATTTATCCTGAATAAAAACGGAGCGAGGAATGCCCAATAACAAAAAGATAAAAAAGAAAGTAGTGGTAATCGGCGCCGGATTCGGGGGATTGCAGGCGATAAAAAAACTCTCCAAAGATGAAAATCTAGACATCACCGTAATTGATAAAAAAAACCATCATTTATTCCAACCTTTGCTTTATCAAGTTGCGACCGCAGTTTTAAGTCCTGCGGATATTGCGATTCCCACCCGCTCCCTGGTCGGCGATAACGAAAACGTCACCGTTTATCTAGGAGAAGTCGACAGAATCGATATTAAAGAACGGAAAGTTTATTTCCAAGATCATTCGGAGGATTATGATTTTCTAATCCTCGCCGCCGGCGCTCGCACTAGCTACTTCGGAAACGATCATTGGAAAAGATACACCACCGGCTTAAAAAGTTTAAAGGACGCGCTTGAGATCCGGACGAAATTGCTTCTTTCCTTCGAGCGTGCGGAATTGGAAGAAGATAAGGAGATTGCCAAGTCCCTACTCAATTACGTAATCATCGGCGGCGGCCCGACAGGGGTGGAGCTCGCCGGATCCATCGCCGAACTATCTCACGAGATCGTACGGAACGAGTTTCATAGGATAGACCCGGCCTTATCTAAAATTACTTTAATCGAAGCTTCTCCACGATTATTGATGGCGTTCCATCCGAATCTGAGCGAGTTCGCTAAAACCCGTTTAGAAAAGAGAGGAGTCGAAGTTCTAATCGGAACAAAGGTAATCAATATCGATGAGGAGGGCGTACATTTAGACGGGCGCACGATTCGCTGCTCGAATATCATTTGGGCCGCCGGGGTGCAGGCAAACGCGATCAGTCAAGCGTTGGGTGTTCCGCTGGATCGGACCGGGCGCGTAATGGTCGATGAATTCTGTAATATCGAAGGCCATCCGGAAGTGTTCGTGATCGGTGATATCGCCAACTTTACCAAAAATTTGGAACGGCCTTTGCCGGGAGTCTCTCCCGTCGCGATGCAGCAAGGACGTTATGTGGCGTCTTTGATTTTTGGGGATCTGAAAGGAAAGAAGAGATCCGCCTTTAAATATGTTGATAAGGGAAGTATGGCCACAATCGGCAGGCAGGATGCGGTCGCGCAAGTCGGGCTTTGGAGAATGAAAGGGTTTTTCGGATGGGCTGCTTGGTTATTCGTGCATTTGTTTTATCAGGTCGGCTTTAAAAATAAGGTCTCGATATTAATTACTTGGTTTTGGTCCTATCTCACTTTCCGAGCGGAAGCTCGACTGATCCAAGACGAAGTAGGATCGGACGGAATTCCTAACCCTACTGCGAAAGAGAAGAGATCGTAACGAATCGAGTGAGAAAAAATCCTTGAATCTACCTTTGACCGTGGAAAGATAAACGCCAATGCAGATGGATGCCTGGAAAGGCAAAACAATCGTAATTACGGGAGGATCTTCGGGGATCGGAGCTTCTCTCCTGGAATTGCTATCGAAGATTCCATGCAAAATCATTAATCTTTCGCGCACCGAGCCTGAATTGATCAAAAAGGTCGCAAAAGGTCACGAACATCGTATAGCGGAACTCTTTCACATTTCTACGGATCTTAGTTCCGAAAAAGAAATCAATAAAGCGGCGAGTAAGCTTGCAAAGATAACCGACGGAATCGACGTCCTATTTAATAATGCGGGCATAACCGCTCATTCGCGGTTTGATCAAACTCAAATGGAAGCGTTTCGTAAAGCTTTCGAAGTGAATTTTTTCGGACCCGTCCTCTTGACTCTTCGACTGTTGCCTTATATTAAAAAGAAGAAAGGAACGGTACTTGCCACATCTACGGTTAGCGGCCTATACGGTATTCCGGGAAGGAGCGCATATTCCTCTTCCAAAGCGGCGTTGCACGCAGTGATGGAATCGGCTCGGATCGAATTAGAGGAGGAAGGATTACGGTTTATCATTTTCTGTCCTCCTTATACTAAAACGAATTTAAGAGCGAACGGTTTGGACGGAGACGGAAATCGTTTGGGCGAATCCCATTACCAAGGAAAAAGCAAATCTCCGGCCGAAGTCGCACGTAAGATGATCTCTGCGGTGGAAAATCCGAAATCGAAGTTGGTGATTATGGATAGAAGCGGATTTTTTTTAAAGTGGATGAGAAATATCTCGCCCGCTTTCTTGGAGAAAGTGTTGTTTAAGAAGTTATATAAAGATTTCCATTGAAGGAAACCCCTTTTGAGTATGGACACAAGAAGCATAATTAAGGAATTTCGATACGAATATCCTTTGGAAAAAGTATGGAGCGCCGTCACGGTGAACGAGGAACTCATTCATTGGCTCGCGGATAAGGTGACTGGCCGGCCCAAGATAGGCGCTACTTTTTCTTGGACTTGGAATCTAGGTCCGGAAGGAGAGCTAACATCCAAGGGAATATACAAGAAAATCGTTCCGTTCCAAGAATTGGTTTTGGAATGGCAGGATCATCCCGCCGGCGCGATCGAGCTGAAATTGGAATTTGAGCGAGACGGAGATGAGGCAACGATTCTTCGCTTAACGAATTCCGGATATCCTGCGGGGGAAAAATTCGAACATTGGATTGAAGCGGCCTCCGAAGGATGGGACGAGGAAAGTATGCATTTACTGGAGTACTTGAGCCGTAATTGAATGCCGGAGATATTGCTCCGGGGCCTCCGATCGATTTTGGCTCGACGGGTTTTACGCTTCGGAAAATCCGTCGAATTAACGAGAACTATTAATAACAACGTTTCAAAGCCGGTATTCTGAATCGGGATACGCAGGAGCGATTTCTATCGAATAATACTCCGCATCAATTCCGTTTAATTTCTACTAAATTTACTATAGGGATTCCGTTCTTTCCTATTTCGGAAATTCGATTTGTTTCTAACCTATCGATCGGAAGGATTCGCGGTCCATCATTGTGTTCGTAGTTCGAACGAACAAGGGAAATTCGATAAGTTCGATCCTCAATTCGCAGTTAACAGTGATTGCAATAAATTATTCGCTTATTACATTTTGTTCTACGATTAAAAATTTTCTAATAAAGATGGATTTCCGTTCAGTATGAAGATAGGAATTTTGAAAGAACTCAAAGTCGCAGAAAATCGAGTCTGTATGACACCCGCCGGCGCGGAGATCTTAAGGCATAACGGTCACGAGGTACTCGTGGAGGAAGGAGCCGGACAGAAAAGCGGCTTTACGGATCTGGAATATTCCGAGCACGGATCGAAAATCGCGAAAAAGCGGGAGGAGATTTTTAAAGAAGCGGATATTTTATTGCATGTGAAGGAGCCGCAGCCTTCCGAATACGACCTGATCCGAAAGGATCAAATATTATTTACGTTTTTGCATTTGGCCGCTTCGGAAGAACTTACAAAGGCGCTCATCAAAACTAAGTCGATCTGCTTCGCTTATGAAACGGTTCAAAAGACGGACGGTTCCCTACCTTTGCTGACCCCGATGAGCGAAATCGCCGGAAGGATGGCGGCTCAAGAGGGTGCGAAATATTTGGAAATGACTTATGGAGGAAACGGAGTTCTTCTTGGAGGAGTCCCGGGTGTGGAACCGGGAGTAGTGGTCATCATCGGTGCGGGAGTCGTCGGAACCAATGCGGCCAAGATTGCTGCAGGATTGGGAGCGAGAGTTTATATCTTGGATACTAACGTAGAGAGATTGCGTCATTTATCCGAAATCATGCCGAAGAATTGTATCACGGTAAAATCGACTCCCTCGGAAATTCGAAAGTTGATTCGAATCGCGGACGTGGTTATCGGAGCCGTTCTATTACCCGGCGCTAAGGCTCCTAGGTTGATCACGAAAGATATGCTTTCGACGATGAAAGCAGGAGCCGTGCTTTTGGATGTTTCCATAGACCAAGGCGGGTGTTTTGAAACCTCGAAGCCGACCACTCACGAGAACCCGACTTATATAATCGATTCCATCGTTCATTACTCCGTGGCGAACATGCCCGGCGCGGTTCCAAAAACTTCCACATTGGCTCTCACGAATGCGACACTCCCATACATATTAGAAATTGCGAATAAAGGATGGAGACGAGCGGTCCTTGAAAATCACGAAATATCGCTCGGAGCGAATATCATTCAAGGAAATATCACGTACAAAGCGGTTTCGGAAGCGTTCGGAATGGATTATGTTTCTGCAGAGTCGATGGCAAAATAGCCGAATAATAGTTACGATTTGCCGGCCGCATTTTTGAAACGGTTACACTCGATTCCGTCCGTCTATTTCGATAAAATGGTTCGGACATTTAACCTTGTTTGCTCCGCGGCAACGATGTGTAGGGCGGGAACCGGTCGCGGCGCGTTGCCGAAATAATTACCCTGTTTTAAGAAAAAAACGCGCTGGGACCGAAGCGAAGCGGAGCCCGAAACAGCGTGACCCGAGCTTGCGAGGGGGCCGCCCAAATTCAAAACAAAACGGTTTCGGATTTCCCGGCAAGTTCTCCTTTTTCGATCGGAGCAAAAAAGCGATTGATGCCTTGACCCCCTAAAAAAAAATGACAATTGAACCTGTTGTGAACAGGGTTTCGCGGTTCTCTCCAATCGATCTCAGGGTTTTGCCCCGTCTTAGGAAAGTCCGCGAAGGATTTCTTTTCTGAGGTGGTAGTGCCGGTGGAATATCAAGATTTAGACTCTTATTTTCAAAGTCTGACTGACATAACGGACACGATCGCTATCCTGAACTCCCCCTACGACTCCGACTTCGATGCCGACATCAATCGCATGGAAGATTTTTTCAAAGATATCCAATCCAAGGATTGGTTGTCCCAGGAGAGGGAACACTTTAATCTATTTGCGAGTCATTTCTCTTTTCACATTAAGATCGTGGAAGAGATCATTCGCGAAGCCAGAGAAATTCTGGATCCGGAGAGAAGAGTGTACGTTAAGCGTTTGGTTTCCTACCAAAAGAACGCTCAGGATTGGCTGGCCGATATTCAAAAACGTAGAAAGTCGTCCGAGACTCTTGCTACGGCTTAATCGACTTCCCGTTTAGGATTGACATCCCGGCTTGACCGGGGAGTCTTGAGTTCGTGTCCGAGCGGAAAATTGAATCCGAGGAAATTCAGAATTTCCTCACGAAACCGTATCTATTCTATCCCGTACTCCTTTTTTTATTCGTATTCTTAGTGGATAAGCTTTTCTTTTTGGAAAAGGTTCGAGACTACTTAAAAACCGAATTCACATACATTTACTACGACGTTAAGCAGGATCTGTTAAAAGAACTGATTCGCGAATACGGGAGCGGGGCCCGGGAAAAACCCAAGAAGAAATTAGTCGTGCTGATGGGTTCATCCCGGATGCTTTATTTTAAGAACCAGGAAATTTTGGATTTTTATCCGGACTGGGACGTTTACAATTTTTCTTCGGCGGTCACAACTCCGGCCTATTATCTTTATTTTTTGGAGAGAATGACGGAGGGGGGCGTTAAACCGGACCTCTTGGTTATGGAAGCGGACCCTTTCCAATTCAATGCGAATAGCACGACCTTTAAAAAATCCAATCTTGCCAATAGTTTCGATCTGAGATTTATTCTTTCTCACGCTTGGGATCTCGGTCGGGAAAACGTAAATTACTATCTCGGAAATACTCTCTTCGGAGTGAGCAAAAACAAGCCGTATCTTTCCAACGTAGTGAATCGACTCACGAATCAAAAGTTCGAGATGGCGGAACTCATTAAAAAAATGACGATCGATTCCTTATACAAGGATAAGGGTAATGCCTTCGCCCCTGCCGGCGCGTTCGTGGAACGCGATTTCGGAAAATTGGAGGATAGCTCCATTCGTACGATCGGCTGGATTTACCCCAAGTATGCTCCTTCCGAAATGCAATTTAAGTTTTACGAAGATATTCTTTCTCTCGTAAAAGAAAACCGGATACCTACGCTCGTCGTTCGTCCCGAAGTATCCCTTCCTCTGGAAAAACTTTTGGCTGAATTAAAAATTCCCGCTCCGTGGTGGGAGAGAATTCTGCCGATCAACGCTTCCTACGGGATTCCATTTCTGGATATGGCCGAGGCAAAGGATTATGATTGTAATGCGTTTGCGGACAGCGGTCATATGGCCGTCGATTGCTATCGTCCCTTTTTGAGATTTATCCGACTTCACGATCCTGATTCATCACAATAAATTCTTTCCTCTCTTTTGCATTTCTCATCGAGTCGATTCTTTCTTTGTTGGAGTTCCCGCAAGTCGGAAGGTTCGAAAAATTCTTGCGAAGAGGCCGATTTTGTGAAATACGGCAATTCCACCGCTTCGCTCCGGCCCCCGCCCACGAGGGCGGGGTATAAGGATCGTTTTCAAAATTTTCTCCCGCCGCTAGCAACGGATTCGACATTTCCTTTCGGGAAAGGAGGTTGACGGGTTTTCGGCAACGCCTTAGGTTAGGGAGTTAGATTTTTCATAAGGCAATTCCATGAAACGTATTGTAATTCTCTTTTTCGCCGCGGCGATTCTCGCTCGGTGCTCTTCACTTAACATTGCGGAAAATAAAGGCAAAGACCAGGAGTTCCAGATTTTGGATCCGAATCTGCGAGTAGAAAAGTTTAAAGAAACATTCAACTTAAAAGCCGAAGGCCCCGTTACTCTCGATTGTTCCGGCAAACCCTGCACGCCCGATCTAGTCTCGGCCCTGACTCCGGATCAAATTAAGAAACTGAAACGGAACGGAACATGGAAAGAATACGCGGAGAAGGAAGACGCTAATAAAAAGAAATTCAGCGTGCTCGCTCGCGTCGGCGACTATAAGGACGATAAGCGGGAAGGAATTTGGAAAACTCTTTACGAAACCGGAGAAACGTTGCGGGAAACTCCTTATGCAGCCGGTTTAAAAGAGGGTGAAGAAAAGAAACTGACGAAAGACGGCACTCAAACGGAGAGCACGGTATATAAAGCCGATAAGAAGAACGGACCATACTGGTCTAAATCCGAGAAAGGGTTTCTTTTGGAAGAGGGCGCTTATGCCGACGATAAGAAGGTCGGCACATGGAAAGAATATTACGCTGAAGACGGGGCCAAAAAATCCGTGACCGATTATAAGAACGGACAAAAGAGCGGCCACGAAACCAATTATCAGAAGGACGGTAACACCCTTTCTTCCGAAGGCAATTATGCCGAGGATCTAAAGATCGGGAACTGGAAGAGCTACTACGATAACGGGCAGGTTCAGGCGGATGGCGCGTATGCTCCGAAGGGCACCGGCGCGGACAGAAAATCGCTTAGGACCGGCCCCTGGAAAGAATATTACAAAAATGGAAAGGTTTTCGCGGAAGGCCAAAGGGATCATACGCGCAAAGGAGATTGGAAATTCTATTGGAGTAACGGAAACGTCGCCTACAAGGGAGCGATGTCGAACGAATTCATGATGTCGTCGGCGGAAGCATACGATAAAGAGGGACAAATGATCGGAAAAGGAAAGATGAGTTTCTCCATCCTTCTTATCGACGATAAAAACGACGAATTGAATGCGAAGTTTCGTCCGGATCTTCCGTTCACATATTATAAAAACGGCAAGAAGAGTTTCGATATCATCGATGAAAACAGAGCCATCGAATACGATGAATCCGGGGCTAAATTGGGAGAAGGTCCTATCATGGTCGGGACGAATGCCAAGAACGGATGTTGGTCCACGCCGCAGGGGAAAAAATATTTCATCAACGGTAAGGAAAACTCCAAAATGGGAGAAATGCAGAATTGTAAATAATCCTGCTTTCCCGGAGAAAGATGAACGAAACAAAACCTAAGTTTGAAATTTCGGGTCCCAAGGCAATTGCCTTGGGATTTCTCTTTGCCGCGCCGATTTTCTTTTTGCTCGGCTACTGGAGTAAAGGGTGCGGTTCCATCGGCCGTCAGGCGAAAGTTACTTACAGCGGGTCTTTTACGGAGGGGACGCTAATTTCTTTGGATGATAAGAAACTTGTTTTGAAAGACCCGGACTTTGCGCTCCCTTTGGAAACGATCGAAAAGATCGAATTTTTGGAAGACGCGCAATCCTTACAAGTTGGCCAAGTTCCGTTAACCGACGCGGAAAAAAGCTTTATCGGTACCTATAAGCTCCAAGTGGGAATGCACAAAGGCGTGCTGGTTTTATTTCCGAGAAAGACGGGAGGAATCGGAGGTACTATGCGTTTTTCCAATTGGGGGAAGGGAGTAAACGAGTCCTTGGGTCAAATCAAGGTGACCGGCAAATCCATTCGGTATGTGAGGTCCTGCTCGGGCGCGCGTTGTTCTGAAATAGGTAGTAACGTTCCGTTTAACCAAACGTATACGGGCGAGTTCGAAGGCAAAAAAATCCAGGGAGCGTACCAAGGTACCAATAGTTCTGGCCGCTGGACCGCGGAACGTTAAATTCGGATAGAACCCACGAGATCATATGGAGCCAAAATCCCTGCAAATGGAAAATAATTCCTTAATCGAATCGGACTTAGTTTTCGCAAAAGATACACTGGATAAAATTCGGGAGGAACTTTCGCGTGAGATCACGGGACAAGATGCGGTCGTTCGCAGCTTATTACTTTCCTTAACTTGTCAAGGCCACGTACTTTTGGAGGGGATGCCAGGTCTCGCAAAGACACTCTTGGCCAAGTCCTTGTCCGCAGCCTTGGACTTGGATTTTAAGAGAGTTCAATTCACTCCTGACTTACTTCCTGCCGATTTAGTCGGGACCGTGGTATTCAATCCGAAAGACGGGGATTTTAGAACTCGAAAAGGTCCGATCTTTACCGGGATTCTTTTAGCGGACGAGATTAACCGAGCTCCAGCCAAAGTTCAGTCCGCCTTATTGGAATGCATGGAAGAAAGAACAGTGACGATCGGAGAGAATACGTTTCCGTTGGAGCGCCCGTTTCTTGTTCTCGCTACCGAAAATCCGATCGATCAGGACGGGACTTATCCGTTGCCCGAAGCCCAGACGGATCGATTTTTCATGAAAGTTCTGGTGGATTATCCCGCAATGAACGAAGAGCTGGCTATTTTGGAGCAGCATGGTCGCTTATCACCAGGCGAAAAGCGAATTCGGAAAGTGGCTGGATCTAGGGAAATTCTTAAACTGTCCTCTTTAGTGGACAAAGTGCATGTGGAGCCGAAATTAAAAAGTTATATCGTAAGATTGGTTCGTAATACCCGTCCGGAGGAAAAAACGATTCCGGATCTGCTCCCGTACGTGAAACACGGAGCGTCGCCCCGGGCAAGTCTCAGTCTATTAAAAGCCGCGAAAGCTCGCGCACTCTGGGAAGGCAGGGATTACGTAATTCCGGAGGATGTGAAAGCTTCTCTGCCGGAGATTCTTCGCCATAGAATTCTTCTCACATTCGAAGCCATTTCCGAGGAAGTCGGAATCGAGTCCGTGATCCAAACGGTTTCGGAGGCCACGCAGGTCTTATAAGATGCTTCGGAAGGAGTACCAAAGTCTGGTTCGACTCCTGGAATTTAAGGAGAAAGGATTCTCTCAAAGAGAAAGACAAGGATCTGCTGCAAGTCAAAGGAAGGGTAGGGGACTCGATTTTAAGGATGTTCGTCCGTACTCTGTAGGAGACGACACTCGTCTTATCGACTGGAATGTGACCTCTCGTTTAGGAGAGCTTCACGTTCGTGAATTTTATGAAGAGAAGGAAAGGCTAGGCGTTTTTTTTCTGGACGTATCGGATTCAATGAACTGGAGTTCGGGAGACTGGACAAAAGCCGAAAATGCGTTTCAGGTTCTGGCTTTATTAGTATTACTGTATGTTCGCAAAGGGAACTTAGCGAAAATTCTTTTGTATTCGGACCGATTGGAACATGAGACCGGATATGTTCGGACGGTGGAAGAAGCGCTTCCGGTTTTGGAACGGATTCGAACGAGAACGGCTCATAGTCGTAAAACGGATCCGAATCTTCCTTTCGTCATGCTGAAAGATAGGATCAGACGTCATACCGATTCGTACATTCTATCCGATTTTGATAATATTCCTCCGCTACGTAAACTGGCCGGATTACGAAAATTTCATACTTTGCACGCTATTCGTTTCATCGATCCTTTGGAGTCCGCTCCGCCTCGGGGGTTATTTTCTTTTTTCCTAAGAAAAGATCCTGAGACCGATGGTCCATTTTGGAATAGGGGCGGCGAGAAGCACCGTCGTTCGAATTTGGAGCAGTTATTTCGGGAAAGAATTTTAGACCTTGAAGGCTCCGATGACGATCCATCCCGAATTCTTTCTTATTGGTGGAGAGAAAAATGAGAGTCGTCTTGGGTTGGCTCCTGCTATTTCTGGCGGCCGACTCCGCCTTTGCCTTCTCGGAAGAATGGAGCCCGCAAAAAGTAGTCATCGGGCAAACATCCGTTTATGTTTTAAACTTCGCGGAAGGAGAGGTCGACTCTCCCCAGGTTCCTGCTTTAGGAATACATACCGATTCCGAAGCTCCGGATCTGCCCTTATTCGAAGTCTTCTCCTCGGATATCGGACAGAATAGAATTCGTCTCGAGGTAGCTTATTATGCGAGCGGCACTTTTATTCTGCCGATTACTTGGAAGGATTCGACAGGCAAGGAAAACTCGTCTAAAGTAGGGTTGCAGGTCGAAACTTCCCTATTAGAAAAAGATAAATCGCCGGAGGACGTCCTCCCGCCCGATTCATTTTCGGGACCTTACGGGTGGAGATTAATAGGTCTCATGGCGGGAATTGCAGCTTTAATTTTAAGCGCACTTTATGCTTATTACCTGCATAGGACCAGGACAAAAGATCCGATGGACGCCATCCTACAGACCGATCCCTGGATCCAAAAAATTCTTCGGTATGAGAATCGGTTAAGCGAATTGATCGAATCTCCCCCGATTCCGGCAAGAGAGTTTTACAGATTGCTTTCCGGATATATTCGGGAAGTGGTTTCTAAAAAGCTCGGTTCGCCCACATCCCATCTTACGGAAACGGAATTATTCGCGAGGATATTCGATTCGTTTTCAATCGATGAAGAGGTGATTCGAGTCTGGGAAAGTCGCTTGCGAAAAGCGCAATATTCCTCGGAAGAATCCAGGCTCACAAAGGATGAAGCGATCGCCGCTCTGGATTTTTGGAGGGGAGCCTTCGAAAAATGAACGAGTGGGAGGCGCCGTATTATCTTTTTCTACTTTTCCCGATCTGGCTCTGGACAGCGTTCTCCTATTGGAAGAAGAACCCTGCGCTCAGGATGGAGTTGCGAATTCCCGGAGCAGATTCGGGCGGACGAAATTTTTTGCGTGAAACGGTTTCAAAATGGTTCCCGTTACTTCGACCCATCTCCTTAAGCTTGATGACGATCGCATTAGCGGGGCCTGGCCAGTATTACCGTTTTCTTCCGAACGAAACGAAAGGCGTAGATATAATGCTCGCATTAGACGTCTCCGGTTCGATGTCGAGAAGCCGGGATTTTCTTCCGGATACCCGCTTAGGAGTTTCGAAGAAATTACTGCGCGAATTTATCCGAAAAAGGGAAACCGATCGAATCGGTTTAGTGGTGTTTGCCGGAGGAGCATACTTGCAATCTCCTTTGACAAGTGACCGTGCTACGTTGGAGGAAATTTTAGGAGTCGTGGAGGAGGAAACGGTTCCGGAGCAAGGAACTGCGATTGGAGATGCGGTCATACTTTCCTCATACCGATTGAGACGTTCTCCAGCTCGATCCAGAATTATTGTTTTGATTACGGATGGAGTGTCCAATACGGGCAGGATCGATCCGGTCACTGCGACCGAAATTGCGGACCAAATCGGAATAAAAATTTATAGCATAGGAATCGGCAAGGAGGACCAATCCTACGAAATAAATTTCGATATACTTTCGGAGTTATCGGCCAAGACCGGCGGTATGTTTTACCGAGCGGAAGATACGAGCCAGCTCCGAGAGGTCCTTGCCGCCATCGATGCTTTGGAAAAAGATCCTTTAGCGCTTCCTCCGGAAGAGGTAAGAGAGACGGATGCATTATACTATTTGATTGTTTCGCTATTGCTTTTGGCCGCGGATTTGTTCGTAAGAACTTGGTTTCTGAGGTATTACGTATGACCGATGAAATTTTACGAGGATTCTTAATCGGCATCGGGTGTATCTATTGTATATACGTTCTTGCAAGAGTCGCATTTTATTTCTTTTGGCGAAACTGGGTAACTAAATATCCGGGACTGAGAAGAGAAGCGAGTCTTCCGTCCGTATTTCTTATCATATCAAGACTGATTTGTCTTGGCCTTGCGTTGATTCTTTGTGCAATGAGCTTTCAACAGAACGCGGGACCCAAGTCTAAGGAAGAGGAAACGTTGTACGGCGTGGATTTTCTTTTTTTAGTGGATGTAAGTCTTTCGATGCAGGCAATAGATACGTCGCCCACGAGACTAGTTAGGGCAAAGGAAACGATTCTACGAATTCTTCCCGGATTATCCGGGAATCGGTTCGGTATGATCGTTTTTGCGGCTACCCCGTTCGTATATTGTCCGATGACCTCGGATATAAGCGCCTTCGCCGATTACGTTCGGGGGCTGGATGTGGATATGGTCGGAGATCGGGGAACGGATTTAGACGCGGCCTTTCGGAAGGCCGAAGAAGTCTTACGATCCAATCGAGTCTTTCGCAGCCGAGTAGTTGTCTTGATTACCGATGGCGAAGATATCCAAAATCCGGGACTATTTCGGTTCCCGGCCGATTTAATCGTTTGGTCTGTGGGAACTTTGGAAGGAGGTCCGATCGCTTATAAGGAAGAGGGGGCCGTTTTAAACGGCTATCTGACTAGAGACGGCTCGCTGGCTCCCTATGAAAATTCTCCCGGAGTCGTTCAGACTAGGGCGAACGAAGCTTTCTTGAAATCATTGGCGGATGCGAACGGCGGCGAATTTCTTTCTCTCAATAGAGTCAGTCCGAGCGCGGTCGATCTCACTTCGAGAGTTCGATCCATGGACAAGAATACAAGTAGGAGAATGAAGGATTTAAGAAGGGCGGAAGGATATAGAAATTTCCTATTGCCGGCCTTCCTGTTATTATTATTCGATTTTATCGTCTTAGAGGCCTGGGGTAAATATTCCAAATTACTTCGTTGGAAGTTTTCGGCGACGGTTCTTATACTTTATAGTTTCATGATGGGCTCTGGAACTCTCGGTGCGGTGGAATTGGATCCCGGGGGGAATAGAGTTAAGGAAGGGAACGAAGCCTACGAAGAAGGAAATTTTCCGGGAGCCAGCGAACGATACAACGAAGCGGAATCCTACTTTCCTGGCGATCCTAGATTAGAATTCAATCGGGGAACTTCAAAATATAAGACCGGTGATTTGGATACGGCTTTACGACATTTCGAAAAGGCGTTAGAATCGAAAGATGCGCAACTTAGGTCCAAAGCTTATTTTAATTTGGGTAACACCTATCTAAGATTAGGCGATCGAAAAAAGGCGGCGGAAAGTTTTCTGAGATCCTTGAAGGAGAACCCAAAACAGGAGGCCGCTAGAAAAAATTTGGAGTGGTTGCGGAAGCTTCCCCCTCCGCAAAAGAAAGAGTCTTCGAATTCCGGAAATCAAAATAGCCAAGGAAAACCCAAAAACGAAAGCCGGCAACACGAGCCGGAAGAGAGCGGGACCGACGGTCAATCGGCGAGAAAGAAAGATAAAAAGCGGGATCAAAAATCCCAATCTGAATCGGACCTGGAAAGAATGATGGATTCATTGGATTTGGACGCGGTAAAACGAAAAAGCATCGGTTCCAGGAACCGGGAGGTTTTTTGGTGAATCTATATCGCATCGTTCTCTTATTCACTTTCTTTTCCTTACCCTTATTTGCGGGTGAGCCTAGATTTTATCTGAGCCAATCTCGTGCGGAGTTGGGAGATCCGGTGTTTGCCGTCTTTGAATTGGAAGGAGCTGCACAAGTTCGCATCCTAGAAAAAGAATTTCAAGGAAATGGAATCAAAGCGGTTTATTGGGGAATGGAAGATAATACGACCATCTTGAATTATAAAGCATACCGGAAAAAATTGCTGAAATACAGACTGGTCGTTTCCGCTCCGGGAAAATACTCAGTACCGGAAATCGAGTTGGAAGTGGACGGGAAACGAGTTCATTCGGGAATACTCGCAGTGGAATTCGGAGCGAAGCGTTCATCTCCTCGGGGGCCCGGTTCAATTTGGAGTCGGTTTTTTTCGAACGAAAGCGACCAAGGGCCGGCTGATGAAAATCTAAAAGTCGTCTTCCAATTAGACAAGAAAGAGGTCTGGACAGGGCAGCCAGTATTAGGATTTTTTACATTATATTATAAAGATATTGTAAGGCCCTACTTCGATCGGGATCCTGCCAGCTCGATCGAATTTCCCTATTTCAGAAGCGAGATCCTGTCAGGGATGAGCTTAAACATTCCTGAAGCGGTGGTTTACGAAGGCGTATTGTACGAAACTTTCCCTTATAATAAGGAATTCTTCATATTGACGCCTTTGAAGTCGGGAGAATATTCCTTAGGCTTAACTTCGTTTCATTTGGAAGGCCAGCTTCAATCCTATTTTCATATGAGAACTTTGCGCAGCATTCCAGGCAAAATTCATGTTAGGCCCTTGCCGAGTCCTTCGTCGGCAAACTTCGGAGGCGCCGTCGGAAAATTTCAAATCGAAGCTAAAGATGCGCCGGAAGAGGCTCGGGAAGGAGAGCCCTTCCTTTTTAAAATAGTCATTAAAGGAAAAGGAAATCTCGCACCGGTCCAGGATCCGATTCGGCAAGGATGCGGACAGGCGGATTGTTTTCCGGATATTACGCTAGTCCAATCTTCTCCACAGCGGGAATTCAGGGAATTGGATCCCGGTGAATATGGATTTAGCTTAAATTATTCTTACGTGTATTCTGTCCTGCCCGGTAAGCAGGGACTTTGGAATCCCGGAAAACTCCCGTTCGTTTTCTTTGATCCATACTCGGGAGCCTATTCCGAAGTTTCAATTCGACTACCTTCGGTAAAAATAGGCCCGCGTTCCTTGAAGGCCGCAGACCCGGTTCGGGAAACCGGCGAAATTATAAAAGTAAAGACCGTAATTATAGTCGCCCTTTTCTTCGGGCTTGCGGGTGCTGCGACGGTTTGGTTCTTCCGTCTAAGGAGAATACGGAAGCACGAAGAATTATTGAAACGACTTGACGACTGGATCGGTTCTAAAAGAGGTTTGGTATTGAAGCATTCGATTCTTGCCAAGGGCGTCTCGGAAGACGATGCTTCTTTATTGATAGGTTGGAAATCGGCATCGAGTTCGTTGGTCGCCCTATATCCGAAGCTTGATTCAATTTCAAAAACCTATCTGCTCCGGTCGGCGGAGCTTATCCTCGGCGATGCACAACAAAAGGAATCCTTATGAGCGAAGAAATTAAAGGTAGAATCTCCGTTGAAACGGAAAACATTTTCCCGATCATTAAGAAATGGTTGTATTCGGAAAAAGATATTTTTTTACGAGAACTGGTTTCCAATGCATGCGACGCGATTTCCAAACTCAGGAAAGTATCTTTAAGCGAAGAATTTGAAGGCGGCACGGATTATAAAATCGATATAGACTTCGATCAACAAGAGAGAACTCTTACGATCGAAGACAATGGAATCGGTATGACCGACGAAGAGGTCGGTAAATACATCAATCAGATCGCTTTTTCCGGCGCTGAAGAGTTCGTAAAAAAATACCAAAGCGAGGGCGACAAGCCTGAAATCATCGGGCATTTCGGTCTCGGTTTCTATTCCAGCTTCATGGTATCCGCAAAAGTAAGAATCGAAACCAAATCGTATCGAAAGGGAAGCGTCGGGGTAACCTGGGAAAGCGAATCCGGCACGGACTTTACCCTAAAGACGAACGAGAAAACGACTCGAGGCACCAAGATCACTTTATTCTTGGACGGGGATTCCGGGGAATTCCTAGATGCGTGGAAGTTAAAAGAACTAGTTCGCAAATACTGCGATTTTCTTCCGATTTCCATTTTTGTTAAAGGGGAACAAGCAAATAAGAAAACTCCTCTTTGGAGTGAGCAACCTTCCGCCGTAAAGAAGGAACAGTATGAGGAATTTTACCGGTATCTCTTTCCCTTCGCGGGCGACCCATTATTCCACGTACATTTAAACGTGGATTATCCCTTCCGTCTCCAAGGGATCCTATATTTTCCGAAGCTTAGGCATGAGCTGGATGCGAATCGTATGGGGATAAAACTCTATTGCAATCACGTATTCGTTAGTGATGAGGCAAAAGAATTGGTTCCGCAATTTTTAACCGTATTGCAGGGAACCTTGGATATACCGGATCTTCCTCTAAACGTATCCCGTTCTTATCTACAAAACGATCCTTTGGTCAAAAAAATTTCCGCTCATATCGTCAAGAAAGTCGCTGATAAACTTCAGGAGGAATTTAAAAGGGATTCGGAGACTTTTCAAAAGAATTGGGATGAGATTTCCTTATTCGTGAAATACGGTTTAATGACCGACGAAAAATTCTACGAATCTGCAAAGGATTTGGTTTTCTTTCGTTCTTCCAACGGAGAACTCACGAAATTAGAGGATTACGTTTCTCGAAACAAAGAGAAAAATTCCGGTACGGTCTATTATGCCAACGAAACCGAATTGTCATCCGTTTATATGGATCTTTTGAAATCCCAAGGACTCGAGGCGATCCTAGTGGATTCGAGAATCGACAATCACTTCCTGCAGTTTTTAGAAAGTAAAAACCAGGATTGGAAATTTCAAAGAGTCGATTCGGAGTTGGCGGAACAAACATTGGATAAGGATGCCAGTCCTAGTTTGGCCGATTCCGAAAATAAAACCGAAGAGGAACGACTAAAGGAAATCTTCAATAAAGCGATCGCTCGGGAAGGAGTGGAGATCCGTACCGAAGCCCTAAAATCCGAGGACGTTCCGGCAGTGATTTTATTGCCCGAACAATTGCGTCGATTGGCGGAAATGGGCCAAATCTACGGCCAGAAGTCCTCCGACCTATTAAAGAGTCATACTCTGCTGGTAAACCGCAAGTCTCGACTGATACGTAATATTCTAAGTACGAGTAAGGGCGTTCGTCCGGAGCGCGCAGAACAACTAGCCAGATCGGTCTATGACATGGCTCTTTTAGGAGCCAAGTTGTTAGGTGAAGAGGAAGTTTCCGAGATGCTACGTAGGGAACGTGCTCTTTTGGAAGAACTTTCCGCAGGATAAAAAGCGGGAAAAAATGGGGGGAAAAACGCCCCCCTGTCCGATATCTTTATTGATACCGGTATGCCGACACCGCTTTTATCAATCATCGCTTTAACTGCATTTCTGGGATTGTTCCCTCTTTTTGCACAAACGCAAAACCCCAAGGAAGCGAATTCTGCGGCGGAAGAAGGGGAGGAGATTCATCGGGATGGGAAGTCCTTAGACCGGGAATATTACGAACATTATTTTAAGACTCTTCCGAATACCGACATTATTGAGAAAGCCAAGTTGGAGTACAATTTAATCCGACATTTAAAGTTGGAATTGCGTAAGCGTGACTCGGAGAAAATGACTCCTGAAGAACTGAAGAAAGTTACTTCGGCAGCGGTACGATACGAAAGGGTTTTTGAAGATTCCATTTGGATGCGCGGTATTCGGCATCAAATGAAATACATAAAGTTCAAAGATTATATGTACGTAATCGTTTATGAAAAATATTATTGTTTTATTTCGTACGAAATGAATCCGTCAAGATACATACAGGAACCGTTTCAGGTCCAATTGATATTCCAGAAGGAAAATCCGTTCAATACTATTCTGCCTGCGCCTTGAAGGCTCGATAATAAAGTCCCAATCCGATTAGAACTACGGAATATAGGATTCCACCTAGGAACAATTCCTCTAAAAAGCGAAAGCTAGGTATAGGAGCCTTATTCCCTACGATTCGAGATATCACCTTGGACTTTCCTAGACTAAACCAAGTTTGTCTTCTTACCGTGATGGTATCTCCGACGCGCATTCTTCGATTCGTCATTTCGTCTACTTCTTCCGTTACCTCATGCTTTTTGCCGATTTCGTCCGGAACCAAATAAGTATAGAGATGAACGGTTCTTCCTAATTTCTCCAGACGGGTATTTTCCATCAGTACTCCGAACTCTCTTTGGCCGGACGTTGAAAGGGACGTGTACACCGCTTCCATGTTCCGGTTCTCCCAGTAAACGATTCCGAAGAGAGGTAAAAAGAATGCGAAAGAACCCCAGCCTAAAACGAAGAGAATCTTGAAAAAAGGGGTGGAGGAGGTTTTATTCATTCCGGAAAAAAAGTTCGATTTCGAAGTCAGAGTAATATTTGATACGATCGCGATTATTACAACAAAGTTTCCTGGGATGCGGAACGGAAAAAAGGTTTATGAAACGGTTGAAATTATTTCAAACAGGCGGCAATAGCGTCTTCTTCTTTTTCGAAGTGAGCAAACGGTTTCCAGAGGCCTAGAAGATTAAAGATTTGGATCACCTTTTCTCCGGCTTCCGTAAGAATCAATTTTTTCCCTTCCTGAGTTAATCGGTTCTTTAATTCGAAAATCGCACGGATTCCGGAACTGGAAATATACTTCAAATCGGAGAGATTCAAGACGGTATTATGGGCGTGTGTGACTTCCAATACCTTTTCCTTGAATTGAGGAAAGGTAGATTCGTCCAGACGACCGGAAACTAAGTACACCTTAATCGAACTTCCTGCGTCTTGTTCTAGGATGGTTAAACTATCCATTTTTTCTCACAACCACTTGCAATCGTTTAGGGGAAACGGAAAAGTCGGCTTTTGCGCCGGGTGGAAAATCATAAATTCGCTCCGCTAAGGAGTCGATCGAAATTCCGCCCCACATTTCGGAAATGAGACGAAATGATTCCTTTACCGTAAAATGATCCAATTTATATTTTATGTTTTCCTTCTTTCGAAGTTCCCTACAGTACACTTTGAAATATGGCTTCTGCTTGTCAAAACTTACGTCTCTATTTTCGCAAGACATAACCCAGCCTGTAGAACCCGCTCCAGTGTAGACCAGTAAACCGGAACATTTCTGTTCTTCGACCGATCCTTCATGAGAAATTAAGAATCGGCTGGTTAAGTCGGGGCTATTATTTCGAATCGAAATTTCGCTGATTCCTTGGAAGGTTTTAACGGTTCTTCCGTCAGGATATTCGATCCTGACATTAATCAAAGGCCACTGCTCGATTTTTACGTTCGTCCAGTTCTGCTTTAAGGACTCTTCTATATCGTTTACGTGGAAGGAAAGCAGAGCCCCCACGGAAGTTGCCGGGTCGGAATTGCAACCTAAGACTAAATTTTCCACGGTGTGATGTGCCACATACGTGAAATGATTGTCTCCTCCTAATGCGATTACGAGTTCGAAGGCCGAGATATCTATCGTATCCAAACCTTCCCGAAAAATCAGAGTTGCATTCGGGAAGAGTCGCTTTATATCCTCCCGACTCTTAACTTGCCTAACGTGGGATTCGTAGACTCTATCGAAGGAATTATTTTGAAGCGAGGCAATCCGTTTGTATTCCTCAAGCGAACCGTACGTTTCCACATCCAATTCGTATTTAGTCCGTTTAATCACGACCAGAACGGATCGCAAACGTTGTAGCGTTTCGAGCGGCATCGTTTACCAATATCAAATCGGTTTCCGCCGCTCGGAAACGAAAAAAAGTCTTTCAGGCAGAAAACTCCGGCGCTTTTACACCAGGGCAGGCTCGGTGCTATCGCTACGTTCCGGATTCTTTCGGGAAACGATTTGCTTTAGAACGGCCATAGTCGTCCTGAATTTTGCCCGGCTTCCGGTTAGTCGATATAGGGCTACTAGATGTTTCAGGTTCCGAACGTTTTCGGGCTCGCGGGAACGTAATTTTTCGGAATACTCCAGCGACTTCCAATAATCCTTGGTTTTTCTTAAGCAATACGAAGCATAAAAGATATATTCGTTATCAAAAGGAACTTTGGAGAGGTAGGCTTCGCAGTAACTCGCGCCCTCCTCGTAATCTTTCGCGTTAATGCAAATCCTCGAGAGCTGCTTATGAAGCGCGGGGTCGGAGTCGTCCAGCGCAAGAGCCTTTGTGAAAATCACTTTAGTTTTTTCGTAATTTCCTTTCTTGTATTCCCGAATCCCTTCCTGTAATAGACGATTGTATTCTTCGGGCACGATTTTTGGCTCGGAGGGCGCGACTGATTCCTTAAAGCCCACCCTCATTAAGCTTAGATCGTCCGAAACTTCTCCCGCGGCCGAAATCAATCGTTCAAGATCCTGCAAATTTCCGTTGGCAAGTTCCACAAATCGAAGAAAAAGAAACTCATCTTCGTTCATTGCGGGCTCTTCCTTATTAGGATCGGTAATTAAAATATCGTCTCGACCGTCGGAACCGATAAAAACCACGTCCCCTTTTTCCAACTTATAAACTCTGACCAGCGGCTCGGGAGAGTTCTCCGAGAAACCCAATTTTCGCAGCGCTAACTCGGGATCCAGGAAGGTCGCTTTTCCGTCCCTATATAATACCATATTGGGATGTTCCGCATTCAAGGAGTAAAGAGCGCCCGTTTCTTCATCCAATAGACAAATTAAGGCGGACACTAACATGGTCCCGTCAAATGTAACGAATACGTTTTGCAATTCAGTATAACAGTCTTTCAGCCATTTTTCGGGAGTCTTGCGTTGGTTGGTTCTGGACAGTTGAGTTCTGGTCAGAATGGCTTTGAATACCGTACCCATTACTAACGCTCCCCCTGCGCCTTGAATCGATTTACCCATAGCGTCGGAATTCATCATTACCAGATATTTTTTCCCGTACAAAGTGATTTCGCTGATGGAAACCAAATCGCCGCCGATATCGGATTCTCTTTTTCGGAATGTAAAGGTTTTCTTTTGTTTTAAGATCGATTGGATTTTCGTGGACGGTCCGTTATGATCGAGCGTCGCTAACGGACGAAGGAGTAGGGAAGTGAGATAATAATCTCCGTCTTGCTTTTCCTTCAAAGCGCGTAGGTCGGTTAAGGTTTCCTGGAGTTCGTGAGTTTTCTCCTCCACTTTCTTTTCCAAAAAGAGTTGGTGATCGAGTAAGTCTTTCTTCATTCCGACGAAGACTTCCGCCATTTCACCAAGCTCGTCGGATCTTTCCAAATCCACGATCTTTGACTCATCCTCACCGGGGTTTTTCATGGCAAAGTTTAACGCTTTAACCGCATGGATAATATCGCGAGAGAAGAAATAGGAAGTGATTAGGATTCCTCCGAACACGAAGAGTGCGATCAGTCCGCAATAGATCCAAAGATTTCGAGTCGATTCATATAGATCGGTCTCGTCGATCATCAATACGAATTCAAGTTTCAAATTGCTCAAGCCCTGATTTTCGTACGGTATTTTGGTGAGATACAGATGCTTTTCCGCGAATTTTAGGCGGGTTCCATCTTTTAAGGAGGCCAGAGGTTTCTGTTCCAAATATTTTGCAATGAAGGTGTCGGAGGATGCGACAAGCTTTCCTTTTTCGAAGATCGCCATGTGGACGTCCTCGGATCCGACAATCGATTGGAGAAATTTTTCGTTTACGACCTGTCCGACCAACATCAATCCCCCGCGAAGAGGAGCCGTGATCCGAAGACCTAAGCCGCTATGGCCGATTTCCAAAGTGGAGGCTCCTGCGCCATGCAAAGCCTCCTGCACGATTTTTTGTTTGGACTTATCGTCGCCGAAATCCTTAGGGCGATGAAACCGGAAAAAGACGACCCCTTTCGAATCCAGAAGTTCGAAAATCGAAAGATCGTATTGAGCCATAATTCCTTTGACATAATCGAAATTTGCCAAGAGCAAAGGCCGATTATTATTTAATCCGCTTTCCAGAATGGATCGAGTCTTTTGATTTCTTTCTATTTCTTTTAAAAGGAGACGTATCACCTCGTCTTTATGGTGTAGTTCTTTGCGGAATTCGAACGCTCTATCCAGAGCTCTCTTGTTTTGCGGCTCGTTTTTGACTCGATCAATCATTTGAATAAACGTAAACGCGAGTATGAGAACGAGAAGGAGCTGACTCGCTCCTAAGATGATGAAGATTTTTTGTCTAAAACTCATAAAGTTACCCGGAAGCTTGAAACTGACTGTGCAGAAATGGAATGAGGACGCTTAGAATTTTCAGCCTAGTAATTCCTCGTTTAGTTAAAGGAGTCTAGAATTTACGCTTTAATGATCCCAACGGTACTAAGGAATCGTGAAAATACCGTTACAAATACGGGTCAGAATCGCATTTTGGCGTTTAGGCGAAGGTCGATACGGTTGACATAAGATGTCGAGGTTTTCAACCTTTTCAAAAATTCGGAACGGAATATTTTCTTCCGCCGAGTACAGAGGGAAGAAAGATGGAATCGCAGGAATCTCAAAAGCAAGGATATCCGTTTCGTCCATTGCAGGACTTTGTTTTAGGGGAAGTTCTCGGCAGAACTTTGGAGAGATTAGGAACTCCCATTCAGGAAACGGAAGCCGCCATACTTTCACATTTAAATCAGGGGATCAAGGAATTTCAATTTACTCCGAACTCTAAGAAGCAGGTTCTCCTGCAGAGCATGCCTAGTCAGTTCCGTTCCTTTTTAGAGCTCGGAAAAGAGCTGGAGCTCCTGGAGGTTCTGCATAAAACCATCGCCGTCGAAGGTCGATTGGATCTGGCCCTGGAACTTATCGAATGGATTTTTACCGGATTCGAAAAAGAAGATCTGGTAAGAAGACTTTTTAAATTGGTTCTAAACGGAAAGATAGAATTGAAACCGGAATTTTATTCGGTGCTCAAAGAGGAATATGAAAAGGAAATGTTGGGCGACTTAGGAAAGTTACGGAAGGAAAATCACGAATAAAACGTTCGTTAAGAAAATCCCTCGCGGAAATTTCCGCGAAGGACAATTTGAAGAATCTTTTATGCTACGTCAGCTAGGGGGGAACGGGGAGTTCCGGGAAGTTCTTGTCTCCCTTTTTCGGTCCAGACGGCTCTTTGAATCTTGATGATTCTTAAGAAATGCAAAGCTTTCATTACTTGATAAGTGAAGTCGATTTCGAACCAACGGAACGCAAAATTCGGAGAATTAGGATGCGCATGGTGATTATTTTGGTAGAGTTCGCCTAAAATCAGGATATCGATCGGTAGGGTATTTTTCGAATTATCCGGATTCTTCGCATGGTTCCGATATCCGTACATATGCCCGCACCAGTTAACGATCGCGCCGTGAACCGGACTCATTAAGTAATGGATGGGAAGAAGCGCATAAAGCCAGAGAGCATCGCCCGGAACAAACGCCATATAAAACAATGTGTAAGAAGTTCCAAAGAATAAACGAACAAACCAAGAATCCGCAAATCGATCAAAGAAAGGCATCTCCGGATAATTCCCTTTGAAATCTTTTTCGACGTCCGTTTTATGATTTAGAATGTTTTCGTACGTGACAGCAGTAGTCCACATCATATCCAGGAAGCCGGTCGAGGCAACGGGGGAATGCGGATCTTTTACGGTATCACTATATGCATGATGTTGACGATGTAATATTGCGTACGCGCGAGGATTTAAATAAGAAGATCCTTGAACGAAGAAGGTAAAGAAATAAAAGAACTTTTCCCAGAAACGGTTTAGTTTGAACATTTGATGGGCGGAATAGCGGTGCAGGAAAAAAGACTGCACAAAGGCCGCTAAAAACCAATGTCCTGCGAAAAAGCTTAGAATGATTGCCATGAAGGGCTCCTCTCGGTTGTACCTTTTTCTTTATACGAGCCTGGGACGCCGGGTTTGTTGCGAAAAAGGAGGGTACTTTCCGAAAAAATTTTCGGTTTTATGGATCGGCGATTTCGTCGGGAACTCCCGAATTACGTGACGGAATCGCCGATAACAAACAGCGAAAAATATTACAATATGATGAATGGGAAAAATCTATGTCCCTTCAGCGTAAAAATTCTCCGTAAAGATACCCGTTTTATAAGACTTGTTTTTAGCTCGAGATTCGAGGATTTCCGTTTTTGTTTCCCGGTTTCTGGTTTTCAACCGTAAAGAATTTTCTAAACGCGTATCGGTTTTTATAGTTCGTTTGGAAGAATAATGATATCGCTCCGCTTCGTTTACATTTCCTTTTTCGGGATTTCGTGAGAACGATAAGCAGAACGGATTAATTGCAACGATAAAAGACTCTACGAAGATCGAAGTATCGTCAAAGGAATTCCGCTGGACGAGCCTATGCGGAAATTCAAGGCAGCTGCGATGTATGCGAACTTTCCACTCCATCTTTTTCCCCGGAAAATTCATTGGATGGTATGAACGCTAATGCAATTCCGAAAAGAATGATATAGATGAAAATCTGTACCAATTTCATGCAACATGAGACGTTATCTTTTTTCTAGTTCTAACAATTTCGGAAAAAAATTCCAAATTTTTAATTGAATCGATTTGTAGATAAAATGTTGACTAACTTTGATCGATCGATAACATCCCTCCATGGATTTGCAGAACGAACAAATACCTCCCGGATTCTCGACCGAATCTTGGAATGCCCTAACACCGGAACAAAAGAAACAATATCTGAACGCGACAGCCCAAACCGGGGCTCAAGGTAACGGTCAAGCACCCGCAACCCCAACACAAGGGCAGATCTATGCCGAGGTTGGAAAACAAATGCTGTTAGGAACAATCTGGAGTTTTTTTAGAAGTTTGCTTTATAGATTTCTTCGATTTTAATTTCTTCCATACGAGTTTCATAATATATGATCGGTAGATTTGCTTCCGCAATCTTACTCGTTTATTTATTCTTATTTTTGAATGCGGGCTCCGCAGTCGGAGGTTCTTCCGCAAGAAGAACCAGCATCATGGGTATCTCCTCGGGTGAACCGGTATTAAAGCGATTCCCTCAGAGATTTAAAATTACTCGTAAGCTTCGACTTGCGAGCGGTCTTCCTTCTAATCTCTCCGGGAGCGGTTTTAAAATCGAAATTCTGATTCCGATTCCACAAGACGACGAATCGAGAGAAGTATCCGGTATTAAATACAATACGGGAGATATCGTAATCTCGCCCGATTCGCAGCAAAAGTTTCTGTACATCACCTCGGGAAATTCCGCTCCCGAAGTCGAAATCACCCATTTAGTAAAGTCTTATCGAACGGACTGGGATCCGGATTTTTTTGACGCAGAAGTAAAATACGATCCGACTTCCGATTTAGTAATGCGTTATACGGGTAAGCACGAACAAATAGACCCTAATCATCCGAACATCAGGTCTTTGGTGTCTGCGGCGGCAAAGAAGACGTCGCGGCCCTTTGATTTTGCCAACGAATCAATCAAAGAAATTCAGAAAAAGTTAATATGGAAGAATACCGGAAAGTATGCGACGATCAGTCAGACCTTCGCGAACGGCGGAGGGGATTGCGGCGCCTTGAGCCGAGTTTTGCAATCCATGCTTCGAAGCCAAGGGATTCCGACTCGATTCGTTTCCGGGGGGATTCTTAAAAACGGTAAGGACTGGGATTGGCATGTTTGGACCGAATTTTACATCCCGGAAAAAGGCTGGGTACCGGCCGACCCGGCAATGTTTGAATCGGTCCCAATGGTCGGCTTTATGGATAAAAATCATATCGCATTCAATCGCGGGGAAAAGGAAGAAGTTTTTCTTCCGGACGGTCGTAAGATGGCAGTGAATTCCGGTCTCCAAAATTATCTTTATTACTATTCTTCGTACGATGGTCCCGCGATCCGTTATGATATGGATGTAAGAGTCGAGGTTCTTGATGAGGCGCCGGAAGATTCTTATTATAATTCGGATTCTTTTTTAAATAGGATTCGGAACTCGTTTTTGGAAAGGATTAACGGAGTTAGGCTGGAATCCGGGCTGCCTTTACTGACGAAATCCGATAAACTTGAAAAAGCGGCGCAGGATCTCGCAATCGGAATGGTTTCCGGAGACGAGAAGGACTATAATACTTCCTTAAAAGACCAGGGTTATTCTGCCAAAGGTTTGTTATTGGATGCTTGGATCGTGGGAGATATCGGATCGGATGCCGTCTCCACGAACACGGATCGATTGGTTAAAGACCCGAGTTTTGCGAAGACTGGATTTGCGAAAGATATGGGAGTCGGAGTCGGGTATAGGCTGGGAAGATTTTACTTTTACGTTATATTAGGAACGGAATGAGAATTGTCCGTTTTGGTCGCGGCAACGATGCGTAGGGTGCTGCGAAGTCACGGCGACAAAACGTAACGGTTTATTAAGGATCTCTAAATAAACGTCGCCGGGACCGAAGCGTTAGCGTAGCCCGAAGCAGCGTGACCCTGAACGAAGAGAAGGGGGCCGCCCTTAATTAAGAGTCTCGATATCGGTTCGAAATGTTCATGAATGAGTTTCTTACTTACAAGAACCGTTAAATTCGAAAGCCCCGATCGAATAACCGTACGCTCCCGCTGGAATAAAGGAAGGAGCCGTCACGACGACGTTTTGGGTGCGCGGCGCCGAGACGATATCTGTCGATGTGAATGCTGGGAGGACATTATCGTTGATACCCCCGTATACCGAGTAGCAGGATGAAGTCGAAGTCAGCATAAACGCGTGATATATGTCCGTTGCCGCTACGAAATTCGGCGCCTGAGCGTAATCCTGTGAAGCGGCACTAGTTCCGGAAAGATAAGTAGGCACACCGCAAGCAGTGGAACTTAATCCACCGATGATCCCGCCGGGGCATATACCGCCGTAAGAGGTGGCCGTTCCATTTTCATACGCAAGAGTGGAACAACCGTAAAAATTATTTCCTTGAATGGAGGATGCCGCGCTCGACGTAGTCGCGTGATATAGACAAGTAAATCCCGGACTAGGGGTAATCAGTTGATTATTTTCGAGCGCGATCTTGGAAGAAAGCATATTATAACTGACCGCTTTGGAATTTGCTGCTGCGCCGTTTCCGGAATAAATACTATTTCCGAGAAAAGTAATATTTGTCGTATTTACGTTGCTTGCTTGCAGGAAAATACCGAGAAAATTAGTTGCGGTAACGCTTGGATCAATATAAGCCAAAGGATTGATAGAGTTAGAGTTAACCACTAAGGTGTTTGCGAGATTCATATTACGGATGTCGATCCCGGCGGAATAATTAACCGGAAAGATTCCACCTGTGGAACTGTGACCGCTGATTCTATTCCAAGAAATAATTCCGGAGGATGCATCAGCGACGATTCCGGCAGAGGCCGATCCGCCTGTCCCTCCGGTAATGGTATTGTATTCTATGATGATATTATTACTGTTCATCATTTGGATGCCTGATAAAAGTCCGGCCGCAGCCCCGGGTTGTCCGCCGAAAATCGCGTTTTGAAAGATATATATTAATCCCGGGCTAGGAGTCGCACCGTTAAAAAGGATACCGGTCGTATATGCTTTTGTCGGATCGGCTGAAGCAACGATACCGAACCCCGATATCTTTACGACTTCGTTAGCGGTCAAGACGGGAGTCGTTACTTGAATAGGGGCGCATGGAGTTGCGTAAGCGACGCCACAGCCTGCGGTTGCATCGCTAATGATCGTCTGGTATTTCGACGGAGATCGCGTTCCGAAGCCGGGCGCAAATCCTCCCATTAAGGACGTTTTTTGCGAAAGGACGATCGGAGTTGAAACGGAATAAGTGCCTTGCGAAACGGAAACTAGGCAGGAAGTTGCGGCGCAATTCGTAACCGCTTGTTGAATCGTAGCGCAAGGAGCGATCGGCGAAGAGCAGGCGGGTGCTGCGGCGTCGGCTCCGGTGGGGGACACGTAATATTGCTGGCTTACAAGAGAAAAATTCAATTGTAAAGCCGCGCCTTCGAGCATCAAGTTTCCTCCTGAATCCGTGCAGCCCGTAACTTTTGCGTAAACGTTTAGCGGAGGCGTAAGAGTCGGACTGTAGCTTCCTGCATTGGGCGTAATCGTCAGAACGTTGCCTACAACCGACATCGTTGCATACGGTCCTAAATTCGTGGGATTCGCCGCAACAGTCGCATCTAGAACGCAACTTCCGACATTCGGATTTTCGGATAACGTGATATTAATCGTATCCGTTACTAGGATTGCAGTATTGTTTGCAGGTCGGGTTAACGTAGGGCTAAAGCAATTTAAGATAACCGTCGGAGGGGAGCCTCCGTTTACGATTCCGGTGTTCGACGGCGCAGCGCGAAAAATGCAGGTTTGGTCGGGCAACGGTTGAAAGATGTTCACGGCGAAAGATTGTTGGTCTGCTACCGTCGTTGGAAATTGATATGTTCCGTTTCCGGTGATCGACAAGTGATCCGTTCCGTTATCGGAAAGGGTCAGAGTATCGGTATTACTTGCGGATATTCCTACGACCGTAACGTTGATCGGATAAAACGCTACTCCGCACTGGACTTGAACGACGGTTGAAGGGAAAAGAACTTGGCTATTAGGATTTACGATCTGGCAAATAATTTGAGGAGTCACAACCGGTTGACTCGTTATGCTTAAATTGTAATTCGTACCGGGAAGTTGTTTTGTCGGAAACGATTGAACTCCGTTACTGTTGAAAGTAAGTATCTCTCCTAACGAATCGCTGACGCTTACGGAGGCAAGAGCCGGGAGTCCCGATACCTGTACTTGGATCGGGAGGGGAGTATTTACGTTTGTACTCAACTGGGAAAAGATTAAGAAATCCAGAGGGCCGGAATTAGGTCCTTGGTAACACCCCATCGTTAAAAAGGAGATGCAGAAGATCGGAATGATAATTTTTTTGTGCATCTCTCTCTTACTTTCTTTTGCTCGAATTTCGGACAAACAACGCCGCGATTCCGCAGGCACAGTATTTCCTCGATTTTAAGCGAGGTTCCTTAATAGATACGTATATAATAACATCTACAAAAACCGAGTTATTCATTTGATAGAAAAAAATTAAAAATGATCGATCGGATCGGCCCTAAAAACGAACTTATACGATCAATGGAAAGATTTCCGTAATTTCAGATATGCGCTTATAAATCCACGAAATTTACAAATCGGTGTAAAATCTGTGCGCGATATTTCGTCGAATCTCAGATCACACTCTTAAAATATCTCTCTTCCCGTTTTTCATTCTGTCAATAATTTATAAACGCAGGATCCTGGAATTGCAAGTAGGATTTTAGCCCGGAGTTTTCCGGATAGGAAGCCTATAAGCGATTCCAAGGAATTATCCGAAACGCGTATTCGAATATTTAGTCCTTTAATTTTTTACGTACTTCCAGTAAAGCTAAGGCTTCGCACTGCTCGAAGGATCCGCTTACCGGAAATCGAACATTGGTTAAGATTTGCAGGCCAAAATTTCCGAACTCGTTTTTTATCCATTTGCGGACCTGCATTACGGTTTCGGCGTCCCTTTTGGATCCGGGAGTTTGGGATACGATATATTGCAATAATTCTTGGATACCTCGTTTCGTTTTAACGCTGGTCATAAAGACCGGCGGTAAGGCTCCACCCGGAGTAAGGTCCCGCAAGAATTCGAGAGTATTGGTCAACGTATGATAACTAGCCATCGCTAAGGATTCTTCGTCGCATTTATTTAATATAAAGGCGTTCGGAACCTCCATGATTCCGCTTTTCATAAACTGAATTTGGTCCCCGCCTAAAGGGACGAGGACTAAAAAGGATACGTCGGCAAGCTTCGATACCTCGATCTCATTTTGTCCGATACCTACCGTCTCCACAAAAACGAAATCGAAGAAGCAGCGTAAAAGGCGAATAACGTGATACGTATAAGGATTGACTCCGCCCAATTCTAATTGGCTCGGCTGCGATCGAAAGTAAAGTCTCTTTTCCCTCGGAGGCAGAGATAGACGGGTCCTATCTCCCAAGAGAGACCCTCCGCTGATATGGCTCGAAGGATCTATGGCTACGATCGCCATTTTCCTTTCGGGAAACGCCTTCAGGAATTCGGTCGAGAATTCTCCTAATAGGGAGGATTTTCCCGCGCCGGGTGTTCCGGTTAAGCCGATGGTCAGAGCTTTTTTTTCCGTGAAGCCTTGCTCTTCCAATTCTTGAAAAAGCATTTTACGAAATTCGAATGAATCTGGCTTTTCTAATTCCGTAATCAACTTCGCCAAGGGGAATTTCTCCCCTAAAGCGGCTTCCTGGATTAAATTTTTGAGCTCGGAAGAGGTGTACCGCACCGCCATAGTTTAGGCGGCGACGGGAGCCTTAGAAAGAATATCGATGATACGTTCCATAACGTCCATTAGATCGTAATCTTTCGGCGTAAAAATCGCTTTGACTCCGATTTTGGTAAGCGTTTCAAAATCGGACTGTGGGATGATTCCGCCGAAGACGACGGGAATATCCGCTTTGTAATGCTTTAATTCTTCGAAGATCTGTCGAGCCAACTCTACGTGAGATCCTGAAAGTATGGAGACACCGATAACATTCGCGTTTTCTTCCACTGCCGATTGAACGATATCTTCGGGAGTCAGACGGATTCCGGAATAAATAACGTCGAATCCGGCATGCTTCGCAGAAACGGCAATCATTTCTGCGCCGTTGGAATGTCCGTCTAATCCCGGTTTACCGACGACTATTTTCGGGCGGGCGCCGGTATCTTTCAGAAACTTTTCCACTTTGGAACGGACACGCGTCACCTTATCCGTTTCCAAATTTAATTTCTGTCCTTCGACTCCGGTGGCCGGTCGGTATTCTCCGAACACTTTCCGTAAAACGTCGGACCATTCTCCGGTGGAGACCAAGGCTTTTGCACACTCGATCGACGCATACATTAGGTTTTTGCCGTTCTTTGCGTCGTCTTCCAATCTTGCCAAGGATTCCGCGACTCTCTTAGGATCGCGTTTCGCTTTTACGTCCGCCAGTACTTTGAGAGTTTGCTCGGCCGATTTTGGATCTACTTTGAATACTCCTCCATCGGAATCGTTCGTCAGAGGTGAAGGAGTTCCCTCTTGCCATTTGTTTTTTCCGACGATGATGAGTTCGTTATTATTAATCTTAGCTAATCTCTCCGCCTGAGATTTCACGAGCTGCGTTTTCATATACCCGTTATCGATTGCTTTGATTGCGCCGCCCATTTCTTTGATCTTTTCGATCTCTTTCGTGGCATTTTCAATCAGTTCCTGGACTTTGCTTGCTACGACTTTCGAGCCTTCGAACAAGTCGGGATATTCTAAAAGATCGGTTTCGTACGCGAGCACTTGCTGTAAACGAAGCGACCATTGCTGATCCCAAGGGCGGGGGAGTGAGAGTGCCTCGTTCCAAGCGGGAAGTTGAAGAGCGCGACAACGAGCGTCTTTGCTAAGTGTTACGCCCAGAGCTTCGATCAGAATTCTCCAAGCGTTATTTTCCGGCTGCTCTTCCGTTAAGCCCAACGAGTTCACTTGCACTCCGTAACGGAAACGGCGGAATTTCTCGCTCTTCACTTCGTAATTCTTCGCGGTGATCCGGTCCCACATTTCGGTAAAGGCGCGCATTTTGCACATTTCTTCGATAAAGCGGATCCCTGCGTTTACGAAAAAGGAAATTCGCCCGACGCATTGCTCGAACTCTTCGTGAGTAAAACAATTTCTATCTTTGATTGCGTCCAGTATCGCCATAGCGGTTGCGAGAGCAAAGGCGAGCTCTTGAACCGGAGTGGCTCCGGCCTCCTGCAAATGGTACGAACAAATATTGGAAGGATTCCATTTGGGAATTTTCTTTAAGCAATATTCGTACATATCCACGATAATCCGAATCGAATGTTCGGGTGGGAAAATGTAAGTTCCTCTTGCGAGGTATTCTTTAATTATGTCGTTTTGCGTTGTTCCCTGAAGTTTGGTGACATCTTCACCCCTTTCCTCGGCCAACGCTACGTAAAGAGATAATAGCCACATCGAAGTGCCGTTGATTGTCATCGAAGTATTCATCTCTTCGATCGGAATTTGATCGAATAAGATTCGGAAATCTTCTAGAGTGTTGATGGGAACTCCAACTTTGCCGATTTCTGGTCGCGCGATCGAGTGATCAGAGCTATAACCGCATTGGGTCGGGAGATCGAAAGCGATGGAAAGTCCGGTTTGGCCTTTCGAAAGGTTCTCGCGGAAGAGCTCGTTGGATTCCTTCGCATTCGTATGGCCGGCATAGGTTCTGAAAATCCAAGCCGGCTCCTTGCTAGGTTTCCCACTTTTATCGTAAAGGATGTGATCTTTTCTTTCCATCTTTGAGTCCTCGGGGAATATGCCTCTTAGTTTAGTTCAAAATGTGTTGGTATAATTTCACCTAAATTTTTAACGTTGCTCCGAAATCCGGCAGAACGAAAATACCGCAAAGATGGACTTGGAACGAAACAAAAAAGCAAATCCCTTCCTTATTTTGGTCTCGGTCCTTTTTCTAACCGGACTTTTGACGATTCTCTACTCTTGGCACGGAGAACCCGGCAACGGGGAATCGTATCGGGTCTTAGCAGAACTTCGATCTCTACAAGAAGACGGAGGATTCCTTTCTCCTCACGAACCTCTGGCCTTTCTTTTACTTTCTCTATGGAAGTCGGTTCTAAGTTTGAATTATAGCCCGGCTTACATATCTTTCGGCGCTTTTTTTCTGAGTGTTTCTGTCCATCTCTGCGCATATTTACTAGAAAGGGAAACCTGGAAACTGAACCAATATTTGCTTTGTTATCTTGCGGCGATAAACCCTTTGGTATACGGGGTCCCGTTCTATCATTTACCCGAATTGGTCAGTTTTAGTTTTTTACTTTTGCTTTTTTTATCTTTCCGAATGGAAACCGTAGTCGACCTGCTAGTTCTGGTTTCTTGTACTGTGCTCGGGTTGTTCTCGCATTTTACCTTCTTTCTAATAGGCTTTACGATTTTCGTAATTAAGGCCGGTACGGTCGGACTGAGAGAAAAAAAGAAAAAACAGTCCGTCTTTTTTAAACGAAGAAACATACCGAAATTATTTCTTTTCGGTTATTTATCGGTCTTTGTCGTTACGGTAATCCTTTTAGGTAATTTGGATTTTTACGGAAAACATTCCTTTGCATATATGGGGCAAAAGGCTTGGGGCTATTTGTTGGGTTTCGGAACTTTTGTTTTCATTTTGGGAGCGGGGACTTTTCTGCTTCGCTCCGAGAAGGAATTAAATTCGCTTCCGGCGTCGATCGCGATGTTTTTTCTCTTTGCAACCTCCGCATACTTTACGGTCCGTCCGATCGTCGGATTGGATTCGGTAAAACTCAATTCCTTATCTAAGGACATAGTTTCGTTGAGAGGGCGAGGGATTATCGATACCAACGAAAGAATATTCGTAAACGGTGATACTGCCGCGTATGTGTACTTTCATACGAAGCAAAAATTATCCTTTCAAGAGCGGGACGGATTTTCCGATCATGATTATATCCTAATTTCGGAAATTTGGCCGGTAGATAGAAAATTGCTACAACGGGAAGTGAAATCCAAGTCGGCTCAATATCTATTCGTTTCGGGCGATCGGATTTTGATCAACGGTCTTTTATGGAAGAGAATACAGAACGACCCGAGCTTGAAAACATTGAAGCATAAATCCGTCGTCGCTAAACAAGCGTTGGAAAGCGACTCGGGCTATGATCGCCTTCGTGCATTTTTAACCGGGACGATAACGTCGTCGAAGATCCCTCCGGCATGATTCCCGGAAAGAAGGGAAAAAAAGACAGCGATTATATCGCATACGGAGCGAACGGCCAACCTTTCGAAAAATCCTATTGGAAGGAAATCTACGGATCGGGAGTGGACGTAGACGCTTCGTTTAATGCAAGAGAACATGCGAAGTACGTAAAATCCTTGATGGAGTTGATGCAAATTCCCGTTTATAGTTTAGCCGACTTCGGTTTCGGCAAAGCCTTGCTTCTTAAGGAGATGGTGAAGGCGTTTCAGCCGGGTCGAATTTTCGGAATAGATCCTTCGGAAGAGATGATCGACGCGATCGGGGCCCAAAAGTGGATTCGCGGTTATAATCTTTCCTTTTTACACAGCACTATTCAGGATATGGATCCTAAGTATTTTGTGGGAGCTCCCTTCGACTTGGGGATTTGCAATTCGGTCGTTCAATATATAGAGAAAGGCGAGCTGAAGGGAGTATTCGGGAAACTCCATTCGATCGTTCGATATCTGTATTTTACGGTGCCGACTAAGAACGATTATACGCGTATGAAAAAAGAAATCTATTTTTCCGATCCGTTTGCGCACGAACGGAGTAAGGTTTTTTACGAAAAATTGATTCGTCCGTATTTTAGACGAGTCGCGTTCAACCTTCTGGAAAGTAGGATCGTGCAGAATTCCCAGTTTAGCGACGAATTCTTTACCGATCCTTAAAAAGTCCGATCTCTTCCGGATCAAACCCGTCGTTGTCGGCCTTTCCTGATTTTTCCTTTCTCCTAACTAAGGTTGCGTCTCCGAAACATCTTCGGATTGCTTCCGGTCATTTTCTTAAATTCGAGGTAGAATGCTGAGCGGGAGCTAAATCCCGCCATATCGCCGATATTCGCAGTAGTTTCGCTTGGAAATTCCACGAGTAGAAACTTAGCTTCCTCGACTCGGTATTGATTTAAAAGTGCCGGAAAGCTGGTTTTAAATTCTGTATTGATTATTTCGGAAAGCTGATGTACGGAAATTCCCATGATTTTTGCCACATCTTCTTCTTTAAGCGCCTTCGTTAAATAAATCTTCTCTCTTTTTAAGAGCCGCAATAAAGCTTCGACGCAGGCTTTTACGTCGATGGACGCTAAATGCGACTTCTTTATCGCGGATTTTTCGATTTCCCAGCGATGAATGATCTCTCGAGATAATAATGTGGAGCTAATGGAGAAAACGGGAAAATAAAAGATAATTCCGTAAACGGAAATCCAATTAAAAGGATAAAATTCGAAGTGGAAAGTGGTTTTAAAAATACTGAATATTAAAAATACGCTCCAAATTCCGACATAGGCGGATTCGTAATAACTTTTAAATTTAAAAAGAGAAGCGTGACTTTTGGAAAAACAGAAAAACATCAATCCGTAATTAAGGATAAGAATCCAGATTCGGTGCTCGTACCAAAAATCGGATAGAGTTATTAAAGGATAGAATATTCCTGCAAAGCAGGCTATCCAGAAGATAGGCGATTTCTGAATCGATGCAGCCTCCTCGTTTGCCCAGGAAGATAAATATAGAAAGAATGTGAAATGAGTGATTCCCAAAAACAGAAAATAATTGTGCCGGAAAAGATTGTTCTCGTTTCCGAAAAGGGAGGAGAATTCCCGACCATGCAGAAAATATAATGTGATTCCGATGGAAATCAGATGAATCGGCAGAGTAAGAAATAGCGGTTTTTTTGAATATGCAAAGCAATATATGCTGTATCCGACAGCCAATAGAATGGATAGGCATGCGATTATCAGGATGGTCGATCGAGTGCGAATTTGTATTTGGTAATCCACTTCCGGCAATAATCGAATAGGGTAGTTGATATTCTCATTGGTTTGAAGGAAGAGATAGTAAGTTCTGTCCTCTTGCGGCTGAAGATTGATTGTGAAATGCGGGAGTAGGGAACGGCTTCCCCATAAAGTTAAAGTCTCATTACCGGAATATAATCCTTCATAATTCCCTTGCGAGTCGACGGAGCAAAGCTCGGCTTCCGCAACGTTCAGCCAGTACAAGGAGAGCACCCTCGAAACGGGCTCTTTTCCAAGATTTACGATTCGGAACCTGAGCCAGTTGCCAGCAGGACTTCTCGGAACTCGGATGACCTCCCCCGTATTATGGTGCCATTCCAGCTCTCCTAGCGCTCGCACCGTTTCAGCTTTACAATGCTGGAATTTATTTCCTAAATATCTGTATTCTATTCTCGGGCTCAAATTTTCGATAGGGGAACGCGAGTAGATTTCTACAATTTCTACCGGATTAGCGAAAGCATGTCCTGTACTAAAGAATATCACGAGTGGAAGAGAAAACAGTAATCTCGATTTTAAATATGAAATAAATTTGCTGTTTTGATTCCTTTTCATTTGAAAATTCCCAAGTTTTTTAAGATCTTAATGACCTTAGCTTTATGCCATCGGAAGCCTTTGAATTTCATAAGCGGCCGAGATTCGTTAAAGTCCCATTCATCAATCGCGGATTGAGCGCGGTCTAAGTCGGCTGCTTTCGGATTAGTACATAGAATCCAATTGTTGAGCAAGGAATCTATTTGAAAGTACAAATAACTTCAGGCCCGTGATTTAAGTCTCCTTCCACCCCGACAGTCCAAACCAATGCCATAACCGCTCGATACCTCATCTGCTTCCCCTTCGCAATCGGCTTAGAAAGAGCTTTTGGCAGGAAACCTAACATTTCTTGAGCTCTCACATCTGCCAAAATGGCCTTTCTGATTATGTACAAAGCAGCTATTTTGGAAAAATACAACTAATATAATTTGTCCAATATTATAAAGTTAGAAAAAAATATAGACAGCAAATATGTCCAGAGATCTAGGTGGACAAGTTCCGATTGAAGATTAACCGCTTTCACCTCGGCCGCATTGCGGCGAGAAGAATGGAGAGGGTTTGTATCATTCGGAATACGATTCAATTCTTGGAGAATTTATATGGATCCCAAGCTTATCTTGGAAAATCTACTTAACCCGCCCGTGCTCTTTTTCTTTTTGGGGATTTCGGCAGTACTTCTGAAATCCAGCCTAGAGATTCCGGAAGCTCTATCGAAATTTTTCGGTATGTACCTGATGTTCGCCATCGGATTTAAAGGGGGGGTTGAGTTAGCCGCTGCTCATTTCACTGCCGCAAACCTTTATACTCTCTTGGCTTGTAGTGGAATGGCTTTGTTTGTTCCGTTATATTCGTTCTATATACTGAGAATCAAATTGGACGTTCATAACGCCGCCGCAATTGCAGCTACGTACGGTTCGGTAAGCGCCGGGACTTTTGTGACGGCTCATGCGTTTTTGAATAATATGAACCTTGAGTTTGACGGTTTCTTGGTGGCGGGATTGGCCTTGATGGAGTCTCCAGCCATTATCATAGGCGTTGCAATCGATAGAATTGCTAAAAAGAATTCGGGAGGAGATTTCTCCTGGAAAGAGCTGTGTCGTGAAGCTTTCTTAGGCGGATCGATCTTCCTTCTCGTCGGTTCGTTAATCATCGGAATGCTTACGGGCGAGAGCGGCTGGAAAGCCGAAAAGCCGTTCGCAGATGCGCTCTTTAAAGGGATGCTTTCCTTTTTCCTACTCGATATGGGCTTAGTTGCAGCGAAAAAGCTGAAGGACTTGAAAACTGCAGGTCCTTTCCTCGTGGTTTTTGCAATCCTGATACCGCTACTTAACGCAGCTATCGGACTAGGCTTAGCTAAGTTGATCGGAATGTCGCATACCGACGCGTTTATGTTTATAATTCTTTGCGCTTCCGCCTCTTATATCGCAGTCGGCGCAGCGATGAGAACTTCCGTCCCGGATGCAAATCCCAGTCTTTATCTTCCGATGTCTCTTGCGGTAACTTTTCCGTTCAACGTCATCGTGGGGATTCCCCTTTATTGGTATGTTGTCAAAAACTTTCTATAGTTCTCCGACTTAGTCATAATGTTTCATGTCGCCTGATGCGTCATCGGTAGCATGAAACATTGAAAACGGAAAGATAGTAAAATCGATAATCGACTTAGAATCGAAGCCATAATAAGGGAGTTTGCTTCACAGAATTCAAAATCCAATTAAAGACTTACAAAGCTTTAAGGATGTAAACACAATGAAATATTTTAATAAAGAAAATCATAAACAAATAGAGGGATGGCAATTAATCTCCGTTTTGCTTATCCTCGGATCTGCGACTGCTCTGTTGGGACAACCGACGAAGCATTCGGAGACATCCGAAATGAAATTAAAACAAATCGAGGAGAAGGAAGCTCCCGGAAGATCGGCGGATCAAAAAGATAATTCTAAATCTTCCCAAGATAACGGCGAGGAAGGGTATGTTTCTCCTTTGAAAGAGAACGGACTGACCGCCGATTATAATCGGACGATGTTTATAGATCCCGAACTCGCAAAAAAATTCAATCAGCGTAAAAAAGCTTGGGTTGGCGATTGGCTTCGAGTCGGCGCGTATATTCGTCCCCGCTGGGAAGATCGATATAATTTGAATTTCGATAAATCGAATAAAGCCGACACTTCTCGAATTCTTCAAACATCGCAATTGTTTCTTTTATTGGATCCGAGTCCTTACTTCTCGATGAAGATTAATATTCAGGACGCTAGAGTTTGGGGTGGTGGATCCACTCCTGCAAGTGTTGGGGACGTCCGTGCAAACGCCTTTGCCAATACCGGTACTACGATTACTCCGGGCGAGGCGACTAACATTCCGAGCCAAACGACAATTCGTGAAGCTTGGTTTATGATGAAGAAATTACCGTTAGATGCGAAAGTTCAAGTCGGAAGAATGGCGATGGCTTACGGGGATCAAAGAATGATCGGTAGCGCGAATTGGACGATTAACGGTCTTTCTTACGACGGCGCCAGAGTAATGTTTGATCAAGACCATTTTAATATCCATTTGTTAGGAACGAAGATCGTGGGTAATCAGAGCGGTCCGAATGGTGTTTTGTCCGCGAACGCTCCAGTCACTGTGACCGATCCTGTGACAGGAAAGACTACTACGGTTAACCCCGGGCAACCGGATAAATATTTGGTGGGATCTTATAATACGATCAAACCGAATGAATGGTTCTTAGTCGATCTGTACGCGCTCGGAATGCTTACTCATAAAGCTCCTACGTTTGCTGGGACATCCTCCACTTTTCCGGCGACGCCCGCGACTCCGGATTCGGATTTGACTCAGAATCAGTGGTCCAAGCAGCAGGATAATCTAATAACGACCGGTTTTAGAATTACGAATCGAACGGCAAAAAACTATCTTCCGACTAACGGGCCTTGGGGAAGCTGGGACTGGTCGATTGAGAGCGCTTGGCAATCCGGTTCTACGGGATCCCGGGTGAATAGACAGGTCTTAGGTCAAGATATTACTCAGCCGGTTAGCATCGACGGAGTTAGTTATAATGTAAGCGTTGCCGGTACTCAGAACCAAAAATATTCGGGGAGATTCATGTCTTTGCAAACCGGATATACATTCTTTGAAAAATTGCGCTTGGGAACCCAATACATTTTGTCTTCGGGCGATGCAAATCGCAAAGATGGAAGTAACTCTACGTTTCAAACATTGACTATGCCTCGTTTCGGAATTTTCCCGTATTGGAACAACGTTGCAGGATTATCCGAAAACACAGGTTCGAAGAATCTAAGATCTTTAACTTTTAATATAGAATATAAGTCCGAAAAATTCGGTACATTTTATGTATCATATTTTATTAATAATAAAGATAAAGTTCAGGACGCTTGGTACGCGATTAACGGGACCGCGAACACCGGATTTAGTACCGAATTAAATGCGGTCGGCCAAAAAACGGCGGTCATCGGAACTCCGGGACGTAATATATATAACGAATTCGATATTGCATGGTCCTACTTGATAAACGACTACGTTTCTCTATGGATCGGTGCTGGATTTCTTTCCGCCGGAAGCGCCGTTAAAAATCAGAGGAACGCACTGTATTCGTATGACCTCCAGACAGGAGTAATTTCTCAAGTAAATGCGAATGTTATCAACGGAACGCAAGGAGCGGCATCTCAAGCGAGAATGTTCTACATGCAGTTTAATGCGGCGTTCTAAGTGAATATGGGAGCGATATGACGATACTTGCTTATCTTGCAGTTGCAGCATCCCTTTTAGTACCCTTTCTAATAGGGAGGGTGTTAGGAGTGGATTTTTTAGGAGCCGATAGTTCGATCTTGATCGGGCTTACGCTCCAGGCTGCGTTGGGAATACC